>DATNFD010000078.1:0-24816 GCA_035606555.1 Occallatibacter sp.
AGATGACAGCGTTCCAGAGAGACTCACGGTGCTGCCCAACCCGAAGCTGTTCCGTGCGGCAAGATGGATGCAGGTGGCGTCTCTTGCAGTGGCGGCATTCGCTACCATCTTCGCGCTACTTTCGCCGGTTGGAATGGCTCCGAACCTACAGGCACGGGAGGCGTTGAAGGCGAACCTGCCGATGTTGCTGACCGGGCTGTTTTGCGCCATCGGATTGGGATTATCGGGGCCGGAGGAAATGCTCAAGTTTTTCGTCTACATCGGCCGCATTGCAAGACTGCTGGCGATGTTCGGCGCTGCGATCATCATCTTCTGGGCGAGAGCGCTCTCTGTCTCCGGCAATCCTTTGCACGCCTTCGCTCCGCCGGCAAGGCTCGTCGTTGGATTTGCACTCCTCGCTGTTTCTGTCCTGCTGATCGACGCAGCGAATGAGCACGTCAATCGCATCGTCGATGGGATGATTTGTGCGCTCTGCCTGCTCGGGGTATTGATCCTCGCAGATTATTTCTACACGCATTTGGGGCTCCTTCACCAACAGGCTACTTACCAGTCGGCAGCGCTGCTGACCTGCCTGATCGCGTTGACTATGGCAGTGACGCTGAGACAGGCTGAGCATGGTGTGCTCTCGGTATTCCTTGGCGTGGGAATGGGAAGCAAGATGGCCCGCATCTTTGGACCGATCGTGCTGATTATCTCGTTTGCGTGGGAAGCGCTGAACATTCGCGTGAGCGGACAGTTTGCCGCCGCGCTGCTGACCGCAACTGTGGTCGCCGTGTTCACGGGCATTCTGCTGATCTTCGCGTGGCGCATCAGCAGGATGGAAAATGAAATTCACGATCTGGTTCTGCGCGACGAGGCAACACGACTGTACAACCGGCGAGGATTTCAACTTCTCGCGGAGCACGCACTGAGGCTCGCGAAGCGCACGGGTGTTCCCTTCTCAGTGCTGTTCATCGAGATGGAGAATCTGGCGGATATCCATGCGGAATTGGGACCGGAGGCAGCAGGAGCTTCGCTGGCTGAGGCCGGGGAGATTCTGCGCGCGACCTTCCGCGAAACTGATATCAAGGGAAGAATTGGTGCGGACCAATTTGCCGTGGCGGGAAGATTCGACCGCACGGGTATCTCCGTAGCTGCGCTGCGGTTGGAATTTGCGACGGCTGCCCGCGCATCGAAGAGGCAGGGACCGGTTCCACTGAAGCTGAGCATGGGGCATGTGACCACCCTCGACTCCACTCTTCAGGAGAGCCTTGAAGATCTGCTGCAAAGAGCGGGGCACTCGAAGAACCGGGTGGAAACCCAGGTGGGCGAGATGCAGGTGAACTGAAGATCAGCCTCCTGTTTGACCCCGGTCAGAGGTAAAGCTGTTTTGGCCATCGAGAAATCGGGAGCTTGCGACGGATCATCGCCCGTTTCCATTCCATGTAAATCACGGGAAAGAAACAACAAGAGCCGAGCCACAACCAATTCCAGCCATCTTTTCCGAAGAAGGCGAAGACTGCGACGGTTAAAAGGGCCCACTTGACTGCGCGATAAATGCGACCGCGCGTGATCGTGTAGATCGGGAAGAACGGCACCGTGAAGAACATGGCCATTAGCGCGCCCAACACCAGCACGCCACTTGCAAGTAAAGGCAGATGCATGGCAAAGGAGGCGGCCGAAAGCAACAATAGCGCTCCCTGAGCAGACAGCAGCACCCACCTTATCCAGCCGCTCGAGCAGAGCATCCGCGATTCGGCGTTGGACTGGCGCAGGACCTTGGCCTCGGAGGAGGTCAGCAGGACTTTGCGATATTGCCGATTTGCAGCACACGGATCACCGAGAGCCTGCAGGGCAATGTCATCGGCCTGCTGGAGATCATTGCCAGATTGCAGCGCAGCTTCGCGTGCAGCGTCGTAGTGCTCCTGGATCTCGCGGCGGACCGTATCTGCTGAGTCTTTCGAAAGGCGCCTGACTGCCTGATTCAACCAACCGTCCAGAGTTGCCATATTATGCCTCTCCCAAGATCATGCTGACTGCTCGCGAAAGCTGTTGCCACTCGGCGCGATCTTCGTTAAGCACCTTTCGACCCGATCGAGTGATGCGGTAGTAGCGGCGGGCGCGACCGTTCTCAATCCCGTCATACGACTCAACGGACCCCTCGTTCTCCAGCTTATGAAGGGCGGGGTAGAGCGTGCCCTCTTTGAAGTCCAGAAGGCCGTCTGAACTCTGCTTGATTCTCTGTGCAATCCGGTAGCCGTGGCTTGGCTCGTCTGCGAGAACTTCAAGAATGAGGGTTGGAAGTGTGCCCTTCAGGTTCATGCATCGGAATACTATGCATTGGATCTAAGCTTGTCAAGCAGGGCAGAAAGATCACAGCGACACCCAGGGGGCTGCTCTCGTCGAGAGAGATGCTGCATTGACGGAGGAGCCATTCGCGCGGGATTGCGGTGGTGACGCCAACGCCGTCAGAGGACTTGCCATCGGCTGCCACGGCGCCGCGGTGCTTGAGACGAGCGAGGGCGGTGAGAGCGTGGTGGAAGATCTGGTGAGAGGGTTGGGCCGAGAGTTGCGCGACAAACCCGACGCCGCAGGAATCGAAGTCGAAACGTGGATCGATAAGGCTGCCTTCGACATAGGAAGGCATAGGGACCCGAGAGTGAGGCTGGGCAGATAGTTCCTGCTTACTGCAGGTATGAGTAGATGAAGGGCGATTAGGAAAGCCCATGTCAACTATACGACCTCTGCAATTTTGGATGTATTGGGAAAATTGCTATGCAGCAACGTCGAGCAAGGGATGACGAAGGATCACGCGGCGCGCGGTGGCGCTAGGGGCCGCCGACTAAGTCGAGTTCGAATTGGGAGCCGAGGTGCGCGCATATTACCTTGCTGATTCCACCTGCCGGCAGTGGAAAAGCCAGCTTGCATAGTTATACACTTTCTTTGTATATTTATGCAAGCGCGGCCGCCAACGCGAGCCGCGTTTTTGCTTTGCCGGGAGAAAGATGAAGTTTCAAAGGCACAATGCGATACGCGAACTTGTGGGGCATGCGCTGGTGGCAAACCAGGACGAGTTGCGGCGCAAGCTGCGCAGGCGTGGTTTTGAAGTGACGCAGGCAACGCTCTCGCGGGATATCCACGAGCTGCGGCTTACGAAAGGACCCAATGGCTACTCCCTGCCGAATGGAAATGGGAATGGACGCGCCGAACTCGATGACGCACCGCCGTCCGTAACAGAGATCATGGAGAGCTTCGGACTCGACGTGAAGCACGCAATCAACCAGGTGGTTCTACGCACAACGATGGGCGGAGCCCAGCCGATGGCAGCGGCGCTCGATCGCGAGCGGTGGAGCGAAGTTCTGGGGACAATTGCGGGTGACGATACCGTATTGGTGATCTGCCCTGATGTAAAACGCGCTCATGAAGTGGAGTCGCGGCTGAGGAGGATGCTGGAGTCATGAGCAAAGCTGTGCAAACAGCAGTTGTGGGCGTGACGGGATATGCCGGTGGAGAACTGGCTCGGCTTCTGCTGCATCACCCGCGTCTCAAAGATACTCCGCCATTGTTTGCGGGGCGCGTGGACGACAAGGATGCGGCGCGCGGCGGAATTCCGCTGGAAGAGATTCATCCGCAGCTGGCAGACAACAACGGGAGCCGGTCTCTGAAAGTAGAGCCTTTCTCGTGGGAAAGACTTGCTGAGCGCGGAGCAGAATTGCTGTTCTTGGCTACTCCGCACGAGCAGTCACGCGAGTGGGTGCCCGAAGCCTTAAAGCGCGGCTTGCGGGTTGTCGATTTGAGCGGCGCATGGCGACTGACCGATGCAAAGAATCGTGCGGTTTACGCATTCAGAGATGAAGGTTCCGATGTTGCGGCGGAGACGCAAAAGCACGCTGTGTACGGAATGCCGGAGTTGTACCGGAAGGAGATTGCAGGTGCGAAGCTGGTGGCGAATCCCGGATGCTATGCAACTTCGGTGATTCTTCCTGTTCGGCCGCTGGTTGCGGTGGGCCTCGTGGATTTGTCGCACGGGATTGTTGCCGATGCGAAGAGCGGCGTGAGTGGAGCGGGTAAAGCTCCGACCGCGAAGACGCACTATATGCATGCTGCGGACAATCTGTCAGCATATGGTGTGTTCAGCCATCGGCATACGGGTGAATTGCTGGAGCAGATCGGGATGGCTGGAAGCGACATTGTGTTTACGCCGCATCTGCTGCCGATCCCGCGCGGAATTATGTCGACGATTTATGTGCGCTTCAACGAGCCGCAGACGCGGGAAAGTGTTGCGAAGGTATACCGCGAATTTTTTGCGGGAAGCCCGATGGTGCGGATATATGAACACGCATTGCCGCAGATTCAGTATTCAGTGCGCACTAATTTTGCGGATATCGGGTTTCAGGTTTCAAGCGATGGAAAGCGTGCGGTAATTGTGAGCTGCCTCGACAACCTGTTGAAGGGCGCGTCGGGACAGGCAGTGCAGAACATGAATGTGATGCTCGGCTGGGGCGAGGCGGAGGGCCTGGCATGAAGTATGTTGTGAAGCTCGGCGGGGCAGGGCTTGAAGTTCCGGAACTGTTGCAGGGCTGCGTTCGCGCGATCGCCGATCTCGTACGCGATGGCAATCAGGTTGCAGTGGTACACGGCGGCGGCATCCAGTTGACCAGGATGATGGAGCGCCTGGGCGCGAAAAGCGAGTTCGTGAACGGGCTGCGGGTCACGGATGCGGAGACGCGCAACATCGCGTTGATGGTATTCGGCGGCAAAGTGAATAAAGGCCTGGTCGCGGCTCTGGGAGCGCTAGGCCAACCCGCAGTGGGAATGACGGGGGGCGATGGATTGCTCTTTCGCGCGCGGAAGAAGCGGACTGCTCCGGATCTTGGGTTCGTCGGTGAGATCGCGGCGAGCGATCCTCGCTGGATCGAGGCGATTTGGAAGCTGAATGGCGTTCCGGTGATTGCCCCGATTGCTTTGGGCTTTGATGGTGAGTACTACAACGTAAACGGCGATGAAATGGCCGCAGCCTGTGCGGTGGCGTGCCATGCCGATGCGCTTGTGTTTTTGACGGATGTACCAGGTGTGAAGGGCGCGGATGGCAATGTGTTGCGCTGGCTGAGTATCGACCAGATTGCGGAAATGGCGAAGAACGCGATCATCTCCGGCGGAATGCTGCCGAAGTTGGGTGCGTGCCGCGAGGCATTGCTGAATGGCGTGAAGCGGGTGCGCATCCTGCCCGCTGCTGCGGCCAATTCCCTTCCCGATTTGTGCAGCAGCCGGGTGGCGCATGGAACAGAAGTGATGGTGGCATAGGGTCCGAGATCGAAATTGAGGAGCATCTGAATTGACGAAACTCGAACAGATTCGTGCAGCGGAGTCGAAGTTGCTGCTGCAGACGTATGAACGCAATCCGATTTTGTTTGTCGGCGGTGAGGGTGTGCACCTGATTGCTGAAGGTGGCGCGAGATATCTCGACCTGCTGAGCGGTATCGGCGTGAATGCCCTGGGATACGGGCATCCCGCGATCGAGCGAGCCATTGTGAACCAAAGCCGGGCACTGATCCACACATCGAACCTCTTCTATCACGAGGGTCAGGCGGACCTGGCGCTGCGATTGACTGAGCGCACCGGCATGGCTCGCGCATTCTTTTCGAATACGGGTACGGAGGCATGGGAAGGCGCGCTGAAACTTGCGCGTGCGCATGCCGGGCTGTTGCGGAGCGAAGGCAAGCAGATCGGGACGAAGTTCCTGGCGCTGGAGCAGAGCTTTCACGGACGGACATTCGGGTCGATGTCCACCACCTACAAGGCAAAGTATCGCGAGCCGTTTGCGCCGGGAGTTCCGGGCGTTGAGTTTGTTCGGTTCAACGATGTGGCAGATCTGAAGGCGAAGTTCTCGACAGAGGTCTGCGCCATTCTTGTTGAGGCGATTCAGGGCGAGGGCGGTATCCGGCCGTTAAGCGAAGAGTTCTTTGCTGAAGCACGGAAGCTGGCGGATTCGACCGGAGCGTTTCTGATTGTCGATGAGATTCAGTCCGGTATGGGACGCACGGGCAAGTGGTGTTCGTATCAGCATTATGGGATCAGGCCGGACGTCACGACTCTGGCGAAGCCAATTGCAGGAGGGATTCCGCTGGGTGCGATCCTTTGCACGGAGGAGGCGGCCCGTGCGATTCATGCGGGAATGCATGGAACGACTTTCGGCGGCGGTCCGCTGGCGTGCGCAGTTGCGATCGCGGTCATCGATGAAATCGAAGACGAAAAGCTGCTGGAGCATGTAACGGAAGTCGGCGACTACTTTCAGGCACAGCTGCGCGGGCTCGCGAAGAAGCACGATTGCATCAAGGATGTCCGCGGTAAAGGGTTGATGCTCGCCGCGGAATTGGATAACGCCGATCTGGCAAAACAGACGGTTGCCGAGATGCTGAAGCGCCGCATCGTAATCAACTGCACGAGCGATACGGTACTGCGATTCCTGCCGCCCTTCATCCTGGAGCGCAGGCACGTAGACGAAGCGGTTAAGGCGCTCGACGAAATCTTTACTGACAAAGCCGCGGCCGTGAGTGCCGCAAATCAAACTGCAGGAGAGAATACCCGTGGCTAGCAAAATACTTGTTGAACGCCGGGCCGCCGAGGTGCCCGTGGAGAAGGATCAGGACATCCTCGCGGCTGCGGCACGGCTTGCAGGTGAGGACCTGTGTTCGATCGGCGATCTGACCAGCAGCGAAATGCGCGCCCTAATGAAACTGGGGCACGACGTCAAGCTCAATCCGCGGGAATACCGGCGCGCGCTCGATGCGAAACAGATGGTCCTGATGTTCGAGAAGGCCAGTCTGCGGACCAGGCTATCGTTTGAGGCCGGCATCAATACGATGGGCGGCAACGCGATCTTTTTCGACCAGACCAACTCTCCACTGGGCGAGCGTGAGTCAATTGCTGACGTGGCGCGGAACGTTGAGCGCTGGGTGGATGTGATTGTTCTGCGCACCTATGCACACGACACAATTACGGAAATGGCGGCAAATGCGCGCGTTCCCGTGATAAACGCACTTTCGGATTTTGAGCATCCCTGTCAGGCCCTGGCGGATTTCATGACCCTCGAAGAGCACTTCGGGAGCGTCGCGGGATTGAATTTCACCTATGTCGGCGATGGCAATAATGTTTGCCACTCGCTGATGCTGGCTGGAGCACAGCTGGGAGCAAATGTCACGGTGGCTACTCCTCGCGGATACTCACCGGACATCGAGATTGTGATGAAGGCGCGCGAAATTGCGGAGCAGAACGGCTGCGAGGTGAAACTACTGCAGGATGCGCAAGCGGCTGCGGAAAATGCCGATGCCATTTACACAGATGTCTGCGTAAGCATGGGAATGGAGCACGAATCGACGAAACGAGCACCGATCTTCCGGCCCTTCCAGGTAAACGAGACATTGATGGGCAAGACGCGGGAAGGCGCGGTGTTCATGCACTGTCTTCCGGCGCGACGCAATGCGGAGGTTACGGATGCGGTTCTGGATGGGCCGCAGTCGATCGTCTTTGACCAGGCCGAAAATCGCATGCACGCGCAGAAGGCGCTCTTGCTGTTGTTGCTGGGAGGTCTGGCGAATGTGGAGAAATTCAGCTTGTAGCTTCGCAATCAGCTTTCAGTCTGAGAAGTTCGATCACGCCACATTCAAGCAGTTGTTGGTCTCTGGCCGGGTGCTGGAGGCAATCTGAGGATTGGTAAGTATGTCTGTAATTCTTGAATCTCTGCCGATCGGCGAAAAGGTTGGTATCGCATTTTCGGGCGGGCTCGACACCTCTGCTGCGTTGCACTGGATGAAGCAGAAGGGCGCAATTCCCTATGCCTACACGGCCAATCTGGGCCAGCCCGATGAAGACGATTACGACGCGATTCCGCGCGCAGCGTTGGAATACGGCGCTGCGAAAGCGCGCCTGATCGACTGCCGTACTCCTCTGGTGCGCGAAGGGATCGCGGCGCTTCAATCCGGTGCGTTCCACATCAGCACGGCGGGTGTTACATACTTCAACACGACGCCGATCGGGCGCGCGGTTACGGGCACGATGCTGGTCACGGCGATGAAGGAAGACGACGTCAACATCTGGGGCGATGGGTCGACCTTCAAAGGCAATGACATTGAGCGCTTCTATCGCTACGGTCTCTTGGTGAACCCTTCCCTGCAGGTGTACAAGCCATGGTTGGACGCAGCATTCATCGACGAACTCGGCGGGCGCGCGGAGATGTCAGCCTTCATGCAGCGATCTGGTTTTGCTTACAAGATGTCGGCCGAGAAAGCTTATTCAACCGATTCAAATATCCTCGGCGCGACTCACGAAGCAAAGGACCTGGAGCATCTTTCTTCGTCGATCAGAATTGTTGTTCCGATTATGGGCAAAGCGCACTGGCGGGATGATGTGGAGGTTCCGCGCGAAGAAGTTAGGGTGAGCTTCGACGAGGGCTTCCCTGTCGCGCTGAACGGCGTGCACTTCGATGATCCCGTGGCCCTGCTGCTCGAAGCGAACCGGATTGGCGGAAGACATGGTCTCGGCATGTCGGATCAGATTGAGAACCGGATCATCGAGGCCAAGAGCCGCGGTATCTACGAAGCTCCGGGGCTGGCGCTGCTCTACATCTGCTACGAACGCCTCATCACCGGGATTCACAACGAGGACACGATCGAGCAGTACCGTGAAAATGGACGCAAACTGGGGCGGCTGCTCTACCAGGGCCGCTGGTTCGATCCGCAAGCGATCATGCTGCGCGAATCGGCTCAGCGCTGGGTTGCGAAGCCCGTTACTGGAGAGGTCACGCTCGAACTGCGGCGCGGCAATGATTACTCGATTCTCAACACCGAGTCGCCGAACCTGACGTTCCACCCGGAGCGGCTCAGCATGGAGAAGACGGATTCCGCATTCTCGCCGCGCGATCGCATCGGCCAGCTTACGATGCGGAACCTGGACATCACCGATACGCGGGAAAAGCTGATCACGTACTCGAAGGCCGGACTACTGACGTTGAGCAGAGGCAGTGAGATGCCCCAGCTGAATGGAAGCAAAGAAAAAGAGACTGTGAGGGGCGCCTGAGCTCCATGTCGAACGAACAACAATCCGGGAAGATGTGGTCGGGCCGGTTCCGCGAGCCCCTGGACCGCGAATTCGAGCTGTGGCAGCGGTCGATCGTATTCGACTGGCGCCTGCTCGCGCAGGAGGTTGCGGCCAGCAAGGCTCATGCGTCTGCTTTAGCTGCGGCCGGGGTGCTGACGGCAACTGAACTGAAAGAGCTGCGAGCGGCACTGGACGCAGTTGCTTCGGAATCTGGAACCGCAGATGGCGCTGAGCGGATGCGCAACCATCCGGTTGCAGAGGATATCCACCACTTCGTTGAGTTGTCTCTTGTGGAGCGAGTCGGCTCTCTGGGGCGGAAACTGCATACGGGGCGGTCGCGAAATGAGCAGATTGCGACAGACCTCCGGCTCTATGTGCGCGAGCAGATCGAGAATGTGGTGAATGGGCTCGCGGGGTGGGCCGATGCTCTGCTGCAGCAGGCGAAGAGTGCCGGCGATGCGGTGATGCCGAGTTACACGCACATGCAGCGTGCCGAGCCGGTGCTGATCGCGCACTGGATGCTGGCATACGTCGAGATGATTCTGCGGGATGCGGACCGGCTGAAGGATTGCGCAGCGCGGCTGAACTACTGTCCGCTGGGATCGGGCGCGGTGGCGGGAGCCACGCTGGCGCTGGACCGAATCATCGCGGCGCGAGAACTTGGGTTCACGGCACCAACAGCGAATTCGATGGATGCGACAAGCGATCGGGATTTCATTCTGGAGTATCTCCAGGCGCTGACGATGGTGGGATTGCACCTGAGTCGCTTTGCCGAGGAGATCACGCTGTTTGCCACTGCGGAGTTTGGTTTCGTAATTCTGCCCGAGGCATTTTCTACCGGATCGAGTGCGATGCCACAGAAGAAGAATCCGGACCTGACGGAATTGATCCGGGGCAAAGTGGGACGGATTCATGGCGCTGCAGAGGCGGTGACAATGCAACTGAAGGGGCTCCCGCTTGCCTACAACAAGGATATGCAGGAGACGCAGGAGCCGGCGTTTCAGGTGGAATTCGTTGCGCCGATGTTAGAACTGCTGGGGCGGTTCACCGCGGCGCTGCAGTTCAACTTTGAACGTATGCGCGCGGCAGCGCAGACGGGATATCTGAATGCTATGGCCGGAGCCACCTACCTTGTGCACAAGGGAGTTCCCTTCCGCACGGCTCACGAGAAGATTGGGAATGCCGTTCGGTATGCGCTGGAAAAGGGCGTAGAACTGGGCGGGTTGAGCCTGGATGAGTTGCGGCAGTTTGGCAGCGAGTTCGATGACGATTTTTATATTGCGGTGACGCTTGAGGCAACGCTCGACTGCCACGATGTGATTGGCGGAACAGCAACGGCACGGGTCCGGACAGCATTGCAGGAAGCCTCGGGCCGAATTTCAGCCTTGAAGAAGGCGGGGGCAGCGGAGGTGGCTCATGCTGGTGCGTAAGGCCCTGCTGCGGGACGCTACCAATATTTACGACCTGGTGAATTCGCTCTCGGGAGACGGGACGCTCCTGAAGCGGTCGTTCGCGGAGATCTGCGAAAATGTGCGCGACTTCACGGTAGCGGAGTCGGACGGAGGCGTGTTTCTCGGCTGCGGTGCGCTGCATTTCTACGGGCCGCATTTGTGCGAGGTACGCTCAATCGTTGTGAAGCCCGAGGCCAAAGGACAGGGTGCCGGAGGGCGCATTCTGAAGTCCCTGATTGAGGAAGCCGAGGAGCACGGAATCCAGTCCGTGTGCCTGTTTACTCGCATTCCGGACTTCTTCTTTAAACATGGATTTCGGACAGTCGAGGATAAGACCGAGCTGCCGGACAAGATCTTCAAAGATTGCCAGAACTGTCCCCGGCTGCACCGCTGCGATGAAGTGGCCATGGTACGCGGGCGGATTCCGCGAATCTCGATTCTCGGGCCGAAGTATGAGGCTGAGCAACTGGTGAAGCTGGGCGGCTAATCTCAGTCACGCGAGGACAGGATGCAAGGGGCGGCTCGAACGAATTGCAGCTAGTTTTTGTAGCCCCAGACGCCTACATGGTCGTCAACGAGCAGTGCCAGCAAATTCAGAATCACCACGCCGAAAAAAGCGAGCACGAGGTTGGTGCTCAGCGTCTGCATTACCGTTGCAATCACGCTCTCGCAATAGCCCAGTTCGGAACAGGTGCGCCAGTTCAGTGCCGAGTAGCTACCCAAAAACGTGATCGCCATGAGGGATAACAGGAACGTGGAGCGGTTAGCTGGCCGCACAAGGAAGAACACCGGGAAGCAAAGGATGGGCATGGCGCAGTAGACAAGACTGAGCACGGTATCCTGCCGCAGGTCAATGGACATTGCAGACCAGACGCCGTGAACGCTGATGCCGACACTGAGAACCGCAGCGACAGCAAGAAGGACAGCCCAAACAATTCCGCGAATCGTCATGCGGCAAGGCCTCGAATAGTCTTCAGGGATGATGAGCTTCTTTCTCAAGGATGGCCGCTGCCACGGCCGCTTGTCCATAACTAAGTCCGCCATCGCCGGGGCTCACTTGACGATGTTGGAAGACCTGGAATCCCTCTTCTTCCAGTCCGGAGCGAAGCAGACGGGCAAGGCGACGATTGTGCATGCATCCACCAGAAAGCGCGACCTGAGTAATTCCGGTTGATTCTCGCGCGTTTGTCGCCGCAGCGATGAAGCCTTTCGCGATGCCGGTGTGGAACTGTGCGGCGATACGCGCTTTCGGCACTCCGCTGCGCAGGTCATCGACGAGTGCCCGCCATAGATGCCTGATGTTGAGTGTCTTCGGATCGCCGTGTGATTCGTTTGAACCGTCGAGTTCCGGCACGTATTCGCCTCGCCTCAAACTGTCCGGCTCGTCGATCGCCATCCCTTCCAACTCGATTGCGGCCTGGGCATCGTAATCGACTGTTCGGCGACTGAGGATGACGGCGGCTACCGCATCAAAGAATCGTCCGAGACTCGAAGTGAGCGGCGAGTTGATTTCTCGGGCCATCATGCGAGAGAGGAGGCGCGCTTCCTGCTCGCTGGCGCCCGTGAGTTCCCTTGCTTCACTGTCCGTGAATCCAGCAGCGATGAGATGGCCGAAGGCCATGCGCCACGGTTCGCGGATAGCGGCTTCAGAGCCGGGCATGGGGACGTAGTCGAGGTGGGCGAAGCGATCGAAATGATCGAGAGAGCAGATGAGCACTTCCCCGCCCCAGATGCGGCGGTCGGTGCCGTAGCCAGTGCCGTCAAGAGAAAGACCGATGACGGGTCCGGTAAGTGCGTGCTCGGCCATGCAGGCGGCGATGTGGGCGTGGTGATGCTGCACGGCGATGAGACGCAGTCCTCGTTCGTTTGCGTATTTCTTTGCCCAATCGGATGACAAATAGCCGGGATGCAAGTCGTGAACGATCGTTTGCGGGTCGATCTCGAAGGTATGCGTCAGGTGAGCGAGGGAGTGCTCAAAGAATTCCAGCCCAGTCGTGCTCTCAAGATCACCAAGATGCTGGCTCTGGTAGGCGAATCTGCCGCGAGCCAGGGCGAAAACATTCTTCAGATGGCCGCCCACGGCGAGCAGAGGTGGAGAGTCCAGCGGTAATGGAACAGCGAGCGGCACGTAACCGCGCGCACGACGGATAAGTTGCGGCGCTCCGTCGACGAGGGCGGCAACGGAGTCGTCGCAGCGCTGAAGTATTTCGCGGTTGTGCATGAGGAAGGCGTCGGCGATGCTGCCGAGACGTGCGCGTACCTCTTCGTTGTCGATGGCAATGGGTTCTTCGCTCAGGTTGGCCGAGGTCATAACCAGAGCCTTGACGCGGTCATCCGCAAACAGCAGGTGTTGCAATGGCGAATAGGGGATGTAGATGCCAAGCCATGGAATTCCTGGAGCAACTGAAGCAGCTATGCCACTGTCTGCTCTTGCCCCCGAGAGCACGATGGGGCATGCGGGCGTTTGCAGAAGGGCTTCTTCTTCTGACGTAAGATCGCACAGGCTGCGTGCAGCGGCGAGATCACGGACCATGACTGCGAGCGGTTTGCCATAGCGATGTTTACGCTGACGCAAACGTGTAACTGCGGCTTCGTTAGTTGCGTTGACGGCGAGATGGAATCCGCCAATGCCTTTAATGGCGAGTATGTCGCCGAGGAGCATGCGCTCGATGGTTTCGCTGACGGGATCGTCAGATGTGATCGACGTCCCGTCTGGAGATTCGAGCCACACACGAGGGCCGCAGCGCCAGCACGCGTTCGGCTGGGCATGGAAGCGGCGATTGAGAGGATCGTCGTATTCCGCCTGGCACTCGGGACACATTGGAAAGACAGCCATTGAGGTTTGCGGGCGATCGTAGGGAATGCGCCGGGTGATGGTGAAGCGAGGCCCGCAGTTAGTGCAATTGAGAAACGGATAGCGGTATCGTCGGTCGGCAGGGTCGAGCAGTTCGCAAAGGCAGTCTGCGCACGTCGCGGCATCGGCGGGGATGCCGGTGCTGACGCGACCAAGGACCTCGCTGGGGATGATGCGGAACCCGGTTCCCCCCATCGGAGCTAGATCAGCGATAGCTACGGAATCGATTCTGGCCAGGGGCGGCGTTTCGGAAGTTAGTCGAGATAGGAACGCCCGGATCTTAGTCTCGGAACCTTCAAGCTCGATGATCACGCCCTCCGTGTCATTGCCGATGAATCCGGCGAGCCGCTCTTCGGCAGCGAGGCGGTAAACAAAAGGTCGAAAACCGACACCCTGAACGACGCCGTATACTCGGATGCTCTTCCGAACAGGTTGCCGACCGGGCTCTGGAGATAGAGATGACGTCAACGGGCGCGCCTCGAAATTCAGCATAACGTAAGCACAAATCCAGGCCCTACATAAACTTCGGGGTGGGGCAACCAAAGCTTCCTGACCTCGACTCCAATCAGTCGTGCGGGTAGGTGGTTCAAGGCAAGCCACGTCTCGCGTTCGTGACAGAAAAGAAGACCACGATAGTTAAATATTCCCTCCATTCCCCTGGGCCAGATAGGGCCTGCAGGTTAACGCGAAAGGTGGACCTATGAAAAAGATTATGTTGGCACTTGCAGTAGCCAGCCTGGCGACCCTGAGCTGGGCCGATGACACAAAGCAGAGTGACACCGAGCGGCTCGATAAAGCAGCAGAGGTGCTCCATCAGATAATGAATACTCCCGACAAGGGCATTCCGTCAGAAGTGATGGATCACGCAAAGTGTGTTGCCGTTGTGCCGCACATGATCAAAGGCGGGTTTGTATTCGGCGCAGAAGGTGGCAAGGGCGTTGCCACTTGCCGCACCAGTAATGGTTGGAGCGCTCCGGCATTCTTCGCGGTCACGGGCGGCAGCTGGGGCCTGCAGATCGGCGTAGAAGGTATCGACCTGGTAATGGTTTTCCAGAATGATCAGGGCATGAAGCACCTGCTTCAAAGCAAGTTCAAGATCGGTGCAGATGCGTCGGCTGCAGCTGGTCCGATTGGTCGCCATGCTTCCGCCAACACCGACTGGAAAATGAATGCTGAAGTTCTCACCTATTCGCGGGCAAAGGGTGCATTTGCCGGCCTGACGCTGAATGGTGCGGACGTTCGTCCCGATGAAGACGCGATGCGTGCGATGTACGGCGGTGATGTGACTTTCCGCTCAGTTCTCACCGGAGCAGTACCTCCTCCGGCCTCTGCACATGCGTTCCTTTCCGCGGTTCGGGGTTCTAAGGCGGAAGCCGCTGAAGTCACCGACAAGTAGGTAGAGTGTGTTGCGAAAGACGACGAGCACCCAGGCCATGTCCGGGTGCTCGTTGCTTTTAGATCTGGAAATTAGCCCGGGTTCTGGGGAGAGGGCTGCGCTTAAATCTCGCATGAAAGAATCAATTTATGAATAACCGGTGGCATGGCAGGTTCGCTGTCAAATCGATCTTACTTCCAATCTTCCTATGCCCGTCGCTAGTGGTCGCCCTTGGGCAGCAGACTCCTGACCTTTCCACGGTTATTCGCGGTGTTGATTCATCGGTAAAAGACCGGATCGATCGCCTGGCCGCTTACACGGTGACAGAGCACTATGCGGTCTTCCGGGGTAAGAACGAGACGAAGCCAGCTGCGGAAATGATGGTCAGGACAAACTACCGCAAGGAGGTGGGAAAGAGTTACGAGATACTCTCGCAAAGCGGCTCTTCCCTCTGGCGGAATGAGGTATTGAAGACTCTGCTTGAAAATGAGCAAAAGATGAGTCAACCCGGAAATGTAGAAACCGCATTGATCAACAGCGCTAACTACGAGATCAAGCTGGACAAGCATCCGATAGAGACGCTGAATGGCCGGCAATGCCTGGTGTTGAACATTACCCCGCGCAGGGTGAGCCAGTATCTTTTTAAAGGGATGCTATGGGTAGATGCCAGTGATTTTGCCATCATTCAGTTAAAAGGGACGGCCGCGAAAAGCGCTTTCTTCCTGGCAAATGCAGCTGATGTGACCAGGCAGTACGCCAAGATTGAGAAGCTGCCGATGGCTACACATGCCGAAGCGGTCTCGGGCAGTGCCCTTCTGGGCCAGACCGTCGTGAAGGTTGACTATAGCGGATATCAGCTACAGCTGGTTGGGACCCCTATGACTGCGGCGCGCTGATTCGAGGCGATTTGCAGAATGCGCAGATAGAGCCGATCTGGCGCGCCGGGTGACGAATGACCACGCCACCATTAACACACCTGCTCTATACTGAGCACCTGTGACTCCGATTCTGGGCGACTGGAAACTCGATGCGGCACTGGGTTCGTGCCTTGTGCTGGGGCTGCGGCACGGGTTTGACTACGACCATCTGGCGGCAATTTCCGACATCACTGCGGTACAGCGGAACTGGAAGAGCGGTTTGCGCCTTGGGATGACTTACGCGCTGGGACATGCGGCAACCGTGGTGGCGCTTGGAGTGGCAGTTTTGCAGTTGCACATTGGACTGCCGGAGGGGTTGGATCATTGGACCGAGCGGCTGATCGGCTTGACGCTGATCGTGCTGGGCATCGGGGTGGTTGCGGGGATCATGCGGAAGGATGCGCACGGGCACCGCCATAGCCGCATTGAGAGCCGGTTGGCGATTGCAATCAATGCAGTCTTGTGGCTGGCGTGGCGTCTACGGAAGATCGGTAATCCCGGGTTGCCGAAGCCGGAACGGTTCCAGTGGATGTACAACGGCAAGTCGGTTTTCGTGATCGGCGTGTTGCATGGCGTCGGTGCGGAGACGCCCAGCCAGCTTGCGTTGTTTTTTCTGACGGCCAATCTTGGCGGAACATCGCGGGGGATGCTGGGACTGGCGGCGTTTGCCTTGGGTCTGGTCACGATGAATGCTCTGATGACCGCTTCGATCGGCGGAGCATTCAACGCGGGGGGACATCATCCACGCTTCTATCACGTGATTGCATGGACCGGTGCGGTGTATAGCTGCGGGATCGGCTTAATCTTTCTGCTCGGGATCTCGGACCGGCTGCCGGCTCTGGGTTAATGGGCTGGCGCAATTGCTTCGAACACAGATTGAGCACCTGTCGCATTAATTTCAACGAAATAGAACCGCCACTGACCCTTGGTGACCGTGGTCACGGCCACTCATATATCCGCAGGGGTAAAACAGGGCCAGACAGAGAGCGGAGCGTATGTAAGTACCTCCTGCTCAAATGTCTGGAGGGATTGTGGCTGCATTTACACCACCGCCGCTTCCGAGCGAAGACAAACGCTGGAAAATCGTGGCCGGCACCATGCGCAAGAACGGCTTTGCGCGGCACGCGTTGATCGAGACACTCCACACGGTTCAATCTTCATTTGGATATCTGGATGACGATGCGATCAGGTTCGTAGCGCAGTCGCTCCGTGTTCCGTTGAGCCAGGCCTATGGAGTTGTCACCTTCTATCACTATTTCAGCCTAAAACCCCCGGGCAAGCACACGATGACTTTGTGTGCAGGGACGGCCTGCTACATCAAGGGAACAGACAAGCTGATCGCATCGGCCGAGAAGCATCTTGGGGTGAAGAGTGGCCAGACTACGAAAAGGAGTGAGATCAGCCTGATGACCGCCCGCTGCGTCGGCGCCTGCAGCCGCGCGCCAGTGATGATCTGCGACGGCGATGTGGCAGGCGAAGTCACGGATGAGCAGATGATCGCTCAGCTGGAAAGGTGGGCGGTCGAATGACGATTGAAGAACTGGAACAAATAGCCAGGAGCGTTCAACAGGAAAACGCCAAGTACGACTATGAAGTGAATGTCTGCATGGACCTGGCATGCGCGAGCCAGGGTGCTGGGCTGCTGCGCGATGCACTGGTGAAGCTGGCAGAGGCATCGGGCAAGAAGGTGCTGATTCGCAAGACCGGCTGCATGGGCCCCTGCTCTTCCGGGCCGCTGGTGCGGGTCGATCCAGAAGAGACGTTGTATGCGAAGGTGAAGGCGGCAAATGCGGACGCGATTATCAACAGCCTCGGCGAGAAGCCGGTCGCGGAGTTGCAATGCGACCTGAACGAGCACTTCGACAAGCAGGTCAGGGTAGTACTGGAGAATGCCGGCCACATCGATCCCGAAAAGATCGATGACTATATCTCGCGCGATGGATACAAAGCGCTGCTTACCGCGTTAACCGAGATGACGCCGAACGGCGTAGTTCACCGCATCACAGAAAGCGGACTGCGGGGACGCGGTGGTGGTGGTTATCCAACCGGCCTGAAGTGGGGCACGGTTGCGAAAGCCTCGGGGGATTTGAAGTACGTGGTGTGCAATGGCGACGAAGGCGACCCCGGCGCATTCATGGATCGCAGTGTAATGGAAGGCGATCCGCATCGCGTCATCGAGGGCATGGCGATTGCGGCCTATGCGGTTGGCGCGAGCAAGGGGTTCATCTATGTGCGCGCTGAGTACCCGGTCGCCGTTTCGCGGTTGACCACCGCTTTGCGTGAGGCGCGCAGGCGCGGGTTGCTGGGTGCTGGAATCTGCAATACGACATTCAACTTCGATATTGAAATCCGGCTTGGTGCAGGTGCGTTTGTCTGCGGCGAAGAGACGGCCCTGCTGGCATCGATCGAAGGCCGGCGCGGTACTCCGAAGCCGAGACCGCCCTATCCGGCAGTGAGTGGCTTGTGGGGCAAGCCGACGCTGATCAATAACGTTGAGACCTATGCCAACATCGCGCCCATCGTTCGGAATGGCGGCAAGTGGTTCTTCAACATGGGTTCGGAGCGTTCGAAGGGGACGAAGGTCTTTGCGCTTACCGGCCGTATCAAGCACACCGGACTGATCGAGGTTCCGCTGGGCATCAAGCTCTGGGAGATCATCGATGTGATCGGCGGCGGAGTTCCGGGGGGACACAAGCTGAAGGCGATCCAGACAGGCGGGCCCTCCGGCGGATGCATTCCGGCAGACATGATGGGGCTGGGCGTAAGTTACGACGCGCTGATGGCGGCGGGCTCGATTATGGGCTCCGGCGGCATGATCGTCATGGACGATACCTCGTGCATGGTAAATGTGGCGCGATTCTTCGTGGAATTCTGCATGACGGAGTCTTGCGGCAAGTGCATTCCCTGCCGTGCCGGAACAGCGCAGATGCATACGCTGCTGACTCGGATTTGCGAAGGTGCGGGAACAATGGACGATCTGGAACTCCTGGTCGAACTCTGCGAGACGGTGAAGGAGACCAGCCTGTGCGGCCTCGGCCAGACGGCGCCGAATCCGGTGCTGAGCACACTGAAGTACTTCAAGAACGAGTACCTCGAACACATTCTGCACAAGCGCTGCCCGTCGGGCGTCTGCAACATGGCCGGAGCAATGGAAGCTGAACCGGCGGTCGTGGAGGTGTTGGCATGACAGAGGCACCGTTTGAAGTCAAAACACTGGAGATCGATGGACAGGAAGTAAGCGCACGGCGAGGCCAGACCATTCTTGAAGTGGCCCGGGAGAACGACATCAATATCCCTACGCTCTGCCACATGGAGGGCCTGAGCAATGTGGGGGCATGCCGACTGTGCCTGGTAGAGATTAAGGGCAGCAACAAACTGCTGCCGGCGTGCGTGGCCACTGTCTCAGAAGGCATGGTGGTGAGCACCAACACCGAGCGCTTGCAGAAGCATCGCCATAACATTCTGGAGCTACTGTTCGCCGAGCGCAATCATGTCTGTTCGGTTTGCGTTTCAAACGGGCACTGCGAACTGCAGGCGATGGGTCAGGATCAGGGTCTGACACATGTTCGTTTACCCTACCGTAATCCTGATCTGCCGGTGGATGCGTCCCATGAGCGCTTCACGGTCGATCACAATCGTTGCATCCTCTGCACGCGCTGCGTTCGGGTCTGTGGCGAAATCGAAGGCGCGCATGTCTGGGATGTAATGGGCCGCGGCATCGATTCCATGGTGATTACAGACCTGCACGAGGACTGGGGTAAATCAACCTGCACGCGATGTGGCAAGTGCGTCCAGGTTTGCCCGACAGGAGCTCTCTTCGACAAGAGCAAAATTGGCTCGGATCATCCGAAGTATCCCGATTTCCTGCCGTACCTGAACCTGATGAGGGAGGCGCGATGAGCAGCAAACTGAGACTGGCGACGGTATGGCTGGACGGATGCTCCGGCTGCCACATGTCGTTTCTGGACATGGATGAACGGCTCCTCGAATTGGCTGAGCTTGTGGATGTGGTCTATAGCCCGATTGTGGACACCAAAGAGTTCCCCGATAGCGTAGATATCGCGCTGGTTGAGGGTGCAGTTGCCTCAGTGGATGACGAGAAGAAGATCAAGAAGATCAGGGCGCACTCAAAGATGCTGATCGCAATGGGCGATTGTGCGATCACCGGCAATGTGCCTTCGATGCGCAACCCGATTGGTGCGGAAGCCATCCTGGACCGGGCCTATATCGAGAACGCAACAGTGCAGCCGCAGATTCCCTGCGTAGTCGTGCCGAAGTTACTCAAGACGGTGAAGCCGATTCACGAATTCGTGAAGGTGGACGTCTTTCTACCTGGTTGCCCGCCCTCCGCTGAGACATTTCACACAGCGCTGACGGCGCTCATCACCGGCGAGCCGCTGGACATTCCGGCACTCACCCGCTTTGGAGCCTGACCCAAGGAGCGTAATCATGACTCAAACCATTACGATCGATCCCGTAACGCGCCTTGAAGGACACGGCAAGATTACGATTCAGCTGAATGCGCAGGGTGAAGTGGAGGATGCGCATTTCCATGTGACCCAGGTGCGCGGGTTTGAGAAGTTCTCAGAGGGCCGGCCTTTCTACGAGATGCCCGCGCTTACCGCACGGATCTGCGGAATCTGCCCAGTTTCGCACCTTCTGGCTTCGGCGAAAGCGTGCGAAGCGATTATGTCGGTGCAGATCCCGCACACCGCCGCGCAACTTCGACGCATTCTGAACCTCGCCCAGATGGTGCAGTCTCATTCGCTAAGCTTCTTCCACCTGTCATCGCCGGACCTGCTGTTGGGTATGGAGAGCGACCCTGCGCAGCGGCATATCTTTGGAGTCGCAGCAGTCAGGCCTGAGCTGGGACGGGCAGGAATTGCGCTGCGCCGGTTCGGACAGCACATTATCGAACTGCTTGGCACGAAACGGATTCACACCGGGTGGGTGATCCCGGGTGGCGTCGCAGAGCCGCTCAGTTCGGCAAACCGCGATGAGATCCTCGCTATGCTGCCGGAGGCGTATGCCAATATCTCTCTTGCGCTGGCGGCATACAAAGAGATTGCCGACCAGTTTCAGCAGGAGATCTCTGTATTTGCGAATTTCCCATCGAACTACCTGGGGCTGGTCAACGAGGATGAGTCCATCGAGTTCACCGATGGTGCACTGCGGCTGATTGGCCCGAAGGGCGACATCATCGATGACGGCATTACCGCGCAACGGTTCACCGAAGTTATCGGCGAGGCTGTTGAGCCGTATAGCTACACCAAGTTCGTCTACTACAAGCCGCTCGGATACCCGGAGGGTAGCTACCGCGTCGGGCCTCTGGCGCGTCTCAATATCGTCAAGACGATGGGTACTCCCAAGGCCGACCAGGAGTTGGCAGCATTCAAGCAACTCGCGGCGGGTCCGGCTGAAAGCTCGTTCTTCTACCACCACGCGCGGCTCGTCGAAGTGATGTACGGGATCGAAAAGATCGAGCGCATCCTTGCCGATCCACTGATCCTGGATAAGCATGTGCGCGCCACCGCGGGCGTGAACTGCCTTAACGGTGCTGGACAAATCGAGGCGCCGCGCGGCACCTTGAGCCACCACTACAAGGTGGATGAACACGGGAAGATTACGTGGGCTAACCTCGTGGTCGCAACCGGGCACAACAACATGGCAATGAACCGGGGCGTGCTGCAGGCAGCGAAATGTTACGTCAAAGACGGCAAATTCACCGAGGGCGCTCTGAACCGGGTTGAAGCCGTGATTCGCACTTTTGATCCGTGCCTGAGTTGTTCAACCCATGCATTTGGACAGATGCCGCTTGCCATGAAGTTAGTGTCGGCAGACGGCTCAGTTGTAGACCAGGTTGTTCGCTGAGTACGATGGCAGAATGAGTTTTTCGGCCCGATGTCTGATTCTTGCCTGCGGCAACACGATGCGGGAGGATGATGGCGTCGGGCCGTTTCTTGCTCAGTGGGCTGAAGATCGTTGGTCCGGCGACAGCCGCGTGCGCGTCATCTGCGGTTTCCAATGGACGCCGGAAATGGTGGAAGATGTTGCGCAAGCCGAGTCGGTGCTTTTTGTGGATTGTGCTACGGATTGCAAGCCCGGCCTTCTGCGCACGATGGAGGTCCAGCCTACGGCGGGTACCTCCAGGCTCGGGACACATCATCTGGATGCAGCACAGTTGCTGATGTTGAGCAGACAACTCTATGGCAAGATGCCTCGCAGTTCCCTGCTGCTAACCGTTGGTGCGGGATCATTGGAACTGCGCGAGGGCTTCAGCGATGCGGTTCAGAAGGCGCTGCCCGAGGCTCAGCGAATGCTCGCGGAAGCTGTGCAGCGCCTCATTGATACAGTTCCTGATCAGCGGGCGTACCCAGCCAGCTTGAATGAATAGGCGTAATTTCCCTTAAGCGAACCTTTCAGGGAGATGCGCGTTCCGCTGCTCTGCTCGTTTGATCCTAGTTCTGTGTTATCGCCAAGCTCCGTGATCTTCACGCCCGATTTTGCCGGAAGATCAGCAATGGTAATGGTCTGGGCTTTCGGTTTGGCAAGTACCGTGACGTAGAGATCGTCGCCTTTCCGCGTAAACCGGAGATCATCGCCCTCCGCCGATTTTGCGGACGCCTCTTTCCAAGGAACCGTGTCGTAGATGGCTTCTCCATTCTGCTTCAGCCATGCGCCGAGAGCCTTCAGGCGGTCCATTTGGATCGGCGGAATCGTTCCGTCTGCTTCCGGGCCAACATCGAGGAGGAGATTGCCGTTCTTGCTGACGATGTCGACCAGAAGTACGATCAGCTCGTCGGGAGCGATGGTCTCCTTCTCGCCTTCTGCGCGGTTGTACCCAAAGGAGCGGCCGAGCCCTCTGCACTCTTCCCATTTCTTCTCGCTGATCTGGTCTTTCTTTTCGTACTCGGGCGAGGTGAAATCGGAGTGCTTGATACCGAATCGATCGTCGATAACTCCGTCGGGGATAGCGTTGTAGTAGTCAGCCTCGACCTGGAGGGCCTTTCCGGTTTTGGGCCAGTCGATATCGTTCCAAAGAATCGCGGGCTTGTAGCGATCGATCAGTTCGTGAATCTGCGCAAAAGCGTAATCGCCGTATGCCTTGGATTGCGGCTTAACAGTCTGATAATCGGGGGCAGATTCGATCGGGCCGGTGTCGAAGGTCCAGTCGTAGCCGCCGGAGTAGTAGAGGCCCATCTTCATGCCCTGCTTCTGCACTGCGGCAGTCAAATCTCCGACGATGTCGCGCTCGGCATGAAGCTGGCTCGGCTTGAGGCTCGGGCTCGGATTCGGCGTGGTGCTGGGCCAGAGCGTAAACCCTTCATGGTGCTTCGACGTGAGGACGACGTAGCGCGCACCGGCATCCTTGAAGACAGCGGCCATCTTGTCAGGATTCCATTTCTTCGATTCGCGATTGAAGGTCGGTGCAAAGTCGTAGTAGCCCGCATCGCCGAAGTGTTCCTTGTGGTATTGCGCCGTGGGTGAACCAGGAATGCGGAGCACATTGAGGTACCACTCTGCATACGGGTTGTACTTGATGTAGTCGGCGGATGAGAAGTCATGATCGGGATGATTCACGGGGGCCCAACCCGGGACGGAATATAGGCCCCAATGAATGAAGATACCCAGCTTGGCTCCGGCGTACCACTGCGGAAGCGGGTGCTGGTCCAGCGATTCCAGCGTGGGTTCGTAGTGTTTGGCTGTCTGTGCGGATGACATGGCAGATAGTGTGATGGCGACGGCGAGGACTGCGGCAAGTGGTTTCAGGATCATTCGTGACCTCACGTAAGAGTCTTACGAATAATACGTCCCGAAGCTCGTAGCTCCTACCTGGTGAGTCGCGGTTTTTTGCTTCGTGAGATGAAGAGATGCCGGAGGCAGCGCCGAAGAGACTTGCCATACATCTCATGAGGTTCACGCGTATAGCTGCCTGAGCGTATGCTTACTTACGCCGGATCAGAGGTGAGGCGGGAGTGCGCTGGGTGATGCGATGGTTGGTGTTCTTGCTGGTTTTGGCGTCCCTGGGGGTCCCGGCTTTTGGAGCGAAGCGGATCACGGTTGCCGAACTTGAGCAGATGCTGGCGACCGAGCGGGCCTCACAAAAGAACGACCTGGAAATCGCAAAACGTATCAGCGGTATCGAGCTTTCAGAGCGATTGACTGAAGAATCACTGAGCCGGTTGCGCCAGTCGTTCGCAGGTGATTCCCGTACGGCGACCGCCCTGCTTCTGCTGGCGGACCGCTCAGCATTTCTCGCCCCTCCAGCCAACGAAGTGCCGGCAACTCCGCCGCTCGATCAACCTGGCCAGCAACATCTGCTGGAGAAGGCGCACGAGTTTGCGCTTCAGACCCTCCCCCGTTTGCCGAATCTCCTGGCCACGCGCACAACCTTCAGCTTCGACGACAGTCCGCAGGAACTCACCAAGGGATCATATCCACAACGCGCCGGGATGCACCTGATCGGGTCGACCAAATCGGAGGTCTCTGTCAGCAACGAGCGGTCTGGTCAGGTGAGTAGCGGGAGAGGCATCGCGGGCGCAACGGCAGGGTTGAGCACCTGGGGAGAGTTTGGTTCCGCACTGCTGATCATTCTGAGTGATGCCAAAGAGAGCAAAACGACTTGGAGTCGTTGGGAGAAGACACCATCGGGTTTGATGGCGGTCTTCCATTACGCGGTGCCGAAGAGCGCGTCGCATTATGAGATCGACACTTCCGTGCAGGAGATGCAAGCAGAACAGTCGTCGCGCTGGGCGGGAGCAAGGGCGAGTGACGCGGGACGTGTAACGATGTCGAGCCGCATGGTTCGCACCAGACCCGCTTATCAAGGCTCGCTGTGGATCAACCCGTCAAGCGGAGTGATCACGCGGCTGACGCTCGTTGCGGATCTGAGAGGCAATCCGAAGTTCGAACGCGGGGCGATCCTGATTGAGTATGGTCCGGTGCATATTGCTGACAAGACGCTGATCTGCCCGCTGCGGAGTCTCGCGCTGTCAGAAGCACCGTCATCGGTGAACAATGTCCTCACTGGCACTGCCACAGAGTGGCTGAATGAGAACATTTTCGCGAACTATCATCTTTTCTCCTCGAGCGCCCGGATTGTTACGGAGCAGGCCGGGGTCACAGTGCCTGCGGAGCCGAAAG
>DATNFD010000079.1:0-8579 GCA_035606555.1 Occallatibacter sp.
GCATCCGACGTCTACGTGTCGGAATCGCAATTCGTCATTCGAAGCCCCGATAAGCAGTCCACCACCGGGCTGGGCGTCCTCCTGAAATCGAGCGGCTTTTCGAGCGCGGATGACGAGGTGTACGCGGCTCAGGATTACGTGCAGTCGCGCGACGCGCTGAGAGCGTTGAACGCGAATGACGCCGTAGCGCGGGCCTACGGCAACAAGCATGTGTCGATTTTCGATCGCTTCAATCCGCTCGGGTTTAGCGGCTCGTTCGAGGCGCTTTATAAATTCTACCAGGGCAAGGTCGGGGTCGGCTACGATACCAGCTCGGCCGTTGCGACGTTGACCGTTCGGGCCTTTTCGCCTGATGATGCCTACCGCTTCAACAGCGAACTTCTCGCGCTTGCGGAGGGGCTCGTAAACCGGCTCAATACCCGCGGGCGTCGCGATATGATCGAATACGCCTCGCGAGAAGTGCAGGACGCGCAAATGGCGGCGCGAAATGCAGCCGTCGCGCTTGCGGCGTTCCGAAACAACCATGGCGTCGTCGATCCGGAGGAGCAGGCGAAAGCCCAGCTCGCGATGATCTCAAAATTGCAAGACGAGCTGATTGGTTCGCGAGTCCAGCTCGAGCAGCTGCAGAGCATGGCGCCGGAGAACCCTCAGGTTCCGATTTTGAGAACGCGGATCGCGGGTCTCCAGAATCAGATAGACCAGCAGATGGGACGGGTTGCAGGTGACCGCCGGTCGCTGTCTGCGAGCGCGGTGCAATATGAAAAGCTCGAGCTCGAGAGAGAGCTCGCTGACAAGCGCGTCGCTGCTGCGATGACCTCGCTGCAAAGCGCCGAGGACGAAGCGCAGCGCAAGCAGGCTTATGTGGAGCGCATCGCCGAGCCGAGCAGGCCGGACGAGGCTGCGGAACCGAGACGGCTCCGGGGCATCTTCGCGACGTTCATGCTCGGGCTTATTGCGTGGGGCATTGCGCACCTCCTGCTCGCCGGCCTGCGGGAGCATCGCGGCTAATGCGGCAACCTTCTGAAGAGGTGAGCGCCACCAGTCTCGCTGAATCCTGGCGAATACAGCGGCGCGTGATCTGGGCGCTCACGCTTCGCGAGATTCTTACGCGGTACGGACGGCATAATATTGGCTTTCTATGGCTGTTCGTGGAACCGATGTGTTTCACCACCGGTGTGACCGCGCTTTGGACAGCGACGAAAGCCGTGCATGGATCGAACCTGCCGATCGTCGCTTTCGCTGTGACCGGCTATTCGGCCGTCCTGCTGTGGCGCAATATGCCATTTCGCTGTATCGGGGCCGTCCCTTCGAACCTTTCGCTGCTTTATCACCGGAATGTTCGACCGCTCGATATCTATCTCGCACGGCTGATCCTCGAAGCGGCGGGTGCAGGAATATCGTTCATTGTGCTTGTCCTGTTCTTTCATTTCATAGGGTGGCTAGAACTTCCGGAAGACGTCCTCGAGGTTATTGGCGGCTGGCTGCTGCTTGCCTGGTACGGCTTCGGCATTTCGCTGTTCATCGGTGCATTGTCAGTCTCGTCGGAAGCCGTCGAGAAGCTGTGGCATCCAATCTCCTATCTGCTGTTCCCCCTCTCGGGCGCTGCCTTCCTGGTCGATGCGCTGCCCCCGCTCGCGCAAAAAGTCGTCTTGATGCTGCCAATGGTTCACGGCGTGGAAATCCTGCGGGAGGGCTATTTCGGATCGCGGATTACCGCTCACTACGACGTTGGGTTCATGGTCGTTTGTAACATGCTCCTCACGCTGTTCGGCCTCGCTGAGACGCGCAAAGTGAGCCTTACGGTAGTGCCCGAATGATCCGGCTCGTTGACGTCAACAAAATGTACCCGACACAGGACGGCCGAGTGCATGTGCTTTGTGACGTCGGCCTCGAGATTTGCGCCGGCGAGCGGATCGGGATTCTTGGGCGAAATGGAGCCGGAAAGTCGACCCTTATCCGCATCATCAGCGGCGCTGAATTGCCGACCAGCGGCATTGTCCAGCACTCGATGAGCGTGTCTTGGCCGCTTGCGTTCGGGGGCGCGTTTCAGGGCTCTCTCACCGGCATCGACAACTTGCGGTTCATCTGCCGGGTTCATGGCGTGGACCCGGAAGACAAGATCGATTTTGTCGAAGACTTTTCGGAGCTTGGTCTTTACCTGCGGGAGCCGGTCAAATCATATTCCTCTGGCATGCGCGCCAGACTGGCATTCGCAATATCGATGGTGATCGAATTCGACTGCTTCCTAATCGACGAGATCGTCGCCGTTGGCGATGCGCGCTTTCATCAGAAGTGCAATTACGAGCTGTTTGTGAAGCGCGGTGATCGAGCGATGATCATCGTCTCACACGATGCGAATTATATCCGTCAGCACTGCAGCCGAGCCGCCGTCCTGTCCAAGGGCCGGCTCTACCATTCGGACAGCTTGGACGAAGCCTTTGATTTCTACGCTTCCGAAACCGCGATGGCGGCATGATCGGCCTGAGGTCGGCATCCAGACTCGCCGCGCGCCGCGCCTGGCTGTGGAGAAACCGTAACGACAGCGGCTCGGACGCGGCTTCGCGTGGTCCGCGGCTGTTGGTGGACGTATCCGGAATTATTCAGCACGATGCGCGGACGGGCATTCAACGGGTCGTCAGGGCGCTCTGGTTACAGCTTCACAGTCGCCAATCTCGCGGATTCGAGCTCGTGCCGACCTACGCGAGCAAGACGCACGGATATTGCTACGCTCCTCCCGATTTCTTGAGTCGTTCAAACCTCGATGAGCCGGCTCCGGTAAGCGTTACTGCCGAAGACCAGTTTCTCGGCCTGGACCTCTCGGCGCATCTGTTGCCAAATTATGTCTCCCAGTTGCGGGCGTGGCGCCACCGCGGAGCCACGGTGAACCTGATGGTTTACGATTTGCTGCCGCTGCTCCGGCCGGAGTGGTTCACCACCGCGGCTGTGCGGCACTTTCGCCGGTGGTATTCCGTTCTCCAGTCGGAAGTCGACCAAGCGATCTGCATTTCGGGCGCGGTCGCCGACCAGTTGAGGGGGCTCGTTCAGCGTGCCGGCCGCGGCGTGCCGCTCATCACGCACATTCCGATGGGATCCGACTGGGAGGGATCGTTGCCGACGAGCGGCGTTGGCCGAGATGTCACGAATATTCTCGAGGCCCTTGGATCGCGACCCGCGATACTCATGGTCGGCACAGTCGAGCCGCGAAAGGGCTATGATGTAGCGCTTCGAGCGTTCGAGCACCTCTGGCAGAATTTCCCCCTCGACGCTCCGAACCTGGTGATTGCCGGCAAACCTGGCTGGAAGACGGAAACTCTACAGCAAAAGATCCGCTCCCATCCCGAGCAGGGACGTAGGCTCCACTGGCTTAAAGCCGTTACCGACGAGGAGCTTGGACTACTGTACGATTCCTGCAACGGCTTGCTGGTGGCCTCGTATGCAGAGGGGTTCGGTCTGCCGCTGTTGGAAGCGGCCAAGCATGGACGGCCTGTACTCGCTCGAGACGTGCCTGTGTTCCGCGAACAGAGTCTTCCTTCCGTCGCTTATTTCAACGACGACAGCCCAGAGTCCCTGGGAGCCGCTATCCTGGGAATCACCCGAGCGAGCCGATGGTCGCGAACCGCCATAGATTGGACGCTTCCGAAGTGGAGTGACAGCGCGGAAGAGCTTCTGCGCCAACTGGGGCTTGCGGGATATCCTTCGGGCGCCGGAGCAGCTTCGATTCGGGCGTTCGCATGAAATGCCGATGACCTTCAGTCCAACTCTTGAGTTTGAAAGTTTAGACTGATGACGACGCCTACTTCGGGGCTCACCTGGAGCGACCTGGTCGCGCTGGAAGGCGCAGATCTCATTCGCGCCTCATATCGCGAGATCCTTCAGCGTGAGCCCGACGCGGGAGGCTTCGCGCATCACCTCACTGCGCTGACGAGCGGAGTGTCCAAGGCCGCGGTCGTGAGCGCCATCGCCTCGGGTGAGGAAGCCTGCCTCACGGGACGCAGCATGGCTCCTATTTCGGTGTCCGCCCGCAATGCGCTTTTCGAAGAAGCTAATGACCTTCCTTCCTGGCTGCGCATGGACGCGGTCAAGAGGATCGTGCGGCGCCGCCAGGAGGCAAGGTTTCGAAAGCGCACCAAAGCAGTTCAGGCGGAGGCCCGCTTGGCCGTGGAAAATCAGCCCGCATCGAATCCGCCTCTCGTGGAGATTTCGCGTATTCCACCACCTCAGTGGGATACCTCCGTTCGGGAGGCACATTCGCGACGAGCCCCGGGCTCTGATCTTTGGCTGGATCTTACGACTGCGTTCCAATGGACGGGCGGAGTTGTTGGCATCGTGCGAGCGGAACTTGAACTCGCATGCGGGCTGAAGAAGGTTCATCCCGCCGTGAGGTTCTCCATGCTGGTGGACCAGGGCTTCGCCGAAATTTCCGAAAGCGAGCTTAAGTGGCTCCTCGACGCGCCGAACGTCGCGGATGCCTACATGAAGTTCTTCGGCCGGTACCCCGGATTGGAAGGGAAAGGCCAAAGCCTGCATGTCTCCACCCCCGATCGCGAAGGATTTTTTCACCCGTACAGGGCGGGCGACGTAATTGTCGCAGCGGGGTGGATGGACAGTCAGAAGGAGCCGCATTTCACGCGATTGAAGAACGAGACAGCAGGCATCTATCTCGTATACCTCATCTATGACATCATCATGCTCCTGGATGAGACGAAACATTTCTATCCAAGAGAGGGTCGGGAGCGATTTGCCAAATATATTGAGTGGGCTTCCCTCAACTGCGACCTGCTTCTGTACGGCGGCCAAACCGCGAAAAATGATACCGAAAGCTATCTCAAAAATCACGGCATGCATGTGCCTCCAGGCAGAGCAATCCGGTTCGGCACCGACATCGTAAAGACGCCGACCGGTGCTGCCGGACCGTCATTGCTCGAAAACCTCGGTATCACGGGCGATTTCGTGCTCACAGTGGGTTCTATCGAGCCCCGCAAGAACCACGAAACCTTATACCGTGCGTACTTGATGGCGATCGAAGAGGCCGGTGACAGTCTGCCGCAGCTAGTTATTGTCGGGAAACCGATGTGGCGAGCGGATGATCTTATGAACATTCTCACCCGCCACCCCGTGCTCAAGGGGCGTGTTTTATGTCTAAAAGCAACGGACCTCGAACTCGCTGCTCTCTACGAAAACTGCCTCTTCACCCTGCTTCCGAGCCTTTACGAGGGCTGGAGCCTGACCCTTCCGGAGAGCCTCGGCCAAGGGAAGTTCTGCCTCTGCTCTGATACGCCGCCATTGCGTGAAATCGGGGGCGATCTTGTCGATTATGTCGAGCCGTTCGACGTAAGAGGTTGGGCCGAAAAGCTGATCCTTTACTCCAGCGACAAGCGGCTGCTTGCCCGGAAGACCGCCAAGGTAGTGGCCGAATGGCCGACCACCCGATGGGTTGATACTGCGCAAATGTTCGTCGATGAGGTTTTGAAGCACAAAGCCGCAAAGCGCGCAGTTCGACCGGCAATTCAGCGCCCTGCTCCGGAACCTGCAGTCGTCATGGGCGCGGCGCCTGCACACAAGAGTGCAACCGCCAAATGGTCTCCGCCGACGATATGGATGGATCTTACGCTGAGTTATTTGCAGTGGACTGGTGGCGTAAGCGGAGTGATTCGAGCGGAGTTGGAGTTCGCGAGAACCCTGAAGCAGCTTCGGCCCGACACGCGGTTCTTCGGATATCAGACATATCACGACTACTTCTTCGAGATCGACCCAAGCTATCTTCAATGGCTGTTCGAAGCGGACGACCTAGCGACCGCGTACAAGTCCTTCCACGACTTCTGGATTCCGCGCGAGGAGCAAGGCACGGGCCATCGCAATCCGTTCTTCAAACATGAGCGGCCGCTCGAGGGACACGTTGCGCACCTCCCCTCTTTTCCACAAAACTCAGTCGTATTCTTTGCCGGAATTGATTCTGACGGAAGCGGCACGCTTCATCGCTCGAAAGATGTCCAAAAGCTCGTTGCGCCAAACTCATCGGTGATCACCTCGCAACTAATCTACGACCTTACACCGCTGAAATGTCCGCAGTTTCATACCGAGCCGACCTGTCACGGTTTCCATGCCTTTTTCGACCAAATCTCGAATCACTTCGATCATATCGTCTACGGAGGAAGAACTGCTCAGAAGGACGGGATCGCCCTCCAGAAGGAATTGAATTGGCGCTCGCCACCAAGTGCGTTCATCGAATTCGGCTCGGACATCAAAGGGCGAGATCAACGAGATTCCGCCGGCGCATTTTCTTCAGAGGCGCATGCGCTGGCAGAACTCGGGATAATGTCTGATTTCGTGATTTCGGTAGGAACGATCGAACCCCGGAAGAACCATGATGTTCTGTATAAAGCGTATCTCACTCTGCTGCGGCAGCACCGGCTAAAAGCGCCGCTTCAGATGGTGTTTGTAGGAAAGCCTGGGTGGAATTCGGCTGATTTCCTCGCGACGCTGCGCGATGACGACCGGGTTCGTGGAGGCATTCTGATCATGACCCCCACCGACGAGCAGCTTGATTTGCTGTATCGTCATTGCCGTTTTACGCTCCTGCCCAGTTTCTACGAAGGTTGGAGCCTCACCCTCCCGGAAAGTCTCGCGTACGGAAAGCTCTGCATCGCTGCAGATGTCGAGCCATTAAGAGAGGTCGGACGTGACCTCACAGAGTATGTCCACCCATTGGATACTTACGCATGGGCGAGCAAGATCGCCGAATATGCCAATAACCCCAAGCGGCTTCGGCAGATGGAAGCGCGGATACGGAACAATTGGAAAGCACGTTCCTGGAAGAGTTCGACCACAATGCTGCTCGACGAGCTTGACCGAGCTCATCGCCAACTATTTGCACAACAGCTCGCGTCCGCGGCTTAAGGATAGGTGGCATGGCTCGCGTTTTGGTGACCGGCGCTTCCGGCTTCGTCGGTGCAGTTGTTCAGAAACGGCTACGCGAATTAGGTCATGAGGTAATCGGAACGACGACCGGAATCCCGTCCGGTGGGGAGCAATATTGCAATATTGAGGACCGTGATGGGGTCAAAGCCACCCTTCACGACGTACAGCCCGAAATCCTGATCCATTGCGCGGCCATCTCGAGCGTCACCGCCGGACGCACGTTGGACTATTACCGCGTCAATACAGCGGGCACGGAAAACTTAATCGGAGCCTTCGCTGACCTGCCGGCGAGGCAACGCTTCGTATTCGTCAGCACGGCTGGGGTGTACGGCAACCAAGACGTAGAGGTTCTTCATGAAAACCTATGTCCGAAGCCAGTGCACCATTATGGATTGAGCAAATTCTGCTGCGAACGGATCGTTCAAAATTATATGGATGAGGTCGAATGGACAATCATTCGACCGTTCAACATCATCGGCGAAGGACAAAACGCTGAGTTCATCGTGCCAAAGCTGGTGCGCGCATTCGAAGCCCGCTTACCGGTAATCAAGCTTGGCAACCTCGATGTTTATCGCGACTATGTCGACATCCACGATGCCGCCGAGATCCTGATCAATTTAGCCTTCAACCCGGCAGCCGCCGGCGAGACAGTGAACTTGTGCAGCGGCAAGCCGGTATCGCTCAAGGATCTCATATCGACCCTTGAAACCATCACCGGCCACCAGATCGAAGTAGAAGTAGCGGCCGAGTTCGTGAGACAGAACGAAGTTTGGCGTCTACTAGGTGACGCTCGCAAACTGGAGCGGCTCATGGGCGGAGCGCTCAAATTCAAGCCATTTCAGGAAACGCTGCGGAGAATGCTCGCCGTAGACCAGGGAATCGCCCGATGAGGATCTCACTCATAGGCAATTGTCAGTGTGAGAGTCTCGCGGTGTGCCTCGCGGCAATGACTGACGGTCTTGACGTGAATCAGTATATGATTCACGAGATTCTCGCGCAGCCGGATACGCTCGCCGAAGTTCTCGACGGCAGCGACTACATATTCGCGCAAACGAGCTTCAGACCGCATGCCCCCGAAGCCCACGCAGCGAAAATAAGCTATTTTCCCGTAATTGCTTTTTCCGCTTACCACCCTGACCTGACGTTCGTGCACGGAAAGAAGATTGGTGGTGAGGCAGAAACGGTGCCGAGCCCCCTGTCCGGATATCATTCGCTCATTTCGGTTTTTGGCTATGTGTGGGGCATTAGCCTGGGCGACATTCTCACCTTTTACCACTCCGGTGTATACAGTCATCTCGGCTACTTCGACCAATGGAAGGAAGCTCGCCGCCAACTGCTAGACGAAGGTGCGAGCAGTGGGTTTCCCTTGCAATGCATGTTCGAGGACTGGTCGAAGGGCGGTCCCTTCATGTACTCGAGCAATCATCCAACCCTGCGTGTTGTGGAGGATATCGCTCGCGAGCTTCTGAAGCGCATCGGCATAGTACCCACAGTCGATAGCATCCACACGCTGGTCGAGGATCCTCTGAGGGCGATGCCGATCTGGCCGATCTATCCTGAAATTGCGAAGCGTCTGGGCCTCCATGGGAATATGGTCTTCAAGCGGCACGAGCCCGAAAAATCGCTTACGCTCTATGAGCTCGTCGCTTCGAGTTACGACT
>DATNFD010000080.1:0-14280 GCA_035606555.1 Occallatibacter sp.
TGCTTGATCCAGGTGAGATAGGCACCGCTGCGCACGTTCTCAACCCACGCGGCGTGATTTAGGTACCACTCGACTGTATTGCGCAGGCCCTGTTCAAATTTAACCGAGGGCTGCCAGCCCAGTTCACTTGCGATTTTGCGCGCATCGATTGCATAGCGTCGGTCGTGACCGGGCCGGTCCGTGACGAACTTTATCAGCTTGCGGCGCTGCCCAATCTTCACGTCTGGCCGAATCTCATCGACGAGATCACAGATGGTTTCGACGACATGCAGATTGTTGCGTTCGCTGTTCCCGCCGATGTTGTAGGTTTCCCCAAGCTGGCCGCGTTCCAGCACGGTGCGGATGGCCGAGCAGTGGTCGTCGACGAAGAGCCAGTCGCGCACATTCTGTCCATCGCCATAAACAGGCAGCGGCTTGCCTTCCAACGCATTCAGAATCATTAGCGGAATCAACTTCTCGGGAAACTGGAACGGGCCGTAATTGTTTGAGCAATTCGTAGTCAGAACCGGCAGCTTATACGTGTGAAAATAGGCGCGCGCCAGGTGATCCGATCCCGCTTTGGAAGCTGCGTAGGGGCTGTTCGGTGCATACGCTGTCGTCTCGGAAAACGGCGGATCATCGGCGCCGAGAGTGCCGTAGACCTCATCCGTCGACACGTGCAGGAAGCGAAAGCCGCTTTTCGCGGCTCCGTCCAATGCAGACCAGTAGCGCCGCGCCTGCTCAAGCATGGTGTACGTGCCCTGTACGTTGGTGCGAATGAATGCACCGGGATCGATGATCGACCTATCGACATGGCTTTCGGCGGCGAAGTGAATAATTGCGCGAGGACGGTGCTCGTGGAGCGCAGCGGCTACCGCTTCTGGATCGCAGATGTCGGCACGCATGAGCCGATAGCGCACATCCTCTTCAAGCGAAACCAGATTTGCCGGATTGCCGGCATACGTCAGCAGGTCCAGATTTACCACCGGCGTGCCGACGGTCTCGAGCCAGCGCAGAACGAAATTCGAACCAATGAATCCCGCGCCACCTGTGACGAGGATCGTATCTTTTGTCGCAGTCATTGCGTTTTAGTTTCCTTTATTTTTGGTGAGTTCCTGAACACGGGGCGAATAGGGCCCGATTGCCGGCAGAATTCTTTAAGTGGCTTACCGCGTAAGTCTATCGCATCCCATTGCTTGGAGCCTTAATTCACACGGCGACCTGGAGATGCAAGTCCCTCACAGGCTTTGATGCTGTTTATGCGAGAAACATGCAGTCGCCGTAGCTGAAAAAACGATAGCGCTGCTCAACCGCATGTTTATATGCGGCAAGAACATGCTGCCGCTCCGCAAAGGCACTGACCAGCATCAGGAGGCTCGATTGCGGGAGGTGGAAGTTCGTCAACAGCGCTCCGACGATCTGGAAATTAAATCCAGGCGAGATAAAGATTTCTGTATCGCCTGAATGGGCCGTTATTGCATCCGATCCCGCTTTCGATGCTGCGGACTCGAGCGTGCGCACGACAGTGGTGCCGACTGCCACTACACGCCGTCTCTCGTTGCTCGCCCGATTCAGTGCGTGCGCAGCCTCCGTCGAAATGGAGTAGCGTTCGCGATGCAGATGGATCTCATCTACGTGCTCGGCGCGCAGGGGCGCAAATGTGCCTAGTCCGACGTGCAACGTGACGCGGGCGATCTCGATGCCTCGTGCTTGAATGGTTTGCAGCGTCTGCGGTGTGAAGTGCAGGCCTGCGGTGGGCGCCGCGACGGAGCCTCGTTCCCGCGAGAAGACGGTCTGATAGCGTTCGCGATCTTCTGCAGCATCGTCGCGATGAATGTAGGGCGGAAGCGGAACGTGTCCGATGCGCTCGAGTACGCTGAAAAAATCGTCAACTGACGCGAACTCGAGCAGGCGGTCGCCAAATTGCCCGCGTTCCAGGACCTCGGCCTCGAGCAGAATCGTCCCGTCCGGCGCGGGGAACATGAGCCGCTCGCCGATCGCCACTTTGCGGCCGGGGCGCACGAGTGCATGCCACCGGTTTTCGCCAGCCGGCTCGGTGAGCATGACTTCGATGCGACCGGTCGGCTTTTCTTTTTCGCGCCGCAGTGTTCGCCGCGCATAGAGCCGCGCCGGGATCACGCGACTGTCGTTGAGCACCAGCAGATCGCCCCCGCGCAGAAGAGAAGGGAATTCCGCGAATTGACTATCCCTCAAAGTGCCGGTTGCACGATCCATCACCAGCATGCGGCTTGTGCCACGCTCAGGGGGCGGTTTCTGCGCGATGAGTTCTTCCGGCAGATCGTAATCGAAATCAGTGACGAGCAAATCGGTCATCAGGTCCGTTGCCCAAGGCGTTCCAAAGCTCGCAGGCGTGCTCGCTCAATTGCGTCATTCAATTGCTGTCGCATGATCTCAAACTGCTCCGTTGGCAGATCGGCGGGAACGTGGGTCCACTGTGCCCAACTGACGATGATGCGCGTGAATGGTTTGGGCACAAGAAAGCGATCCCACGAGTTCATCACCCACGCGCGTTCCGGCTGCAGGTGAAATGCGCCGATGGGCGCGCCCGTTGTCTGGGCGAGCTTGATGGGACCCATCTTGGTTTGATAGATCGGCCCACGGGGGCCGTCGGCGGTAAAGATGGCAGTGTGCCCCGTCTCGATTACATTCTTCAGTCCGAGCAAGCCCTCGCGGGAACCCCGCGAACTGGAACCTCGCACGGCATCGAATCCAAACATCTGCAGGATGCGCGTGATTAGTTCGCCGTCGAAGCTGCGGCTTATCAGAATGACGGCGTTCGATTTTCGGAAGTAGATCGTGCAGGGAAGCACGCATTGATGCCAGAAGCAGTAGATCTCCGGCCCTGCCGTTTGGCCGAAGAGGACCGGGGTGACCCCGTCTTCCGCCATGACTTCGAAGCGCCAGGTCCGGCCGAAGATCCACAACAGCGCCCAGACGATGCGCGGCACAACGGCCAGCACGATGCGCTGGCCGAGTGTGAATTGTGGACTGTCCTCGCGGTTCACTCAGTCGATTTTACAAGTTGGGGAGAGATGGACCGGTCAGCCCGAGGCGAGCGCATTCTTGAGTAGTCTCAGAATCTCAATCTGCTGTGCTTTTGCCTCGGGCAAGCCGGAGCCACCTCGGCCTGTGTTCAAGCGGGCGAGCAGGATGGCGTCGGAGCCCCGTTTGTTCTTCTTCGCGGGGTCTGCGCCGGATGCAAGAAGAGTCCGAACCGCGTGTGCACACCGGGTGCGTACTGCTTTGTGCAGCGGCGAAACGCCGAGCTTGTTCGCGACATTGGGTTCAGCCCCTGCACTGATCAGAGCCTGAATGGCTGCTGACTGGGCTTCCGGATTCCAGCTTTCCGAGCCCGGGTCCCCAGCTGCCGCAACATGCAGTGGCTCATCTCCCAAGCGGTTCCTGGCGCGAACGTCGGCTCCGTGCGCGATCAACGTGGAGATCATGTCAACGGCGTATGATGCCGCGGCAAAATGCAGCGCAGTATCGCCTCGATAGATGTATCTTCCAGCTGGGGCAATGAAGTTCTGGTTCGCCGACTGCCGGGTTGCGTTCGTGACCCCAAATCGGGCTTTGGCGAGCGCAGGCGCCTTTGCGAGCAGCTTCGAAAATCCCTCGGAATCGCGAGCCGCGATGGCGTCAACCAGTAACCGGAGCGATGCGTCCGACTTGATCATCCAGTCCCCGATCCCGACATCCCGTTGCTTGTAGCCGGTATCCTGCAGCCCTGCTTCTTAAGGCGAACCTGCGAAACCTGCCGCCACGAGCGACCGGCCTGCTACACCGCCATCAGCGCCTGGTCGAGGTCGGCGATGAGGTCTTCCTTATCTTCGATGCCGATTGACAGCCGAACCAGTCCATCGGTGATGCCGACCCTGGCGCGATCTTCGGCCGACAGAGCAGCGTGGGTTGTGGTAGCCGAATGTGAAGCCAGCGACTCCACACCGCCGAGAGACTCCGCGTTCAAAAACAGCTTGAGAGCGCCCAGGAATTTTCCGACATTTGCACGCGAACCGAGGTCGAAACTCAGCATCGAACCGAACCCGCGCTGCTGGTTCGTGGCCAGGTCGTGCTGAGGATGGCTCTTGAGGCCGGGATAGTTCAGCCGGGTCACTTTGCTCTGTGTCGACAAAAAATCCGCCACTGCTCGACCATTCTCTTCGTGCTGCTTCATGCGTAACACGAGAGTCTTGATACCGCGGAGCAGCAGGAAGCACTCGAAGGGCGACATGATGCCCCCGGCTGCCTTCTGCACCAGCAGAAAGCGATCCTTGTGTTCCGGCTTTGTTCCAATGAGTGCGCCCCCGAGCCCATCGGAATGGCCGTTCAGAAATTTTGTTGTCGAGTGCATCACGATGTCTGCGCCGAGCGCGATGGGGCTTTGCAAGGCCGGGGACATGAAGGTGTTGTCGACGCTGACCTCGACGCCTTTCGCGTGCGCAATCTGGCAAACAGCGGCGATGTCCGTGAGCACCATCAACGGATTTGTCGGCGTCTCGATGTGGATCAGTTTCGTGTTCGCCTTGATCGCAGCCTTCACCGCATCGAGGTCAGCCGTGTCTACGTATTCAATCTCGATTCCGTAGTGCTGGATGATGAGATTGAAGAGCCGCGCAGTGCCGCCGTACACATTCGCCGAGCAGATGAGGTGATCGCCTGTATGAAGCGTGGCAACGAGCGCATAGATTGCAGCCATTCCGCTGGCGAAGGCATGTCCGCTCGTGCCCCCTTCCAGGGCCGCCAAGGACTCTTCGACCCGCGTGCGAGTGGGATTGCCGGCGCGCGAGTAGTCGTAGCCTCTGTTTGATTCGATCCCTGTCAGTTCGAAGGTCGACGTGAGGTAGACAGGGACATTGACGGCCCCAGTCAATGGATCGGGCTGCTGGCCCGCGTGCACCGCGAGTGTTGCATATTTCTGAATCGACATGATCGGCTTAAGCTCCAGGCGTTCTCTTATTCAGCTTATCGCGATGAGAGGACCTACACAGATCCTGGCCTTGAGATGGCAGGTCTGCTGCTGCATCCTTTCACTCAGAATTTGCATCGTAACGGGCTAACGGGGAGCCATCCCGGTGCTGAGGAGGACTTATGGCCAGCACTCCCAAGAAATGCGCAAATTCGGCCTGCAGCTGTCCCGCCCCGACGAAAGAGAAATACTGCAGCGCCCACTGTGAAGGAATTGCGAACAAGATTGAGATCGTCTGCACCTGCGGCCACGACGGATGCACACACGCGGGCATGCGGGCGTAATTCCGCTTCTTCGACATTGCCTTGGACTGAACCTTTTGAAAACACGAGCGGAATGTTCGTGGGGGTATATGTGCGCCGACCCCTCAAGCAGGATGCACTTTTCAGAACGGCTGATAGCTGAAGCTGCCTACTCTCCTCCCTCGAAGATCTTCTTCGAGAGGTATCGTTCCGCTGAATCCGGAATAATCGTTGCTATCCGCTTGCCCGGTCCAAGTTCGCGCGCCAGCGTGACCGCGGCATGCACGGCAGCGCCAGCGCTGGAGCCGCCCAGCACGCCCTCTTCTGCTGCCAGCTTTTTCACCATTGCAAATGCATCTTCATCGCTCACCATCACCACGCGATCGCAAACGTCCTTGTGGAACGTCTCGGGAATGAAGCTCACGCCGATGCCCTCTACGCGATGCTTACCCGGAGGGCCGCCCTGCAGAATGGACCCCTGCGTTTCAACAGCGACGGTGATGATCCCCGGACTCTTTTCCTTCAGGAACTGCGCCACACCGGAAAAGGTTCCTCCGGTTCCAACTCCGCCGACGAATCCATCCAGGCGCCCTTCCATCTGTTCCCAGATCTCAGCGGCGGTCGTGTCGTGATGAAACTTCGGGTTTGCCTGGTTCGTGAATTGTCCGGCCATGAACGCTCCGGGAATCGCTGCCGCCAGCTTGTTGGCTTCGGCAATCGCCGACTTCATGCCCTCGGCCTCCGGCGTGCGTACCACGTCTGCGCCAAAGCCGCGCATCAGGATGCACTTCTCCTCGGCAAATCCCTCGGGAACGAAGAGCTTCACCTTGTACCCGCGGTTCACGCCGATCAGCGCCAGCCCAACGCCGGTATTCCCCGCAGTAGCCTCAACGATGGTTGCGCCGGGTCGCAGCAGGCCTTTCGCTTCAGCATCCAGAATCATTCCAAGTGCCGCGCGATCTTTTACACTGCCGCCAGGATTCAGGAACTCAAGTTTTGCAAAAACATCGGCTGACCCCGATCCTGTCACTCTGCCCAGTTGAAGCATGGGTGTGTGGCCCACGAGCTGTGTGATGTCGGATGCGATACGCGGGAGAGATGCGGAAGGGCTTTCGACTGCCATGGGAAGTTAGTGTAGCGTATTGCCGCGTGTTCGCGCAGAGAGGTCCGGAACTACTTCCTTGCGGCGGCTGCTCTTTTCGCGCGGTTCTCGGGGAAGTATCCAGTACGCGTTCTCACCGTGAGCTTGCCCATGCCGGGAGCTTCTGCTGTCACCTGTACGCGGCGGAATCCGGGCTCGCTGGATGGCTTATTGGAGTGGTAGCCGATGGTGTACTGACTGCGGATATCTCGGGCCACCTCTGCGGCAATCTCATCCACCTGCTCGATATTCTTTGGAAAAAATGCGATGCCGCCCGTCTCTGTCGAAAGCATATCCAGCGCGCGCCGCGCATGCCGGACCTCTGCTCGGCTCATCTCGTCCCCGAAAAGCAGCCCGATGGAGTAGATAACTGGACCAGACAATTCCTGGACCCGCCGAATGGTCTGCTCCAGCGTCAGCGTCGATGCATTGTCCTCGCCGTCCGTGACGATCACCAGCACCTGCTTGGGCCTCTTCCCGTCTGATACTAATTTGTCTGCCGATGCTACGACTGCGTCGTAGAGGGCCGTTCCGCCTCGCGACTCGATATGACTGAGGCCATCGCGCAGCTTGCTCACATTCGACGTGAATTCCTGGTCGATGTATGCCTCATCTGAGAAGTTCACGACAAACGCTTCGTCCTGAGGGTTCGAAGCCTCGACGAGGTCGAGAGCGGACTTGTTCACCGACGGGCGCTTCTTCGACATCGATCCGGAATTATCAATAACAAGCGCAATCGAGACCGGCAGGTCGGTGTGCTGAAAGCTGACGATGTTCTGCCTGGTCCCGTCTTCGAAAACTTGGAAATTGTCCTTCTTGAGGTTCTGGACCAACTGGTTGCCATTCGACAGCACCGTCGCGTTCAGGATGACCTCTTCCACATCAGTGTGCAGGACATAGCCTTCGCCCTGCTTCTTGAGCGGCTCGCCCGTGGGAGTTGCAGGGGTCTCGACATCGGGCGAGCGAACAGGATCGCGGTCTACCGTGAGCGGGGCTTGTGATTGTGGAGCGGGCGTGGAGGGCTTTGCCGGCTGTTGTTGCGCCGCAAGGGAGAGTGTAGAAGCCAGGACAATAATGAGTAGGACTGCTTTATTGCAAAGGCGCATAGTATCCGGTTCGTGCATGGACCGTGAGTGGAGGCAAACCCGATGGCGGGGTGAGCTTCACCTTCACTTTACGCCACTTGCCGTCACGCGAGATGTTCCTGGGTGTGTAGCCAATCACATACTGATTGCGCAGTTCGGTGGAAATCTTCTCGGCAATATCGCTCATCTCCGAGATGTCGTCCACTCGGAAGAGTCTTCCGCCAGTTTCCTCACAGAGCTCATTCAGCAGGATCGGGCCGGTCCGCTCTTCAGGAGTGGCCGCGTAGGGATCGAAAATGCCGATGGAGTAGATTTCGACGTCGGACTCCCGCACCTGCGCCCGGACCTCGCCTTCCGTGTAGCGCGATCGGTTGTCGCCGCCGTCAGAAACAACGAGCAACGCCTTGCGCTCGTGCTTAGCCTGCTTCATCTTGGTTACGCCGTAGTAAATGGCGTCGAGTAGGGCAGTGCGGTGTCCGCTGCGTACCGTCGCCAGACGGGCCTGTATCTCCTCGACAGAATTCGTGAAATCCTCAATCAGTTCAGGCCTGTCATTGAATCCGATTACGAAGAATTCGTCTTCAGGATTGGCCGTTTTTGCGAATTGCAGGATCGACTCGCGCGCCCGGATGAGCTTCGAGTTCATCGAACCCGAGAGGTCGAAGATGATGCCGATGGAGACAGGCGCATCTTCCGCGGCAAAACTTTTGATCTTCTCCTCGCCGCTATTCTCATAGATCCGGAAATCCTCCTGCTCTAAGCCTGTCACCAGCCGATTCATCGGATCTGTAACGGTGACCGGCACCAGCACCATATCCACATTCATTTTGAGGAGCGATCCAGGCTTGATTCTGCGGGAAGGAGCGCCGGTGGGGCTGGGTGCATCGACCCCGGCAGGAGCACCTTCGGCGGGCGCATTGGTTGTCGAGGGCGGGGGAACGTGGACCTTGTTCAGGGGGTCATCCTGGGCATAGAGCGAGGCAGCCGCGAAACCGAAGAGGACAATGGCGCACATTACGGTCATCCGCAGGCCGCGGATCGATCCTCTTGACACCTCGGAGCGATGGAGGAGTGGTTTCATGGGCTCGCACCAGGGAATGATGGCGATATTAGCACGCTCGGGGGAAGCCCTGCGCTTCTCCACTGATGCCCTTGTTTTCTTTGACGTTGCCTTCCCGGAATCTGTCATACGTGCTGGGGTACAATCGACTCTAAGCGACAGTCCCATCGGCACTTCTACATTGCGGATCTGGGGCGCAAATTCTGCTTTTTGGTTTTGGGAGCAAGCCCATTCGCATGGCAAGTATCTATCCGTTCCGAGCTTGGCGTTACAATCCATCGGCCGTCCGTCTCGAAGACGTCGTTACCCAGCCTTACGACAAGATTTCACCGGCGATGCAGGAGGCCTATTACCAGCGCAGCCCGTATAACCTTGTCCGCATTATTCTCGGACTGCCCGAACTCTTTGATGCTGAACGAGGTGAGACCGTGTACTCACGCGCCGCCCGGGACTTTAAGACCTGGCGCGAGCAGTCGGTCCTGGTTCAGGAGAAAGACCCCTGTATATTCGCCTATTCCCAGCGATTTCGAGTACCCGGCTCAGATGAGGTAAAGGAGCGCCGCGGCTTCATTGCCCTCGGCAAACTGCACGATTACGCCGACCAGGTCGTTTTCCGCCACGAGCAGACACTCTCCAAGCCCAAAAGTGACCGGCTGAACCTGCTGAAGGCGACCCGGGCTCATTTCGGCCAGATTTTCATGCTCTACTCTGACCCGGCCGGCACGGTGGAGAAGCTTCTGTACGATGCCGCCGGTCCCGCAGACGCACAGGTGACCGACGAATACGGTGTGCTGCACAGATTATGGCGGGTGAGCGACCCGGCGGTCATCCGCATGCTGACCTCCACGATGGCCGACAAGAAGCTCATCATCGCCGACGGCCACCATCGCTACGAGACTGCGCTGAACTACTCCAGGGAGCACGCTCCGGCCCATCTGGTACGAACCGAGCATAGCGCCAGCGAACTGCCGCAGCCGGCCTTTCCAGAAGCCGCCGTCATGATGACGTTTGTGAATATGGACTCCGAGGGGCTGGTGATTCTGCCGACACACCGCGTAGTCCATAGCCTCTCCGGCTTCGATCCCGGCGGTTTCGCCAAAGCCGCCGAGCAATACTTCACCGTAGAGAAAGTCGCCCAAGCTCCCGCTGCTAGTTATCTGGAAACTCTGCGCAAACAGGAGGAGACGGCCTTTGTCGCGGTGACGCGCACGGGCGCTCTGCTGCTGCGGTCGAAACCGGATGCCGTTGCGGGACCGCTCGCTGCCTTGCCGGAGAACCAGCGGCAACTGGATCTGACTCATCTGCACGTCATCATTCTCGACAAGCTGCTTGGTCTGGATGCGGAGAAGGTGAGGGAACAGACCAATATCCGGTATCTCCGCGACGCCGCGGATGCCGTCGACCAGGTAAAGCGCGGTGAAGCGGATGTCACGTTCCTGACGAAACCCGTCACGATGGAACAACTACGCGAGGTGGCATTCGCGGGATCGGTGATGCCTCAGAAATCGACTGACTTTTACCCGAAGTTGCTCAGTGGCCTCACGATCTATGCGCTTGAGTAAAAGGATCGCCGTGCTGCCTGCGCTGGCGCTTGCGCTGGGAGCAGCCGCGCAACAGGCACCCTCCGGTCAAAGCCCACGGTTCGTGGTCCTGATTGATGCGGCTCATGGCGGAGATGACACCGGCGCCCACCTTTCAAGTGGACAGTTGGAGAAAGCTGCGAACCTGGCTCTGAGCGTACGCCTGCGCTCCCTCCTTACCGCCCGGGGTTTTCAGGTAACTACGACCCGCGAAAACGACAACTCAGTGGACCTGAACCAGCGCGCTGAAATCGCCAACCATGCGAAAGCTTCTGTCTGCCTCAGCCTGCATGCGACTGAAAGTGGATCCGGCGTCCATCTTTTCGCATCTTCGCTTGCGCCCGCCCCTGCAGCCCGATTCGCGCCCTGGAAGACCGCGCAGGCAGTCTGGGAAACTCGAAGCCTTGCGCTGGCGGGCGCTATCAACTCAGCACTCACGCATGCTGGCTTGATCGTCACTCTCGGCCGCATTCCGCTGCCCGGAATCGAAAGCATGACCTGCCCGGCGCTCGCCGTGGAACTCGGCCCGCAACGCGACGCCGACAAGAAGATCACCGCCGAGCCCGACAACCCCGACTACCAGGCCCAGGTGGCAAGCGCGCTCGCCGCCGCTGTTCTCGAGTGGCGCTCCGATCCCAACCGCACGGAGGCGCGCCAGCCGTGATTCCGCGCTACCAGAAGGTGCTGTTTGTCATTCTGCTGATTGCCGCCTTGGGCATGGGATTCAAGCTCTGGCAGCTTCGCGATCGCGCGCACAAACGTCTGCTTACCGGCCAGACAATTGCTCCCACTGCCGCTCCGGTGGTTGCTCCGGCCGAGCAGGCCACACTCGTCGTAGCAAATGACCTCGACAACTCTCTTATGCCGCAGATGCACTCCTTGCCGCTGCCTGCCGATCGTGGAGCTCGCGCTCGTGCAATCCTCGGTAAACTCCTCGATCTTTATGCCGCACCCGAGTCGACCCACGAAATCCCCGGCGGCGCCGCGTCCGTTGACCAGGTCTTCCTCGTGCCCGCGCAGCGAGCGAAAGATCCCGGCGATGAGCTTGCCGTGGTGAACCTGACCGGCACCTTCGCCGCCAGCCACCCTGCCGGACTGGAAACCGAATCGCTCACGGTCTTGTCGATCTGCGCAACCCTGCGCGCGAATTTCCCGAACATCAAGGAGGTTCGCTTTCTGGTGGACGGCGTCGATCGCCCGACCCTTGCCGGCCATGCCGATCTAACCCGCACCTACCTGACCAGCGACGCTGCTCCGATGGAAGGAACCAGACCTTGACCGAGAGTCCCTCAACTCCCACCATTGGCGTTTTCGACTCCGGCTTCGGCGGGCTCACCGTTCTGGCCGCGCTGATCCGCAAGCTGCCCAACGCTCGCTATGCTTTTATTGGCGATACCGCTCGCTTGCCGTATGGTTCCAAGTCGCGCCGGACCATCGCCCGGTACGCAGTGGAGAGCACCCAATTCCTCGTGCACGAAGAGGGCGCCGAGTTCCTCGTCATTGCCTGCAATACCGCCAGCGCTCTTGCTCTCGATGCAATCCAGGAAGCCGTTTCTGTCCCCGTTCTAGGCGTCATCGAACCCGGAGCGACTGCGGCTCAGGCTGCTTCGCAGACCGGAGATGTTCTCGTAATCGCGACCGATGCCACCGTGCAGAGCCATGCTTACAAGGCGGCATGTGCCGCCCAGAACCTGCGCGCCTATGAAAAAGCCTGCCCGCTTCTCGTTCCTCTGGTTGAAGAAGGCTGGATCAATCACCACGTCACCGACGCAGTGGTCCGCATCTACCTTGGTGAACTCACGAGCGATGCCGCAGCCGCCGGCATGAGTGCGGATACGCTCGTTCTTGGCTGCACGCATTATCCGCTGCTGCGACCCCTGATCGAGCGAGCCGCTCCTCGCGGGATCACTGTTATCGACTCAGCTGAATCCACTGCTGAGGCTGCTGCAGCTCTTATCAACGGAGGCGCATCGGCGAATCTCCGCGCCGGCGATCAGCCCACCGAGATCCACTGCTTCGCGACCGATTCCGTTGACAAGTTTGAACGGCTCGGATCGCGCTTCCTTGGTCGTCCTACGGGAAAGGTCCAGCTTGTGGACCTTGGCGGCTAAGTCTCGGAATCGGCTTGATATTCTAAGAAACGGCTAGCTCCGCAGCTTCCCAAACCGTGAGCGAGCCGCAGAGGAACAGGAAAAGCATGATCAATCTGGCGGGCAAAACCGCTGTCGTCTTCGGGCTGGCCAACAAGCGTTCCATCGCGTGGGGCATCGCCCAGAAACTCTCCGCAGCCGGAGCCACCCTGGCCATCTGTTATCAAAACGAGCGCATGCGCGCCGAGGCCGAAGACCTGATTCACGAACTCCCCGGGGCCAGCGGATTCCAATGCGATGTATCCGTCGACAGCGAAATCGAAACGCTCTTTTCCGCGCTGAAGGAAAAATACGGTAAGCTCGACGTCCTTGTTCATGCCGTTGCCTACGCGCCCGCCGAAGACTTGAAGGGCGAATTCATCAACACCAGCCGCGAAGGTTTCCGCATCGCCCACGACGTCAGCGTCTATTCCCTTATCGCAGTGAGCCGCGCAGCAGCTCCGCTGATGACGGAAGGCGGCAGCATCATGACTCTGACGTATTTCGCGGCAGAGAAAGTCGTCCCGAACTATAACGTGATGGCACTTGCCAAGGCCTCGCTCGAGTCCTGCGTTCGGTATCTGGCTTCCGGCCTCGGGCCAAAAAATATCCGCGTCAACGCCATCTCCGCGGGCCCAATCAAAACCCTTGCTGCCCGAGGCATCGGCGCCCTCGGCGACATGCTGAAGATGGCCGCTGACCGTGCTCCGCTCAAGCGCAATGTCGACCAGCTGGAAGTGGGCGGCCTCGCTCTCTTCCTCGCCAGCGACCTCTCCAGCGCGGTGACGGGGGAGACTATTTACGTTGACTGCGGTTACAACATCATGGGGTTCTGAAGCGAAGTTTGCGAACGCGATCGGCGGAGCGGTGCATTCGGTCCCACGTTCTCAGTTGGCGGTGGGAACCTTGTCTGCGCCGTCGACAGTCACTACGAGAATGTCGGCTTTTCCGTTTTGGACGATGTCTAGTCCGAGCTGATCTTCCAGCACCCTTTTCCATCCTGTGAACGCGTCGGTGCCCAGTTCCGGGCGCTGGTCCACGTTGAAATCGTAGACCCCCTCAAGTCCCGTCTTATCCACCACCGGAATCATCCTGCCGCCGGCTCGCACCGGCGTGCTCGGATCGCTCGCTGCCGGAATTGAGAACTGAACGGCCAGCAGATCAGCAAACTGGCGCATGTCTCCATGAAAGTGAAACCCTGATCCCGCGTCCGCGTTAGTGGTCCCCGAACCAACCGGCTGAATCTTTGCACCACTCTTGCCTACCTTCAATTCGTAGATCCTTCCCAGTCGTTTCCCAATGTGTTCTTTCAGATGAAATCGCTCGGAAAGGAAAGTACGCAGCATGAGCCGGATCTGATCGTGTTGCGTGCCGGCCGGCATCCGCGCTTCGACATCGTATTCGTTACGGTCAATCCACGGTGGGCCGGTCACCTGGCTCATCTCGCAATGCCAAGATTCTGCGACAAGGCGCTTCAGGGTGACATTCTTGCCCGTGAAGCGATCGCCAGAGTACGCGATCTGGTTGTTGTAGTCCGGGCCAACTTCGTGCTGGCTGGGCCTCACCGAGGCGACTTCGAATGCGTGCTGCGAAGTTTGGGCTACGGCGATTTGTGTGGCGCACAGCATTGAGAGCGTGGGGAGCAGCAGGTACAAACGCATGCCGTTCAGCATAGCGCTTGTTGGACTCCATCAGCCAACTACACCAACTAAACCTTTGCGTCTTGCTCCCTGACTCGCCTCGTGCCGGTCAGGGTCCAACCCTCGTGCGTTCTTCAACATCCAAGAACAAAGCAGTTTGCCCGGGTATATCTACGAGCTAAATAAATGCAGGCTAAAGCTTTCCTGTGGTGCAGTCTCATCTCGTTGACGATTTCAGCCGTCCCGTATCTCACTTACGGTCTTCAGCAGAGCTACCCGTCGGGCACACGTGAAGCCGATTCGAGGACAGGCGCAGGCGACCACTCGCATGCATACACAGAACTCTTCGATACCGGAGCATCGAAAGCTGACCGGGAGATGGTGACGAGCGCCGTTACCCATCGGCGGCGGAAGGCTGAAAAACCAGACTTCAACCG
>DATNFD010000081.1:0-30474 GCA_035606555.1 Occallatibacter sp.
GGGATCAGAGGTCTGGGTCTCCGACACCATTCTGTTAGAACGACAAACCGGATCTTAAAGATCTCGTTCTGAGACGTTGATATGACCTCTCATTCACGAGGAACTGGGTGCCCCATAGCCTGTCCTGAGCGTAGCCGAAGGATCCGATTCTGAGACCTGGGATTCAATCCTCATCATCCTCGTCCTCTCGATCCCAAGCCCCAAACGAAACATGTCGCGGAATCAACCGATACTCGTACGCCTCCCGCTCCAGTCCCTCCCTGAAGTCCGGATGCGCCAACTCGATAACCCCTTTAGCCCGCTCCGCAACCGACTTCCCCTTCAGGTTCACCATCCCGTATTCCGTCACCAGGTACATCACATCCGACCGTGGCGTCGTCACGATATTCCCCGGCGTCAGGCTGAACACGATCCTGCTCCGCCGTTCCCCCCGCTTCTCATATGTCGATGAAAGGCACATAAAAGACTTCCCGCCCTTCGACGCATACGCGCCGCGCACAAACTGCAACTGTCCGCCGGTTCCGCTCAGGTGCCGCTTCCCGTCCGACTCCGAAGCCACCTGTCCCTGCAGATCGACCTGCGTCGTGTTGTTGATCGACACGGCCTTTTCGTTCTGCATGATGATGTTCGGCGAATTCGTGTAATCCACCTGGTGGCAGTACATGTCCGGATTGCGATTCAACGTCGCGTACAGCGCATGCGACCCCAGCGCGAACGTATACGTCACCTTCCCAGGATCGAGCGCCTTCCGCGAACCGGTTACTCGCCCGGAGCGATACAGCAGGCCAATCCCATCCGTCATCATTTCGGTGTGGATGCCCAGGTCCTTCACGCCCGCCTCAAGCAACAAACTGCAAGCCGCATTTGGCATCCCACCGATTCCAATCTGCAGACACGAGCCATCCTCAATCTCCGCCGCAATCCGCCGCGCAACAGTGCAATCAATCTCGCTCGGGTCCGGATTCGGCAACTCCGCGCCGGGCTGATCATCTCCCTGGATGACGTAGTCCACATCGCGCAGATGTACGCCGTTCTCCTTGCCGAAGCAGTACGGCATCTCGCGGTTTGTCTCCACGATCACCATCTTCGAGCGCTCGATCGCGGCCCGAAGCCACAGATTCGTCGGCCCGAAATTGAAGTACCCGCCCTCATCCATCGGACAGGTTTTGATGATCACAACATCCAGAGGCTCAAGAAAACGCCGGTAGTAATCCGGCACTTCGCCCAGGTTCAATGGCACATAGTTGCAGCGGCCTGCATCATGCTTCCTGCGGTCGTATCCGGAGAAGTGCCAGCTGAACATATGGAAATGCCGGCCCTCACGATCCTCTTCGATCACCGCCCGCGGCCGCATCGAAAGGCACGAACGAATCTTGACGTTCTCAAGTTCGTCTTTCCGCGCGGCTAGAGCCTTGTCGAAAGCATCCGGCTGACACAGCGCCGCCGCATAGTCCAGCCACATCCCCGACTTCACCAGGCTCGCGGCATTTTCAGGAGAAATTGTTTCCGGCATGTCTACCGCCTTTGCCCCAGAACGATTCTGATCCCCTGAGAGCCTACAACGAATACCGCACTCATATCCCGAACGGCAATCGGATTTTGTGCGCATCTTGCAAAGTTTCAAATATCCTCAGGGAGTCTTGGAGCCGCGAATGAAATCATTCCCTGATCGCGTTCAGATGTTGCTGCTGCTGCTTGTCGTAACGCTGCCCCTCTACAGTCAGCAGTCCAAACCAGAAGCTGTAAAGGCCGAGATTGCCGCGATCGAAGAGCATTGGCTTCATGCACTCGAGACCACTGATCTGGCAGCACTCGATTCTATCCTCGCCGAAGATTTCACCCGGCCCGCCCCCTCCGCCGGCGCATTCATCACCAAATCGCAACTGCTTGATTACTTCAAATCACACAGAACATCGACTCCGGCAACCCGGCACATCAAGAACCTGAACGTTACGTTATACGGCAACATTGCTATCGCCCGCGGCAACGTTGTCATCGCCAATCCGAGTAGCCATGTGGTCTCCAGGAATCTCTTCACGGATGTTTTTGTCCGTCGCAAAGGACTTTGGCTGGCTGTCTCCGCACAGGAGAATGACACGGTCAATCACTAGCCGGCGACAGTTGTGTCGGCATTGCTCTGCATCCGGCCTCAACGTGCTACAAGATAGGACATGACCGCGCAAAGTCAGCTCTTCACTCCACGCGAAGCATCCCGCATGCTCGGCATTAGCTACCCCGCCATCAAGAACTGGATCTTGAGCGGCAAACTGAAAACTGTCCAAACGCCCGGAGGCCATCACCGGCTCTCGGCAGCGAGTCTCAAGCCCTTCCTCGAAGCCGACGGTAAACGCCCGGAGACCGATTCGCGAGCCCGATACCGGCGTGTAAGCGGACGCAATCAGCTCGCCGGCAAAGTCATGAGCGTCAGGATCGAAGGGCTTCTGGCAGAAGTCGTTCTTCAAATCGGGGACGCCCAGGTCACCGCAATCATCACCGCGGCTGCAGCCAGAGAACTTGCCTTGAAGAAAGGCGACAATGCTGCGGCTCTCATCAAATCGACTGACGTCATGATTGAGCGGTTGGACGAGCAAAACCGCTGATTCGCTGCATGCTGGTTGACCATACGATTAGATACATATAAAATCGATATTGCTGGGATCGCCCGGTAGAGGCCCTCCCCACTTGTGAAATCGAATTCCTTGCGGCGTGCCCGTTGGGAATCCGTTTGCCTCGTTTCCCTCTGGAGAAATGGATGCACCTCCGCCCTCTGCTGCCCGCAGTCATCTTTTCTCTGCTTCTCGTGTGGACAGCAAACTCAGCAAACGCGCAGGTAGCTGCTGATCTGCGCGGCACGGTGCTCGATCAAACCGGATCGCCTGTCGCAAATGCCAAAATTGATCTGATCCAGAGAGGAACCAGCATTCGTGTCTCCACCCTCACAGCAAGATCTGGAAACTACTCGTTCACCAATCTCACGCCAGGTGTCTATCAGATCGACGTCTCAGCCAGAGGCTTTGCGCATCTCTCGCGGACTGGTGTGCATGCGATCGTGGGACAGACGGTCAGCATCGATCTGCGCCTGAGCGTAGGCGGAAGCGAGCAGACCATTCGCGTAACCGCCGACGCGCCTCTGCTTCAATCCGCAACCAGCAATGTGCAAACCAACATTCCTGGATCCAGCATCATCGCCATGCCGCTCGACACGCGGAACTTCGTCCAGCTCGCCACCCTCGCTCCGGGTGTTGAACTGCCCCCCGGCACCGTACTTCCTCGCATCGACGGCGGCCGTCCGCGAACCAATGAATATCTCTATGACGGCATCTCCGCCCTTCAGCCCGAGCCAGGCCAAGTCGTCTACTTTCCCATCCTCGACGACATCCAGGCCTTCACTGTCGAGGCCAACAACGTCCCCGCAGAATTCGGCCGTTTCAACGGAGGCGTCGTCAATGTCGCAACCCGCGCCGGGTCCAACGCGTTCCATGGCACGCTCTTCGAGTTCCTCCGCAATGAAGATCTGAACTCGCGCAATTACTTCGCCAACTCAGGAGCGGCAAAGCCCGAGTACCGTCGCAATCTTTTTGGGGGAACCATTGGCGGCCCAATCCTTCCCGGGCATCTCTTCTTCTTCGGTGCCTACCAGGGCGTCAAGCAGCTCATCGGCGTAACACGAATCTCAACCATTCCGACGATGGCTGAGCGTCAGGGAATCTTCACCAGCGTCTCCCACATCTACGATCCAACTTCAACCACAGTCGTGAACGGCGCAACAGTCCGGACGGAGTTCCCGAACGACGTCATCAACATCCCCTTCGATCCAGCGGCGCAGTCATTGCTCGCGCGATTTCCAACTCCGACAAACCTGACCGCTTCCGCCAACAACTACACGCGAACGGCAAATGACGCCGACCATCAGAACCAGTTCGATGTCCGGATTGATGGCTCCCTCGGCACCCACGATATCGCCTTCGGCCGCTACTCCTACTACAACGAAATCGAAGAACCCGTGGCTCCTCTCCCTGACGGTAGCGGAGCGATCACTGGCGCAGTCATCGGAACGGGCGGCGTGTCCGGTTTGTCCAACATACTTGGCCAGCAGGCCGTCGCGAATGAGACTCACATCTTCTCACCGCACCTTCTTATTGATCTTCGAGTCGGCTACACGCGCCGCGGCAATACAATCGGGGGCGCCACTCTGGGTGATACCGCTTCCGCGTCCTTGGGAATCCCCGGCATACCCACAAACGCCGCATTCAACAATGCTCTGCCGCTTTTCACCTTCTCTGGCTTTCAGCAACTCGGTCCCTCGCCAGGCACCTTCTCGCAGTATCAGACCGCCGTCTGGCAAACCGTTGACAACGTCGCGTACACCCGCGGATCCCACCAGTTCAAATTTGGCGCTGACTTCCGCTGGTACCAGCTCAAAGCGGTAGCTCCTCCCAATCCAACCGGCTCCTTCGCATTTACAACCACAGGAACAAATCAGCAGGGCATCACCAACAGCGGTAATCCAATCGCCAGCTTCCTTCTCGGCCAGGTGGACACCTTCCAGATTGATCTTCAGCAGAGCAAGATTGAGCCGCGCGACCACATCTTCGAATTCTTCGCCCAGGACGATTGGAAATTCACCGGCCGTCTCACCCTGAATCTCGGCGCTCGCTACACACTCCACTTTCCATCCACCGAAAAGAGCGACCAGGGCGCCGTCTTCAACCTCTCCACCCAGCAACTTGACTATCTCGGCCAGAACGGCTTTTCACATAGCGCCCGCGAACTGCACTACGACAATATCGCTCCACGAATCGGTTTCGCCTATATGGTGGCTCCGAAAACAGTCGTTCGTTCCGGCTTCGGAATCGTCTTCATTGATCAGTCTGGAATCACCACTCCGTTCACCACTCCGCAGTTTCCCTTCATTCAAAACGTCCAGCAGAAGACGCAGGACAATCTTCGATCCGCCTTCGTCCTCTCTCACGGTCCCTCCGTCGCCCCCATTCCGCTCACCCCTGATGCGGGCCTTGGCCAGAGCGTCTACACCGCCGATCGTCAAGCCGGTTCCGGATATTCCCAGCAGTGGAACCTCGCCATTCAACAAGCGATTACTAGCAATCTGTCGGCGGAAGTGGCCTACGTCGGCTCTCACATCGTTCGCGTCGGAATCCCTGATTCGAATCTGAATCAACTCACCGCGGATCAGCTTGCTCAAGGTCCTGCACTTCTCCAGACCGTTCCGAACCCCTACTACGGCCAGATTCCGTCCTCAAGCACTCTAGGCGGAAAGACAATCTCGCAAGCCCAGTTGCTCAAGCCTTATCCGCGCTTCCTCAACGTCGCTACTTACCGCCACAACAGCGGCCAGACGAATTACAACGCTCTCGAAGCCAAAATCGAGCAGAGACTGTCGCACGGCATCTCGTTTCTCTTTACCTACACTCATTCCAAACTCATCGACGACGCATCCGCAGTCTTCTCCACCACAGTGCTATCCTCTCCCAATTCGAGTAGCCTCGTAGCGGCGGATGCCTACCGGCCCTGGCTGGAGAGAGATTCGTCCAGCGGCGACATGCCCAACGTGACTTCGCTCAGCGGAACATACGATCTGCCTGCAGGCCATGGGCGTCGGTTTGCGTCGCGGGGAATTGCCAATGCTCTCCTCGGTGGCTGGCAGCTCAACGCCATCATGTCGCTGCAATCGGGAATGCCGGTCACTGTAACCCAAGCGACGAACTTCAATTCGTTCGCCGGCTTCTCGATCCAGCGGCCGAATCTCATCGCCAGGCCCGCGCTTTCCCCCGGCGACCGAACACCCGCACGGTTCTTCAATACCAGCGCATTCGCTACCGCCCCACAATTCACCATCGGTTCGGCCTCACGCAATCCCGTGCGCGGCCCTGCCTATCGCGATCTTGATTTGGCTCTCGTAAAACACACAACGCTATTCCGAGAGACCGGCATGGAGTTTCGAGCAGAGTTGTTCAACGTCACCAACACGCCCGCCTTCGGGCAGCCAAACGGCAGTTTCGGCTCCCCAGCATTCGGTAGCATCACCACCACCACCACTGATCCCAGAGTCGTGCAGCTTGCAGTCCGTTTAAGCCGCTAGGGTTTTACGATCCAGTCGGCCTTTACTGTCTTGGCTCTCGTGTTGCGCTCAGTGCCAATCCTTGAGCAACAGAAGTGAACTCGTCGCCGCCCCTGAGCCGGTCCGCTCCGAACCGTCTGCTGAAGATCCGCCGAACCGCTGGCACAAACGAACTGCCGCCCGTCAGGAAGACGCGATCCACTTCCTGCGGCTTGACCCCTGTGCTTTTCAGAAGCGCTTCAACACTGTGCTCGATCGCCTCGAGATCCTCGACAATCCAGCTTTCAAAGTCAGCTCGCGATACAGGAATGCGCAGATCGATCGTCGACGCACCAGCGAGCCCATCGCGAAAGATGAACTCCGTGCGCTCCTGTTGCGACAGTTCAAACTTTGCCTTTTGCACCGACTGATGCAGCTGATACCCGAGATCCCCCTCGACAACCGCGATCAATGCTTCGATCTTTTCCGGTTCCAGTGCGCGTATCCGGGCGCTCTTCAGAATCTCCCGTACGTTGTTCGTGCGCAGAAACGAAAGATAGTGCCAGCGCTCCAGGTGTGCGTAGATCCATGCCGGAACCGCCGGCAGAATTTTGTTGAGCGAGCGCGCCTCCGAGTTCGATCCCAGCGCCGGAGAAACCAGCTTGCGCACGATCCGCGCGTCGAATGCGTCCCCAGCCAATCCCACACCGGTGTTGCCCAGCAGGTCCTCTTGCCGCTTTCCGCGCCGGCGCGCCTCCGGACCAACCCGCAGCAGGGAGAAATCGCTGGTTCCACCGCCGAAGTCGCCAATCAGGATCAGTTCGTCGCGATCGAGAGCGGCCTCATAAGCAAATGCCGCGGCCACCGGTTCGAGTTCAAATTCCACCTCTTCAAATCCAGCCGCGATGAAGGCTTCACGCAGCCGCGAGACCGCAAATTCGTCTTCTTCTTCTGATTCCGCTCCGACGAAACGCACCGGCCGTCCCACCGTTGCACGCCGAACGGGTTGCCCAAATTGTTCTTCAGCTTTCTTGCGCAGATCGCTCACGATCCGAGTAACGAGTTCTTCAAGTCGATGTCTGCGACCGAAGACCTCCGTCCCGGTAAGAGCGTGGCTCGACAGGTGCGACTTCAACGACTGAATCAGCCGCCCCTTCTCTTCAGCATCGAGATATCGTTCGATCGCCTCGGGGCCAGAGTATCCATGCACGCGCCGCTGGCCACTCGCAGTCTTCCATTGTTCGAAGTAGAGCACCGACCGGCAGACAGGAATGTCTTCACCGCGAAATGAGAAGTGAGCTAACCGGACTTCTTTCCCAGGCTCCACCAACGCAATCGCGCTGTTCGTCGTTCCGAAGTCGATTCCGAAAGATACATCCTTGCGTTCGCGTAGGCTCATCGTCAGATTGTCCCAATCGATTTGCATTTGCAGACAGATCAACTAACGCACTCACACAGTCGGAGTGATAGGTCTGAAAGCTCTGTTCTTTTGAGTCCCGGGCTATCCCGCCGTAAGATCCTCGCCGACCTGAACTGGCTGCTCCACCTGCTTCGCCAGCGCCCACTTTAGCTGTTCGATCCCCTGGCCGGTGACCGCAGAAATCGCATGGAACTCAAGCTTGCGCCGCTTCGCATACGTCGTCAGCTTCTTCAGCTTTTCGGGGTTCACAGCATCGATCTTCGTACCAACCACGATCATCGGCTTCTCGAGCAGTCCGTGTCCGAAGCTGGCGAGTTCGTTGTTAATCACTTTGAAGTCTTCCACCGGGTCAGGCCGGCCCGACGCGTCAGATACATCCACCAGGTGAACGAGCACTCGGGTGCGCTCGATGTGGCGAAGAAACTGCGTCCCAAGCCCGGAGCCAAGGTGCGCGCCTTCGATCAGTCCCGGAACATCGGCGACCACGAAGGATTGCAGGTGCGGCTCTTCGCCCACCGTGACCACACCGAGATTCGGCTCCAGCGTAGTGAACGGGTAGTCCGCGATCTTCGGCTTCGCAGCAGAGATGCGTGAGATCAACGTGGACTTACCGGCGTTCGGATATCCCACCAGCCCCACATCGGCCAGCAGCTTCAGTTCGAGCCGGTAGACACGCTCCTCGCCGGATCGCCCCAGTTCGTGTTCGCGAGGAGCCTGATGAGTGCTGGTAGCAAAGTGCTGGTTTCCCCGCCCTCCCCGTCCGCCTTTCGCCACAACGATGCGCTCGTCCGGCTCAGAGAAGTCATGAACCAGCTCACCCGTTTCGTAGTTGTAAAGTGACGTTCCGACGGGGACTTGCAGCACGATCGACTTGCCATCCAGTCCCGTGCAGTTTGACCCCATACCGTGTTCACCCCGCTGCGCCTTGTGCTCGGGGTTGTAGCGGAAGTGGATGAGAGTGTTGTGACGCTGCGACGACTCCATGATCACGTCGCCGCCCCGGCCGCCGTCACCGCCCGAGGGGCCTCCGCGGGGCACGAACTTTTCGCGGCGGAAAGCCATGCAGCCATTGCCGCCGTCCCCTGCCTTCACCCGGATTCTGGCTTCATCAATAAACATAATTCACGCTGGATCAGCAGCTTGGGCTCTTCTTTGACCCCTTGGGGAATGGAAACTCCGGGAGCGTCAGCCGTCTTTCCAGTCTATCAATCCTGCGCGAGCAGGACTGGGAGGCAACGGTGTGTTTCGAATCCGGACACGCCTGTGCGCACAGTCACCTTGAGTTTTCCCGGGCGCTCCTTACAATTGCCCCCTGATTCACTACAAGGAAAAAGCGGCTGAATACAAACGGCTTTCCCGTTCTGGCTCGATACTGGCACCGGATTCCCCTCCAGCGAGAGACAAGCTCCGGTGTGGGCCTGAGACTTGACCGCCGGCTGAGTCTGCATGAGAGTCCAATTCCGGAGGAAGGCGCTTGCCGCACTACGCCTGCTGAGCTTAGCGGGCGCACTCCTGCCGACTGTAGCTGGAGCGCAGAAGGGGACAGGTTCGCTGACCGGCAGGCTGACCGATTTGCATTCGGTCCCGCTTGCAAATGTGAGCATCACGCTGCGAAACGATACCACCGGGGTCGAGGTCACAGCGACCAGTTCCCGTGGTGGCCGATATAGCTTCAAGGATCTTGCAGCAGGGGAGTACACGCTGAACGCAAGGGCGCCTCGCGGAACCGGGGAAGTGGGCGGCATCACCGTATCGCCCGGCCACGAGCTGCGCGTACAAACGGCGATCGACATCGCGGGCACTGATACTCCGGGTCGAACCTCGCGGGCCGTTATCTTCGTTCCCGATTCAACGGCCAATCCTGGATCCGATGCCCAGGCGCTCAATCTGATCGGACGGGCGGCAAGGGCGCCCGAAACTCATGCGGCTCTCGCTGATGCAGCTGTTGGAGCGGAGCAACTTGCCGCGTTGCCGCTGGCGGGATCGCAGACTCGGCCGGTGATGCCGTCGACGAAAGTGGCGATGTCTGCTGTACCCATCACGATCTTCGCAGCGCCGCAATTGCAAATGGCCGAGCTCGTTAAATTGGATACCTCTCTTCTAATTCGCGGAAGTTCGCCTGCCCAGGCACAAATAGCCGCGGGCCGGATCGTCGAAATAGAGCATTCTCTGGAGACGCTATCTTCAGCGCAACTGGAATCATTGCCGGTCACCGGACGCGATTGGGGGAGCTTCCTGACCAATACCGAGAGTGCAAGCATAGACCTGAGTGAGGGCATCGCGAGATCAGAGCGAACTCTCCCCCGGTACAGCATCGACGGCCACCAGATGAATTCTGCATTTGGACACGGCAGCGGAGCCAGGGTCCGAAGCCCTGCCGAGAGTGCGATCGGCGAAGTGAAATCCGTCAGAGCCGAGCACAGTGATGTCGCGCAGGTCGGGCAACGAGCCATCAACATCGAAACACAGCACGGCACAGATCACCTGCACGGACAGATGTTCCTATTCAACCGGCAGCATCTGCTCAATGCTCAAAACCCCTTCACAACATGGATGAGGGAGACAGCGCCTCGATCGGGATCAACGGTTCCTTCCTTCACGGCTGAACCCTACTCCCCCTCGGATCTCGAATTGCGGTGGGGCGTCGGCGCAGGCGGGCTTTTCAGGCCTCGCCATGTGTTCTGGTTCGCAGCGCTCGACGGGGTTGAGCGAAATTATCCCGCTGTTTCCGCCGTCCGGCACCCTGACCGGTTCTTCGCGCAGCCCGAGAATGACCAGATGCAATTGCTGAGCGCCCAGCTGGGGTTGAGCAGTGTCGATCCAGTTGCTGAAGGAGTCAGGGCCTATTCGAAGCTGCTCGAATCTCTTGCCGAACTGCTTGGGCCTGCAGCACGGTCATCGCAGCAACTGAGCGCGTTTGAGCGCCTGGATTGGAGGGCAGGCGATCGCCATCGTTTCATGCTTGAAGGAACCGAGAACCTCCTGAATGCACCTGGCGGAGGATCGACCCGTGCGTGGCAAACCTACGGGACGCACAGCTTCGGTTCATTGAACGCAAAGAACGTCTGGTTGCTTGGGCGATGGCAGGCGTTTGTAACGCCCAATCTGCTGGCGATCGCGCAGGGTTCCATAGGGCGCGAGATTCAGCGCACAGAACCGCAGCGGCCATCCCCGTTTGAGCAATCGCTGAACATCAATTCGTGGGGGCAGCTGCCGCAGATCGTGGTGGATTCTCAGGACGGCTTCACAATTGGAAACCCTGCACGGTTTGCGAAGGGCAAATACCCCGACGAGAGCATCTACAGTGCCCGGCAGCAACTCAACTGGGTCTACGGAAATCTGCTCTGGAGCAGCGGCCTCGAGCTGTCCCACGAAAGAGATGCAACCAGCAAGTTGCGCAATCAAACCGGCACCTACTATTACTCGACGATCGGAGATTTTGCCTCGGACGCGCTCGCTTTCTTCGCATTTGGGCTCAACGGTCAGCTCAATCCTATGGACCAGCACAATTGCGACCAGCGAGGTCGTCCATGGCGCGATTCAACCGGCGTCTTGCATGGGCTCGGTTATCTGCCCTGCTACTCCCAGACGATAGGTCCATCAGGTTGGTGGCTTGCTACCAACGACTGGGCCGGACATTCGACCTTGCAGTGGCAGGCCGGCAAGCAAACTGTGTTCACGATAGCGTCACGATGGGAACTCGAGCAGTTGCCCCGCCCGATCTGGAACCTGGACAACCCCGATCTGCCCCTGACTCAGCACCTTCCCGCTCTTGGCAGCCAATGGGGCCCGCGCGCAGGATTTGCATGGGGCTCGGGCGAAACCCACTGGCCGGTGCTGCGCATCGGCTATGGCATGTACTTCGGCCGTACACCCAATGCGATGATTCAAACTGCATTGACGCAGACCGGATCGCCCAACGGCGACGTGAACCTCTTCATGCGCCCAACGGACAATCTGAATGGCGGAGGAGCGCCTCCGTTTCCATACGTGTTGGCCGGTAAGCCGGGCACTACCGTCAGCCCCGGAGCAGTGGAGTTTGCTCCGTCGTTCCGCAACAGCCAGGTGCACCAGGCCGAGGTGTCGTTGGAAGAGACGCTTCCCGGGCGTATTCACCTCGAGGCCGCAGGAACCGCAAGCCTGGGCCGAAGGCTGCCGATTACAACCGATGCGAACATCGACCCCGCCATGAATCCGAAGACCATCACCTACGCTGTGATTGACGGTACAGGTTCAGGGCCGATCAAAGCTCAGCAGATCACGGTTCCATTCTTTGCGTCTTGGCCCTCGGCGATTCCACCAACAGCTTCCAGCGGGCGGATGAATCCGAATTATCAGCAGGTGTCGGAGATCTCGAGCCGTGCAAACTCCACCTATGAGGCCCTGCTGGTTCGGTTGTCGCGCAGTGCACGCGGACTGACGTTTCGGGGCCGCTACATCTTCGCTCACGCTGCGGACTGGAACCCCGACGAAGGAGTGCAGATTGATGGTCCCAGTGTGCTCGACCCGAATGATTTTCGCCAGGAGTATGGAACCGGCAGTCTGGATATCCGCCACTCCGCGACTGCTGCGGTGATTCTGCAGCCGAAATGGAGAATTATGCACTTTGCCGGGTATGCCGTGAACGGCTGGATGTTGAGCGGCGTTGGGCGCTTTCACAGTGGATTGCCGTACAGCATGCGTACCGCGGGCTCGCTTGCGAAGGAGTTCGACGTAAACGGGAGAGCCATCATGGCCTTGAGCACGGGGATGAACGGTTACGGTGGAGACAATCGCGTGTACGGCGTCGGCCGCAATACGTTCAGGTACCCTGCAACTTGGAAAGCCGATCTGCGTCTTTCAAAGCGCTTCAACCTCGGACAGATGCGGCAACTTGAGCTGATAGCCGAAAGCTTCAACCTGTTTAATCATCAGAACGTCACGCAAGTGGAGACGGTTGGCTACTCCATCGAACAGGGAACGATGAATGGCGCGATGCCCCGCCTCAACTATCTCACGGGATTGAAGAGCGGGCAGACCGAATTCGGCAAGCCGCTCGACATCAATGCAAGCGATCTGTATCGGGAGCGCCAGGTTCAATTCGGGGCGCGCATGAGATTCTAAGCTTCTGATCGCCGATCGTCGCATGTTGGCGGAACTCAGCGCTGCAATCCGCAAAACGCTTCAGCAGTTACGTTGCTCCCATCCAGCGTGAAGCAGGTTGCTCCATTGATGTCGGTGGAGAAGGCCCGAATGCGCGAAGCCTGCAGCGATTGCAGCACTTCGGGGCGCGGATGTCCATAATGGTTGTGCAATCCGCAGGAGATGACTGCGAAACGTGGCGATACGCGATCGAGGAACTCTGGCCGTGTGGAAGTAGTGCTGCCGTGATGACCGACTTTGAGCAAAGTGCTTTCGAGGCCTCCCTCGCCCAGCATTTCTTTTTCGATTGGTGCCTCCGCGTCGCCTTCCAGCAGAACTGAAGTCTCGTGATACGTGATGTGCAGGACAAGTGAATCGTTATTACTTGATTCGATGCCCGGCTTGTAGTCGTTGAATGGAGCGAGCACATGGACACTCGCATCGCCAAGCGACGCGAGGTCTCCGGAGCGCATTGATCGTACCCGGGCCCCCATCTCTTTTGCTTCGCGTATCAGAGACAGGTAAGGCTCGACCGGCGGATTATTTCCCACCCACAATTCGTTCGGACTGAAATTGCGCAGGACAGCGGGCAGGCCTCCCATGTGGTCAGAGTGCGCGTGGCTCAGAGCAACAGCGTCGAGATGCCGGATGCCGCGCGACCACAGCACAGGCGAGACAACCTCTTCGCCGATATCGAAGTTCTGCGAGGTCTGACGAGGGCCGCCGCCAAATCCGCCTCCATCCACGAGCAGGGTTCTCCCGTCGGGCGTGATGATCAGCAATGAATCCCCCTGGCCGACGTCGATGGCTTCGACCAGCAGCGCATTGTGCGGGTGATCGATCGGCCGCGGAACGACCACACAAGCGGCAGAAAGGAGCATAGCCACACACGCGGCCCGGCGCAGCCATTTCGAGCTGAGGCGATTGGCGGCCGATGCAAGCACGAGCGTTCCGCCCAGGAGAAGACAGAAACCCGCTATCTGAATCGGAAATGGTGATGGAATGCGGAAATCTCCGGTGCGGAGATTGGCGAAAATATGAATCAGTCCCACGCCGGCGTGCAAAAGCAACGAGGTAACGATTGCGGGGATTTCCGCGACGATCGGCGAAATTGTCCCTGCGATGAGCGTCAGCAGGGCGCTGGGTACGAGCACGAATAGCAGCGGCAGGATGATCATGTTCACAGGCAGCGCGAAGACCGTGATGCGGTGGAAGTAGAGCGCCATGGGGAGTGCCATCGCAAGTTCAACCACGCATGAAACGACCAGCGCCTCAATACAGCGCAGGCCGGCATTTACGCACCATGGAAATACCTGCCAGCCGACCGGCTTCCCCATAGCCTTGCTCAGCGCCAGGGCAAACATGCGAAGCATCACTCGAAATTGCGCCTCCCGCACGGGAAGTTTCACGTCAATCGCAACGAGGCGCAGATCGCGCGTGGCAGTCAGATAAGGGTGGACGGTTTTCTCCAGCAGAGGCACCGCTACACCTCCGATGGAAACGACCGTGAGTACGGTCATCTGCAAGCTGGATTCGAAGAGCGCCCGAGGGCTGGCGGCCAGCAGGCACAACGAAGCGAATCCGATGGTGTTCGTAACGTTGCGCTGTCTGTAAACGAGTCGGCCGACCAGATAGAGAGACACCATCCACAGTGAGCGCTGTACCGGAGTAGCAAAACCGGTGAAAAGAGCGTAGGCGAACGATCCGCCGATGGTGATGAGCGTTGCAGGAAGCTGAGGCAATCGGAGGCGGCGCGTCGTCCAGAAGATGCATCCCGTCACGATGCCAAGGTGCAGGCCTGAGACGACGAGCATATGAAAGGAGCCAGTGCGTTCAAAGCCGGCCCGCAATGAGTGTGTCAGGAAAGTGCGATCGCCTGTAACCATCGCGGCGAGCATGATGGCATCATCGTCGCTGAGGCGGAGAGCGGCGGGAACCCGGTCCATCGAGCGGGGAATTGCCCGCAGCCTGGCGCTCGCCGCATGCTGCCAACCGGAGATGCGACACTCGAGAGCCTTCGCTCCGGATGTATCGACTATCATCGCGCGATCAGCTTTCACGGTCGCAGTTGCGGTGATTCCTTGATCCAGCAGGTAGTCCCGGTAGCTCCAGGCTCCGGGATCGTGGTAAACATCGGGGAGCATCAATCGCCCATCCGCTCGGATCTTTTGCCCGCAGCCAAATCGTGCGGAGGCCATGTCGCCGGCGGGCCAGTGCACAGTTATCCGCACAATCCCCGATTCGGGTTGCTGGACATCTTGGGTGTCCGAGACAACTTCGATCGTTGAGGTCCGCACGTCGATTCGCTGCGAGGGACCATCCTCTGGCGCATTGCCTGCTTCTCCTGCAGAGTCTTCGCGAACAGGCCCGGCATCGATCACGGTACCTTCGATTGTCCGCGTGAGGCCGTCGGAGAGAACCGCGATTGCGGGCTCGGGCGTGGGTTGCGGCTGCATCTCAGCGCACCATACGCCCAGCACCAGCCACAGCATTCCGAGCGGGGCCCATATGACCCGCTGCGCGCGAAGCCCCGCCAGACCGCAAAGGGTCGCGATCGGGACAAGAGAGACCAGCAGCCAGGAGGGACGCAGCCATGTGTAGTGAGCGATCACGATTCCAGCTGCAAAGAGCCACGCAGCGTGGAATAGAGGTGCCCCGATTCGAGGCTCGTCAGCCATCATGTGCGGGACGGGACTGCGGCGGATCTCTTCAGCTTTCATGCGGCCCGGGATCTAGAGTATGTATGGCCGCAAGCGTATCAGGATCACGATCTTTGTAATGTGACCACCGTCTCCAGATGAAACGTCTGCGGGAAAAGGTCCGCAAGCATAACCGTACCAACGGAGTAGCCGGATCCGAGAAGCGCCTTCAGATCGCGCGCAAGAGTGGCCGGATCGCACGAGACGTAAACGAGCGCCGGCGCAGCGATCTCGCCGAGCAAGGCAGTGATATCGGGACCTAAACCTGCCCGCGGCGGATCAACGACAATCAGATCCGGTTCTGTCGCCGGCATACGGTTCTTCAGGAACGAGAGCGTATCGGATGTGACGCTTCGGCCACCCGTTCCATCAAGATTCTGTCCGAGTGATTTCACGGCCGTGGGCGCAGACTCAACCGCGATTACTTGCTCAAAATGTCCGGCAAGTTGTCGCGCGAACAGCCCGACTCCGGCGAAAAGATCCCATGCCGCTCGCCCATGCCGATCCTTAACAATCCGCTCGATCAGGGAGTCAACGAGCCATCGATTCACCTGGAAGAATGCCCCGTGGTCGACGCGGTAGTTGAATCCGGCACAGCGGTACGAGATCGACTCCGCTCCCCAGCGCGCAATTTGCCGAGTCGCCTCTGCGTTAGCACCATCGTGTACGCATTCCACGCCGGCAAGTTCTGGGACTTGCTCTTTCCACGCCGCAGCGAAGCTCGCGAACCCACTGCTCGATGAGCCGTTCACGAAGATGCTGCAGAGGAGCGCCGACTCCTCCGGATTGCAGAAAAGAGATATCTCTTTTGCTCCAAAGCCCGGCTTTGACATGCGCAGAATATTCGCCGCGGCTAGAGAAGCCTTCACCAGCACGGGTGCTGAAATGGGGCATTCCGTAATGGGGAGAATGGTATGCGAGCGCCGCTCGCGATATCCCACGCGCCCCGCGCCGTCAATCGCGACGCGAATGCGATTTCGATAGGCCCACGGCTCCCCTGCGAGAACGGCGATCTTGTCTGGGGGCTCGACTCCGCCTCGTTGAAGAGTTTCGCGCAGAATCTGCTGCTTCAGCCCGAGTTGAGCTTCATAAGTGCCATGCTGGTAGCTGCATCCGCCGCACATTCCAAAGTGATGACAGCGAGGTTCGGTCCGGTCAGCGGAACGGTCGATGATCGCTTCGGGTTCCGCGGTGGCATAACTTCGCTTGTCTTCAACGATGCGAATGCGAGCCCGCTCGCCCGGAAGACTCATCGGAACGAACGTTGCTTTCCCTTCGACACGCGCGAGGAATGCACCGCCGTAAATGGGCTTCTCGATTTGGACGATCTGCGTCTGCGCGCGTCGTGATGTGGATGTAGGAGGCCGGCGGCGCTTCATTGCTGGCTCATGTAGAACAGGCTGAGCCGGGGAAGGCTGTAGTGGACGAGCAGCTGCTTCTGCACGAACTGGTGCTCGACCTGGCGCAATTGCACCGCGCCCATGCGGCTTCGGTAAGGCGCGAGTTCCCGGGCAGCATGTTCCTTCAGGCCAACCAGCAGATCTTCGGGAGCTGCTGCCGTCAGAGCCGCGAAGAGCTTTTCCTCAAGCACGGTCAGAATGCGTTCGAACGATTCCATCTCGGTAGCAGCAGTGATAGATGAATTCGCGGTCCGCGCTTCCGCAGCAAGCTCACGAATGCGTACGGCCGTCGCCGTGCATGCCTCGTGTGCAATGCTGGACGCTTCCAGAGCCGCGGCTGCCGCTTCAAGGTGCGCAGCGACGCGCTCGTGCTCGAATCCGGCTTCCGCGCCGGTTGAAGGCTGCAGGGTTCCGGCGCTTGCTTCGCGCAGTTCTTCCGATGCTTCCATCACGGCCTGCGCGCACCATGCGAGCCCGTTAACGCGGCGCATGCGGCCCTTCTTCTGGCGCGCTTCGTACTTCTCAAAGGCGGCATCGATGCCCCGCAGCACGGCCTCAAGCGGGATTCCGGCATCACGCCAGCTCTCGATAAGCGCCCAATCGAGCGTTGAAAGCAGAAGAATGGAACCGCGCCGCTGCTGAAAGCGCTCTTCAATCTCCGTAAAATAGTTGAAGTAGTTTTGCACGACGGTCTAATGAGTGCGTCCGCGAGGGCGCACATTACGATTGCGCTCGAAGAGAATGCGCAGGCCGTCGAGTGTCAGCAAGTCGTCGATCTCGCTGATGTAGCGTGAATCTGCCGCCACCATGCGGGCGAGGCCTCCGGTTGCAATCACTCGCGGTTTGTGTCCGAGTTCGGCGAAGATGCGCTCCAGCACTCCATCTACAAGCCCGATGTACCCGTAATAAAGACCGCTCTGCAAATGGCCGACGGTATTCGTGCCAATCACTTTCGCAGGGCGCTTGATATCCACGCGGCTCAACCGTGCTGCGCGTGAGAACAGCGCCTCGGCGCTCAGCCCAAGGCCGGGAGCGATCGCGCCCCCGAGATATTCGCCTTTTTCGGAGATCACCTCGAACTTCGTAGCCGTCCCGAAGTCCACCACGATGCAAGGACCGCCGTAGCGTTCAATGGCCGAGACACAATCGCAGATGCGGTCGGCCCCCAGCTCCGTGGGATTGTCGACCAGCGCCGGCATGCCCGTTTTGATGCCCGGCTCGACGAACAACGGGCTCACATCGAAATACTTTTCGCAGACTTGGCGAAGCGTGGAGTCGAGCGGCGGCACAACCGATGCAATGATGATGTGCTTCACTCCGCTCGGCAAAAGGCCGTGCATCTCGAACAGATTTACAAAGAAGACACCGTACTCGTCCACTGTCTGCGCGCGGTGCGTGGTGATGCGCCAGTGGGCCTTCAGATCGAGCCGCTCCTTCGCCCGAACCGGAGCGCCTTTAGGCGGAAATCCGGCTTCCTGATCGAGGCAGTAAAGACCGAGCACTGTGTTGGTATTCCCTACATCAACTGCGAGGAGCATTGCCTTCCTTTTTGTCTGCAGCCGCGCGAATGCCGCCGGTCTGAACAGTCACGATTCCTTGATCCGTCCGGACGAGCAGAAACCCATGTTCATCGAGCCCGCATGTGACGCCGGTACATGCCTGTGGTCCATGCACCTCTACGCTGCGGTTCGAAACCCACGTGGAGAGAAAAGCTACACGCGGCACGATTGCGGCCCGCAAGCCCGAATCCTGCAGGGCCCACGTTTCATGCTGGAGCGATTCTAGCAGGGAGATGAGCAGCGCCTGACGATTGGTGGTGCGGTTCGATTCAAGATCGAGCGACGTCGCCGGAGTAGAAAGATTGGGATCGAACGAGCGCTGGTGAACGTTGATGCCGATGCCCACGACCGCGAAACTCGGCGCTCCTGATTCCGTTTTCGATTCCACCAGGATTCCGCCTGTCTTGCGCTCTCCGATGAGAAGATCGTTGGGCCAGCGAAGATCGACCTGGCGTCCTGTGATGATGCCGATCGCCTGTGCGGCTGCCAGTCCCGCGGCGAGGGGAATCAACGGCATGTGCTCGACGGAGATATCCGGCCGCAGGATGACGGAGACATACAGACCCTTGCCCGCCGCCGATTGCCAGTCGTGGTCGCCGCGACCACGGCCTGCAGTCTGCTCGTCGGTAAAGAAAACAGATCCGTGCGGTGCTCCCTCGCGCGCTCCGGCAAGCGCATCCGTGTTAGTGGAACCGGTGACGGCGGTGTAGTGGAATTTGCCCGAAAATATGCTCTGCGAGAACGCGGATTCGAGTGCTGCGACGTCGTACACGCTATTCCTGCTCCGCCACGATGCTTATGGAGATATCGGCAGCTTTTGCCGAGTGCGTAAGCGCACCTACGCTGATAAAGTCGGGACCTGCCTCGGCATAGGCACGAACGTTGTCCAGCACGATGCCGCCGGACGCCTCGATGGGGATCCAGCGATTCTCCTGGCGGATGCGCTCGACGGCTGCCTTGAGTTCCGCGGGTGCCATGTTGTCCAGCAGAATTGCCTCGGCGCCCATTTCGAGTGCCTCTTCGAGTTCCTGCTGCGTGCGAACCTCGACCTGCACGCGGTTGCCGGGCTGGCGCTTTTCCAGCGCGTTCTTTACCGCGGAGCGCAATCCGCCGCCGAGAGAAATGTGGTTGTTCTTGATTAGGATTCCTGAAGCGAGATCGAGACGATGATTCGTTCCGCCGCCGCAGAGAACAGCGTATTTCTCGAGCGCGCGGAGCCCGGGCACGGTCTTGCGCGTGTCGAGGATCCGGGCTTTTGTTCCCTGGATTGCGTCAACATACTGGCGCGTCAGCGTGGCGATGCCGCTGAGATGTTGCATCAGGTTCAGGATTACGCGCTCGCAGCTGAGCAGCACCCGCGCGTTGTGCCGAATGACGGCGAGCACCTGGCCTTTGTGCACGCGAACGCCATCGAAGATCTCGTTGTGGCTGATGACTTCGTATCGGGTATGGGCTGCGGGTCGCGGATCGAGACGGGCGAATATTTCGAGGAAACGGGGGACAGCCCCGAGCCCCGCGACGACAAGATCTTGCCGGGCGAGGATCGAAGCAGTTGCACGCAAGTTAGGATCGATCGTCACATTGGTGGTGGCGTCGCTCACTGCCTGATCTTCAATCAGGGCCTGCTCCAGCACTGCTTCGATACGATGGCTTTTCCAGTCCATGGTTATTCTTTCGATGAATCAAGCTTGCGATTTGGCTCTCATTTGCTGGAGAAAGTTATAAATAACTTTTTTGACCCTGTCATCCGGCGTGTCCTTCAGGGAATAGAATTTGGTACCGTCGCGCCGGGCAATCTTCAGGGTATACCTGCGCTCCTTGTCCAGCAGCCATCCAAATAGGCGATACGACAGGTATTGCTTCTTCTCTGCATGGCGGTCGATGTAGGCAATCTCGCCCAGGTCGGCATACCAGAGCACATGCACAAGCTCGCTTGAATCGCGGATGAAGAGACGGTGATTCGTGAGTAGGATGTAGCGCTCGGGTATCTCCTCGTCTTGGATTGCGCCGGACATGTTTACGAATCCGACCGGGCTCTCGGCGCCCCCGAGTGCCGAGGCAATGATGATTTTCTCCACTCCTTCCGGGAAATGGGCGATCGAGAAGCAATGATGCGCATCCCCGAAGAAGATGGTCGGCGGCGCGGCAACGCCGGAGAATCTCTCCGCGTCGAATGTGTCCTGAATGTCGGCGCCGCGATATTGTCTTTCAACGAATCGGCGCTTCGGATTCTCGAAGTGCTCGCAAAGCTCGAGGTAAGCTGCATGAATTCGCTTGAACTGCTCTTCAGCCTCAAGCCGCTTCCGCGGGGCATTCTCGTAGCGGTCAGGATGCCACAGCTTGGCCGCGGTACGATACGCCTTGTGGATCGCGCCTTTCGAGCGCGGCGGCTCCACAATCCCCAGCACGGCTAAGTGTTGCACGCAGCTTCGGCAGACGCAGGCCATCCTTTCGCTTCACTCAGCAGGCGAGAGATTCGCGGTCAGCGCGTAACTTGTCGAGCAGGTGTTGCGCTTCGTCCCGCTGCTTCTTCAACCCTTCAACAATGTGTGCTGGAGCTTTGGCCGTGAATGCCGGATTGCCAAGCTGGCGATCCGCGTTGGCCACGTTCTTCTCCTGTTTCGCAATTTCCTTATTGAGCTTCTCGCACTCCGCAGCGACGTCGATCTTGCGCTCGTAGACGACAGCAACGTCGAACTGCGCTGTGGCGTGTCTCGCGAGCCCTGCGGAGATTCGCGGTACGAAGCGGAGTTCGCTCACGCGAGCCAGTCGTTCGACAATTGCGTGGCTGTCTCGTATCGTTGCCTTCAGGTCTTCGTCAATACGAAGCTCAATCGGAACCGCGGCCTTCTCTTCAACGCCGATCTCTTTGCGTAGTGCGCGAACTTCGACAATGAGGCTTTGCAGCAATCCCATCTTCTTGATCGCATCCGATTGTTTCGCATTGTTGTCCGCCTGCGGGAATCGCGTAAGAGCAATCGACTTCGCAGGCGGCTTTCCATCGTAGACCGCATGCCAGACTTCTTCCGTGAGGAAGGGCATGAACGGCGAGAGCAGACGAAGAGAAGCTTCGAAAACGCCGACGAGCGTCTTGAGCGACAATTCTGTCCGTGTCTTGTCGGCGCCTTCGTTGAAGTCGAGACTCAGCTTCACGATCTCGAGATACCAGTCGCAGAAACCTCCCCAGAAGAACTGGTAGATCGCATTCGCCGCATCATCGAAGCGATAGTTAGCCAGCGCCTCATTCACCTTGTCAGCCGTCGCGTGCAGTTCAGCAACGATCCAGCGCGATTCAAGCGGCGCACCCGAATCGGCGATGGGCATCGTGCCCAGGGCCGCTGTGTCGATCGTGATGCCCACTTCCGCTGCGCGATCGATATTCATAAACAGGAAGCGCGCCGCGTTCCATATCTTGTTCGCAAAGGCTCGGTACCCTTCAGTCCGCGCAACATTGAACGCAATATCTGTTCCCGGCGACGCCATCGACGCCAGCGTGAAACGAACCGCATCCGTCCCGTACTGTTTCACAATCTCGATCGGATCAATGACGTTGCCCTTGGTCTTGGACATCTTCTCGCGGTTTGCATCCCGCACCAGCGCGTGGATGTACACTTCGCGGAACGGAACTGACTCAGCCAGAGAACGCGGCGACTCATCCGCCATCGGCACGTCAAGCGAAAACCAGCAGCCCATCATGATCATGCGGGCCACCCAGAAAAAGAGAATGTCAAAGCCGGTGACGAGCAGACTGGTCGGATAAAACGCGTCGAAGTCCGCGCGATTCTCCACCGCGATATTAGGCCATCCAAATACCGAAACCGGCAGCAGGCCCGACGAAAACCACGTATCCAGCACGTCCGTAGATTGCTCGATCTTCTCTGATCCGCAATGCGCGCACTTTGTAGCGTCCTCCCGGCTGACGGTTGTCTTGTGGCAGACGGAGCAGTGCCATGCGGGGATGCGGTGTCCCCACCAGAGCTGACGCGAGATGCACCAGTCGTGGATGTTCTCCATCCAGTTCAGGTAAGTCTTCGCGTACATCTCCGGCGTGAACTTGATGTGGCCTTCCTTCACGGCGGCAATCGCCTTGTCCGAAAGCGGCTGAATCTTCACGAACCACTGCAGCGAAAGGCGCGGCTCCACGATCGTCTTGCAGCGATCGCAATGCCCCACGTTGTTAACGTGGTCCTTGATCCCCGCCAGCAGCCCCTGAGCTTCGAGATCGGCGACCACTTCTTTGCGCGCCACGAAGCGCTCGAACCCCTTGTACTTGCCGCCCTGCTCATTGATGTGGGCGGTATCGTCCATCACGTCGATGGAGGGCAGATTGTGGCGCTGTCCTAATGCGAAGTCATTGGGATCATGCGCCGGCGTGACCTTCACCGCACCCGTGCCAAATTCGCGGCTGACCCAATCATCGGTGATGATCGGGATCTCGCGATCCATCAGCGGCAGGCGCAGCTTCTTGCCATGGAGGTGCGTATAGCGCTCGTCATCCGGGTGAATAGCCACGGCTACGTCCCCGAGCATCGTCTCCGGGCGCGTGGTCGCAACCGTCAGAGACTCGCCGGTGTCCTTCCCATCCTCTCCAATGACCGGATACCGGATCTCCCAGAGATGCCCCTTGTGCTCGTCATAGACAACTTCGAGATCGCTGATCGCAGTCTGGCAGCGTGGGCACCAGTTCACGATGTAGGCGCCGCGATAGATCAGCCCCTGCTCGTAGAGCTTGACGAACGCCTCCCGGACGGCAACAGAGAGCCGCTCGTCCATGGTGAAGTATTCGCGATCCCAGTCGACCGACGCACCCAGGCGCTTCATCTGGCTCAGGATCGTGCCGCCATAGTGTTCGCGCCATTCCCACACGCGCTTGATAAAGGCGTCTCGCCCCATCTGCTGCCGCGTGCTGCCCTCGCTCACAACCTGGCGTTCCACCAGCATCTGAGTGGCGATTCCGGCGTGGTCCGTGCCTGGAATCCAGAGCACCCGCTCGCCCCGCATCCGATGCCACCGCATCAGAATGTCGCTCTCGGTGTGCTCGAACATGTGACCCATGTGCAGATTGCCGGTCACATTTGGCGGCGGCAGAAGAATGTCGAACGAGGGCTGGCTCTCCGGCCCCCCGTCTTTAGGCGTGGGCTGGGAGAAAAGCTTCTCTCGAACCCAGTACTCCGCCCAGTGATCTTCAATGGCCGTCGGGTCGTATGCTTTGGGCAGATCGTGAGGCATGGGGTTGTATCGTGGCTCCCGGGAGTGCCCGGAAACCCTGATCACACAAGGCTTTCAGGCGGATGGGGCTACTTCAACTCTAGCAGATGTAAGGGCGGCTTTCGGGGCAGCTGCTGCAAGCGAAACTCTGGAACGTGAAAAGCAAAGGGCCGCACCCATTGGAGGATGCGGCCTTCACCTCGTTCCCTTGCTTCCTTGTTCCCTCGTTCCCTCGTCCCCTGTCCCCTGCCTCTAGAACGGGTTGAGTTTGCCCAGGCCCTTCTTCTTTTTCTTCTTGCTCGAGGACTCCTCGTCCAGATTGGCCTTCGATTTCTTCTGCTTCTCGGTGACGGCCGTCTGCGTCTGGCCGGTTCCGGGGCGGATGCCGTTGATTTGATCCGGAGCCTCAGCAGGCTTTTCCACCGCAGGCAAGGATGAATCTGTCGGCCCCACGGACTTCACCAGCGGGCTACCGTTCCCGTTGCCAGCAGCGGGAGCTTCGTTTCCGCTGCCCTCGGCCGGGGTCGCCGATGCTTCGCCATTCGGGGCATTCACAATAGAGACACCGACGCCGGTACCGCCTGCGGGAGCTGTCATTTGCAGAGGCGCGGTTGACGGTGCATCGCTGCGCGGAGGCTCGTTGGGACCGGTTGGCTTGACGGCTGCAGGCTCAGCACCTGCGCCGTTGGCCCTGGCCGCTTCCTCAAAGAGGCGCGCGTTGTCCTTGTTCACTTCGGGGGCGATGGTTCGCTTTGGATCGTCGAGGGAGGGTTCGCCAACGTGCGCAGACTGGACCACCGTCGGCCCGTGCTTAATCACACCAAGAATGTTGTCCGTGAAGCGCAGCGGCCGCTGGCTCTTCTGCTCGGCATCGCTCTCCGCCACTGCCGCATCTGTCGGCTCAGGCACCGTCCGATTCATCGCGACAAGACGGTCCCGGGCATCTTCCACGCGGGGAGCCATGGGATACCGCGTGATCACCTTGGCGTAGGCCGCTGCTGCTTTATCCTCGTAGAGCGTGTGAAGGCGCTCGCGAATGTCGCCCTTCAGCCCCGGCAACATCTGCACGGCGTGTGCTTCACCCGCATAGGCATCGCCGATCGCCAGCAGTGCCTGGTCGCTCTTGGAATAGAGCGGGTAGGTGTCTACAACCGTCTGCAGGCGGGCAATTGCCGCAGGATAGTTGTCCTTCGCCTCGTAATAGATCCCGATCTGCGTCTCGCGCTCTGCCAGAACTTCCTGCACATCGCGCAGCTTCTGTTTGGCCCGGGGGATCAGCCGAGAGTCCGGGAACATGTTGATCATGTTCCGGTATTCCCTTTCGGCATTTTCAGCATTGTTGAAGTCGCGATCGGGCTTCTCCATCTGCTGGTAATAGATATCGCCCACCTTCATCTGAGCTTCGGCAGCTTCCGGTGCGTTGGGAAAGAAGGTGATGAAATCCTTGTACTCAGCCTCGGCCTGCGTCAGAGCGGCAGTGCCGCCTTCTTTAAACCAGCTATCGCCGACCGCAAGCTTGGCACGCATCCTGTACTCGGAATCCGGATAGGTGTTGAGCATGGTCTGCAAGTCGAGACGGGCCACGTCATAGCGCCCCTTTTTCATGGCGATCATAGCCTTGTCGAACAGCTCCTTGTCGGGCTGCTTGGACTTAACATTCGCCAGCGGATTCGCGCTTAAATCCTGATTCTTCTTGTGCTTGGGTTGCTTTTCTCTCTTCGCCTCGGCAGCGACTCCCGAGAGCACCAGCGATGCCAGCGCCAACGCAGCTATGTTTCTCGACAACCGGTTCATACCACCTCAAAAGTGCGACAGGGGGAAGCTGCCGCTGTTTACGGATTCTCGACCTGGTTACTCACCAGCAGCTTTGCGAGCTGACGCCAGCAGTGCACGGGCGTCGCGTTCAGCGTTACCCTCGCCAAAGACAGCATTGCCTGCAACCAACAGCTCCGCTCCTGCTTGGACGACCCGGGCGACCGTGTCGTGAGCCACCCCGCCATCCACTTCGATTTTAAATGCCAGCCCCATTTCCTGCCTCAGCTGGCCCAGCCGCCGGATCTTGTCCAGAGCAAAGGGAATAAACTCCTGCCCCCCAAACCCGGGGTTCACGCTCATGATCAGTACGTGGTGCACCATGGGCAGAATGTCGCGAATCAGCTCTACCCGCGTCGCCGGATTCAGCACCACTGCCGGCTGCATACCATGGTGCGCAATCAACTGCAGAGTCCGGTGCAGATGCCTGCACGCTTCGTAGTGAACACTCACCCAGTTCGCGCCTGCCTCGGCAAAGGCCGGTATGTACTCGTCCGGGTTTTCGATCATCAGGTGGCAATCGAGCGGCAGCTTCGTAGCTTTGCGCAGGCTCTTCACCACCGGCGGTCCAATGGTGATGTTGGGGACGAAATGCCCATCCATGATGTCCACATGGATTACCGTGCCGCCGCCGCGCTCGGCTGCGGCTATTTCGTCTGCCAGCCTTGCGAAATCCGCTGACAATATGGATGGAAGCAACTCAACCATGCGACTTTGATGCAGTCCTCTCGAGCAGGAAGTGTCCCGAAAAGTGTATCAGTCAAACATATGCAACGAGCGTCGTTTCACCTGCTTTTGACGGTCGCACTCGATCGCTTCTCACTGCGGCTTCGGCGCTGCCAGCTTCGTTGCGGTCACTCGGCCCGCCGCACGCAGCAGAGCCCGAATAGGCCAGGTCCCCTCGCTGTCCGCGAAGACAATCTCGCCCTCTCGCTTAACTTCTGGTCGGTAGTACCAGCGTTTGAGCAGCGCCAGATGCCCCTGCCCCACGGTTGAGTTGGGCGGTTCTAACTGCTGGTTTAACTCGGCGAGCACAGTCTCCATCCGCGCCTCGAGCATCGTCCTCGGAACCTTCGCGGGAGTAGATCCGCGCACTGGATTTGCATCTCCATTTTCGACCTCCGACGAAGTCCCTGGTCCCTGGTCCCTGGCCCCTGATCCCAGTTCTTCCGGCACCGCCTCCAGCGCCATTGGCTGCGCGAAGAGGGAACTCGAGCCCGATTGCTCGTTCTGTATCCGCATGCCAATGGTGGAGAACGCGACCGGGCCGCGCAACCGGCCATCTTGGTAAAGGAACACCGCGACTTCATCGGGATTCGCCGAGCTTTGCAGAATGACAGCCCTCAAACTGCTCATGGGCTGCACGAGTTCCGGCGCCAGAGCACGAACAGCCTCCACTTTCTGTACATGCGCATGCAGGGTCGCTGCGTCCTCGAAATTCAGATCCTCGGATGCTTTGTCCCGTTCACTGCGAAGCACGATCAGCTTACTGTCCCCCCGGCTCGCGAGAAACTGCTGCACTGCGCCAGCCTCTTCCGCGTAGCGCTCATCGCTGCAACCCTTGTAGCAGGGGGCGAGACACATCTTCATCTCGCTGTACACGCATCCCGGATGGCTGGGGTCGGGGTTGAGATCGTCCGTGCAGCGGCGCAGCAGGAACAGCTTCAGCATCTCGTCCGCGAATCGCTCCCCTGCAGCGCGCGACGCAAATGGACCATACGCCCAGTCAGCCTCTCGCTGGCTCGGCTTGTTGGTCACAGTTACGCGTGGATAGGGATTGTTCCCCAGGAAACGAACAAACACGGGAGCACGAAGGTGCATTCTCTCCAGCGCCTTCGGGCCGTAGAACTTCTCCAGCATTCCAAATTGCATGAGGAGCGACTCGAAATCGGAACCAGTGAGATGGAACGCGATCCGCCGGACACGCCCCGCGAGTTGCAGACGCCGCGGATGTTTCGCTGATGGCTGAAGCAGACGTTCCAGACGCCCACGCAAATTCGGCGTCCGCCCGAGGTATGGCTCGTCTTTTTCCTCCGCGCCATAGAGCGCAAACACCGCCGGTGACTGCGGCAGTTGCGAAAGCGCAGCCTTAGCATCCGAAGGATCGAAGGCAATACTTTGCATCGGGTTTTCGCTCGATTTTTTCAAACTTCGCCTTGCGAGAACTCGCTGACTTGCTGACTTGCGAACGCGCGAAGCGCGGCTGACTTGCTAAATCCTGAACCGGCATTCCGCCAAGCCCGTGCGCCATCTCGCCGGCTCGCGAACACGCGCGTAAGCGCGGCTAACTCCGCTCAAGCTCCCGCAATCGTCATCCCATCAATCCGCAACGTCGGCGACGCCACCGACCCTCGGAACACGAGGTCACTTCCAATTGCGGTGATGTTCATCAACATCTCGCCAAGATTGCCTGCAATCGTGATCTCTTCGACCGCATGCGTGAGCTCCCCATTCTCAATCCACAACCCCGCCGCTCCGCGTGAGTAGTCTCCCGTCACGATATTTGTCCCGAAACCCATCAGGCTCGTCACGTAAAGTCCGCCCGAAACCTCACCAATGATCTGCTCCGGCGTCTGCATTCCCGGCTCCAGATAGAGATTGCCCGGCCCAATCCCCGGCGCCCCGGCCAGTCCCCGCGACGCATTATGCGTGGACTTCATGCCCAGTTTCCGGGCCGCATAGGTGTTCAGCATGTAATTGCGCAGCACGCCATTCTCCAGCACAACGGTCCGGCGCGACGGCAGCCCTTCCCCATCGAACGGCGAAGTGCCGTATCCGCCTGCACCCGTGGGTAGCAGCATCGTGTTGTCGTCGATGATATTCAGCGTCAACGCCCCGATCTGCTCGCCCAGTTTGCCCGCGAGGAACGACGCGTGCCGCCAGATAGCATCCCCTGATGCTGCTTCGAACACCGACCCGATCAGTGACCGCGCCACCTCTGGCGCAAACACAAACGGCACCCGCTGCGTGGGAACACGACGAGCGCCCAGCCGGCGAATTGTCCGGCGCGCCGCTTCAGCTCCTACCGACTCCGGCGATTCCAGATCCCTCATCCGCCGCGCGCTCGACCACCACCCGTCGCGCTGCATGTGGCCGTTCTCGTCAGCCGCAAGAGGCGCTGCCGAAACTCCCGCATAGCTCGATCGATAGCTCCCCACGAAGCCCCGCGAATTCGCCAGCACCTTCATCCCCGTCGCCGCGTCGAAGCTTCCGCCATCAGAGTTGGTGATGCGCTTATCCGCACCTAACGCGGCGGCTTCAGCCCGACGGGCAAACTCGATCCGCTCCGCTCCCAGCAGCGAATACACATCGTCGTAATAGAGGTGCAGATCCTCTTTGATTGCGCCGAATTCATCCGCTTCTGGTAAGCCGACGAAAGGATCCTCCTCAGTCACCTTGGCCAACGCCATCGCGCCCTCAACCACCTGCCGAATGCCATCTACAGTCAGGTCGCTGGTCGATGCCGATGCCGTGCGTTTCCCGCGGTAGACGCGTAGCCCGAGCGCGCGCGAGCCAGACTCCTTTAGCGTCTCCACCTCGCCCATGCGCACGTTCACGCTGAACTCATCTCCCTCGCGCACAATCACTTCAGCATCAGTGGCCCCGCCCCTGATAGCTTGTGCAACAACATCAGCTGCAAGAGACTCGAAATCCACGGCGGCGTCGGCTTGGAGGATAACTGCATCGGGCATGCGTCAACCTTAACAAACTGCACGATAACGCTGCATCTCTGCCCTGTCTCCTGAGTCAAATACCACGGATCACAACGGCGCTCCGGCGAGCTTTGGTATGTTGATCAGTTCCACTGAGAGGCATCATGAACTTCTTTTCCTCGCGTTGGACCGTCGCCTGCCTTCTCGCAGTTGAGATCTCAATCGCAACCGCCCAGAAGAAGATGGATCCTGCTCTGCTTGCAAAGGCGAAAGCCGGCGATCCTCAGGCACAGCTCGCCGTCGGGGAGGCTTACGCCTCCGGCATCCTCGTCGCGCAGGACTTCACGCAAGCTGCAGAGTGGCTCCAGAAGGCCGCAGATCATGGGCTCGCGCAGGCGCAGGATCAGCTGGGCAAGTTCTACGAAACAGGCACGGGCGTGCCGCGGAATGACTCCAAAGCTGTGCTCTGGTATCGCCGCGCGGCCGAACAGAATCTCGCCTCCGCGGAATTGCATCTGGGACTTCTTTATCAGCGCGGAATCGGTGTTCCGAAGAGTGCGGAGCAGGCTGCAGGCTTGTATCGGAAAGCCGCGCTGCAGGGCCTTGCTGAAGCTGAGTACAACCTTGGAACTCTTTACGAACGAGGTCTCGGGGTTCCTCAGGACTATGCGCAGGCTGCAGACCTCTATCGTCGAGCCGCCGACAAGGGTGACGCCGAAGCGGAATTCAACCTCGGCATTCTGTACGACAACGGCACAGGCGTCCCCAAAAACTACATGGCCGCTGCCGGTTGGTACGAGAGGGCCGCGAAACAGGGTCTACCCCGGGCACAGTTCAACCTCGGTTCCATGTACGCCAATGGGCAGGGAACTCCCGTCAATTTGCCGGAAGCTTACTTCTGGCTTGCTTTGTCCGCAAAAACGTGGAGCGGGTCACATCAGGAGGAGGCTTCGCACGCCCGTGACCTCGTTGCGCAGCATATGAGCGCGCCAGAACTTGAAGCAGCGAAGCAGCGCGTCGACAGATGGCTAGTTGCCCACTGACGATGGAGGCAAGAGTTAGCGCCCCGTCCCGCCCACCGTCATCCGATCCAGCTTGATCGTTGGCATACCCACGCCGACTGGCACACTCTGCCCATCTTTGCCGCAGGTCCCGATCCCCTCGTCCAGCTTCAGATCATTGCCCACCATCGACACGTATTTCAGCGCCTCCGGCCCGTTCCCGATCAGCGTCGCATCCTTCACCGGCGCCGTAATCTTCCCGTCCTCGATCAGGTAAGCCTCAGACGCCGAGAACACAAACTTCCCGTTCGTGATGTCCACCTGCCCGCCGCCGAAATTCACCGCGTACAGCCCGTGCTTCACCGAGCGCAGAATGTCCTCAGGATCGTCCTCGCCCGCCAGCATGTAGGTATTCGTCATGCGTGGCATGGGAATGCAATGGTAGCTCTCGCGCCTTCCCGACCCCGTGTTCGCCGCCCCCGTGAGCCGGGCCGAAAGCTTATCCGTCAGATAGCCCTTCAGCACGCCATTCTCAATCAGCAC
>DATNFD010000082.1:0-4235 GCA_035606555.1 Occallatibacter sp.
CGACCAATTCGACGTCGAGAAGCTCGTGGCATACCCGCCCGGCGCGGTGATCATTCTTCCCGGCAACACTTACCACTTTCACTGGGCGAAATCCGGTGAGTACATCACGCAGGTGACGGCCATCGGCCCGCTCGGCCTGGAATATGTCAATTCGAAAGACGATCCGCGGAATCTTGCGAGCTTCCCGACATGATCATCGCAAACATCGAAACCTTTCCGTTGCGTATCCCCTTTCAGTCAGGCACTCAAGCTGCGGCTTCCGCGTGGGGTGATAAGGGCTTGCCCGTCGCGGATTCGTTACCGGTCAGGGTGACCACCGACCAGGGCTAGAAGCCCGGGGTGAGACCTTCGGTTTTCGCGCGGTCTCTTCTGCTCAGCTGGCGATCGACGAACTGATCTCACCGTTGTGCATTGGCAGGGACGCAACGCAGATTGGCCCACTGATGCTAGACGTTCAACAAACACTGCACGTCTTCGAGGACTTCGTCCAGCCGAGTGTTGCAAAGATGGGAGGCATCAGCGAGTTGTGCAAAATCTTTCCCACCGCGACGGTACGCAACATCACGGTGATGCCGCACTGTTTCTATGACGGTCCCGGTTTGCTCGCAGCCGTTCATGTGACGGCGGCGCTCGGGACCGCTGACGCAATGATTGAGTGGCGCTTCTTCGACCTCGAAGCACAACTCTATGGCGGCCCGATTTTCCCCGAGAGGTCGGATCCCGGTGCCACAGCGCCCAGGCCTGGGAATCGACCCGGACCCTAACGTGGTTCGCGCTTACTTGCGCCAAATGTAGTGAATCGAATACGCGAGCAAAATTCCCCGCACGACACAAGACAGGCCTAGGAGGCTGACATGATTGTGGACACGAGCGGAGCTCTCAAGGCGTTCGCATCGGATGGCGCCTGGCTTGGCAGTATTGACATCGCCATTCGAAAAGCCCGAACGGCCCGATATTCTGATCTGGGAGACAGCCGAAATAGGGAAGATGTCACAGCCGGGCCAGCCGCTTTACGCGGTCGAACACAGCAACGGCGGTCTGATCACTTTTGGCGGCGGAATCCCGTCAAAGATGCTGACGGAACGGTGATTGCGGCTGTCGGCGTCAGTGGCAGCACTGTAGACAACGACGTTAAAGTCGCCAGTGCCACAGTGGAAGCTTGTAACGGTCGTCAGTTTGCCGTGCATGAAGTCAGACGATGGTATTGGGAATCCCTTGGTATTGAACGCTATGGTTCGAGGAGCCAAAGTTTGACGACTGCCCATAGCACAAGTCGGTCGCCCCCAGGAAACACATGCATCCGACGACCAATTGAGAGCCGCTGAGATTGAGTTGCGGCGAGGATCTTGGCTCAAGCAATAACACTTCTTCCTGCGTGCGATTTCCCTCAATGCGCGCGCGGGCAACGACCGCAAGACGTCGTCTAATACAAAGGTATCGACGATACCTTCGTCTAATTGTTTCGTCTTCGCACCTCTGTTTTGATACAGCAAGATGTTCCAAAGGCTCAGGTTCACACCGGCAGACTCCGAGGACACACTGCACTTTGCGGAACTAAGCGGAATGCCCCCAATGATTGAAACGTATCCGCTCGAAAGCGCCGATGAGGCTTATGAGCGCACGATGAGCGGCCACGCCCAGTTCTGCGTCGTGCTGACGATGTGAAGTTGACCGAGAAATACACGCCGTACACGAAATCCAAAACAGAGGAGGAGAACTTATGTCGCACCATTACTCCGGCCCGGCCTATGGCTTTCCCCATGGGGACGCCCGCTTCGACCTTACTGACCTCCTATGCTTTGCCCAAGCCTAGGGACGCTGGCAAGACCTAGCTTAGATCTCAGGAAAACAGATTCGATTTCACAAAGGAGAATGAAATGAAAACAAAAGGCAGAGTTTTGGTTCTAGTCTCGAGCGGTCACGGCTTGCCCTTGCAAGATGGAAAATTTATTCCGCGGCTGGCTACTACCTCAACGAGCTGACGGTTCCGGTTCGCGCCCTGATGAAGGATGGCTACGAAATCACCTTCGCCAATCCGAAAGGCAACACGCCGCAACTGGATGTCAATTCAGCCACGGCCATGTTCTTCGGTGGAGACGAGGCTAAGCTTCTGGACTATCTAAGCTTCCGCGACAGTCTGACTGGGCTCAAAGATCCAGCTCGTATCTCGGATGTCATAGCATCGGGTCTGGATCAATATGACGCTGTTTTCGTCCCCGGCGGCCATGGCCCGATGATCGATCTTCTCGATGATCCCGACGCTGGCACCGTGCTGAGACACTTTCATAAAACGTCCCGGCCTACGGCAGTGCTCTGCCATGGCCCGATTTCACTTCTCGCGGCTCTTCCGAATGCGTCGGAAGTGGTCGGCGCGCTGAAGGCGGGCGATGCCGCTGGAGCGCGAGCAAAGGCTCAAGACTGGATCTACTCTGGATATAAGATGACCATCTTTTCGACCGCGGAAGAGCAGCAGCGCGAGCCGGTTGAAATTGGCGGTAAGGTGCTCTTCTACCCGGACTTCGCCTTGCGTGCGGCGGGCGGAGACGTAAGTGTGGTCGCTCCATGGAAGAGCTACGTCCTTCAAGATCGCGAGTTGATCTCAGGTCAGAATCCGTTTTCTGATGAAGCGCTTCTGAAACTTCTTCTACCAGCACTCAACGGGAAGAAGAAGTGAGAGCGCGGCGCTGAACCTGATCCACGCAGTGGTTCAAAGATCACGGCCGCCGGCGGCAAGGTCATCGGATTTGCCACCGATGTGACGAAGCGCTCAGAAGTGGAAGCGCTTATCCAACGGGCCGTCGACAGTTTCGGCTGCGTCGATGTGCTCTTCAGTAACCCCGGTATCGTGCCCATCGGCAGGAAACGCCGGCCGGAGATTCCGTTAGGATCCGTCGCGCCACTCGAGCGCGTTCCCGCCTGAAAGACTTGTCGCGGCGCGAAACGCGATGGCGGTGACATCAGCAGACCGATACCAAAGCACAATAGACGCTCTCCCAAGAGTGGCGCATTCTCGGATCGTGGAGTGCCGCCAAGAAGAGACCCGAACGCAAACTCTACCAACCATCACTGATTCGTCGCGATAGAAAAGGAGATGCGCAATGCCATACGTTACAGTCGGAAAGGAAAATTCAGGCAACATAGAGCTTTACTACGAAGACCATGGCTCGGGCCAACCGGTTGTTCTGATACACGGATACCCCTTGAGCGGCGCTTCCTGGGAGAAGCAAGTACCCGTTCTCCTGGAAGCGGGTTACAGGGTCATTACCTACGACCGCAGAGGCTTCGGCAAGTCCAGCCAGCCGACCGCAGGCTACAACTACGACACGTTCGCAGAGGATCTTCACAAGCTGGTCACCCGGCTCAAGCTGCAAGATTTCACCTTGGTCGGCTTTTCGATGGGCGGAGGCGAGGTGGCACGCTACATCGGGAAATACGGCTCCAAGGGTGTGGGCAAAGCCGTCATTATCTCCGGTGTGCCACCGTACCTGCTCAAGACCGGCGACAATCCCGAAGGCGTGGATACCAGTGTATTTGCCGGCATCGAGAAAGCCGTGGCCGCCGACCGCTACGCGTTCTTCACTGGCTTCTTCCAGAATTTCTACAACACCGACCTGCTGTTGGGTAAGCGTGTCAGCGAACAAGCCGTCCAAGCTAGCTGGAACGTGGCGGCCAGCGCCTCCTCCACCGCCAGCCTGGCGTGTGTCTCAACCTGGCACGAGGACTTCCGCGGGGATCTGGCCCGCATCGATCTGCCCACCCTGGTGATTCACGGAGATGCTGACCGCATTCTTCCAATCACGGCTGCGGGACTGCGCACCGCCAAGCTCATCCAAGGCGCTCGCCTGCTGGTCGTGAAGGGCGGTCCACACTGCATCCCGTGGACGCACGCGGAAGAACTAAACGCCGAATTGCTGAACTTCTTGGGCAAGAAGGCCAGCAAGTCACACACGGAGGCTGCCTAGGCACCTAGTTCGTATGGTAGCGGTGGTGAGTTGCCGACCGCCACTGTCGTTCGAACGCCACTGGGCTCAGATGGCCGAGTGGAGTGACGACGCCGGGTATTGTAGAAGAGCTCGATGTAGTCGAACGGCGCGGCGTGCGGCGGCCCGCGTGGGCCCGGCCGCGCCGTGGTCGAGCGCCACTTTGAGCGTCGCGAAGAAGCTTTCGGCCACAGCGTTGTCCCAGCAGCTGCCGACTCTGGCGTTCTGGAAGCCCCCGATCCGAGTGATGTAGCA
>DATNFD010000083.1:0-11802 GCA_035606555.1 Occallatibacter sp.
GCTCGCGCAGGTGGGAGCCGGATGCCGAAACAATCACGAAATCTTAGATCGGTGACACGCAGTCAGGTTTGTATCCGGGCATAACTTCAGTTGTGCCGAACATTTGGAACTAAAAGGGGCTTCAGCCCAGAGGTTCGACAACAAACGCATGAGCCTGGTTGTCATGAAATTCGGCGGCACCTCGGTCGAGGATCCAACAGCGATCAACCGTACCGCTTCCATCGTCGCGGGCCGTGTGGCCGCGGGCAAGCAGACCGTAGTCGTGGTCAGCGCCATGGCCAAAGTGACTGACCTGCTCCTGCGAGCTGCCGCATCTGCCGCTCTGGGCGACCGTACCGGCGCTCTTGCTATCAGCTCCCGTCTTCGCGCCCGCCATCGCGACACGGCCTGCGCCCTGATCAAAACTCCCTGCGACTCCTCTGCCCTCTGTAATCACCTCGAAGAGGAGTTCGATTCCCTCGACGAAATCCTGCGAGGCCTGGCCGCGATTCTCGAGCTTACTCCGCGCATCTCGGACCTCATCGTCAGCTACGGCGAGCGCCTCTCCAGCCGCATCATCGCCGCGGCATTTCTTGAGCAAGGCATCAATGCCGCTCACGTGGACGCCCGGAACGTCATCGTTACCGACTCTCAGTTTCAGAAGGCGGCCCCGATCGATGCGCTTATCGAAAAGCGCGCCGAAGAGCACCTTCGTTCCCTGCTGAATGACGGAAAAGTTGCGATTATGGGTGGATTCATCGCCTCCAACGAGGAAGGCATCACCACGACTCTCGGGCGAGGCGGCTCCGATTTCACTGGCGCCCTCGTCGGCGGCGCACTCTCGGCCGATGCCATCGAGATCTGGACTGACGTCGACGGCATTATGACCTCCGATCCGCGTGTCTGCCCCGATGCTTTGCGCGTGAAAGTTATCAGCTTTGAAGAAGCCGCCGAGCTCGCCTACTTCGGCGCCAAGGTCCTTCACCCTGCGACCATTCTTCCCGCCGTAAAGAAAAGCATCCCGGTGTTCGTGCTCAACAGCAAGAATCCTTCAAATGAAGGCACACAAATCACCTCCGTTGCGCCGCATTGCAAGAGCCCCTTCAAATCGATCGCCGTCAAGAAGAAGCTCAGCATCATCGATGTCGTCGCCAGTCGGATGCTGATGACACATGGCTACCTGAAGGCGATCTTTGACATCTTCGACAAGCATCAGTGCCCAGTCGATATGGTTTCCACCAGCGAGGTCTCCGTCTCGCTCACCGTTGACTCCAACGACAAGCTGCCGCTCATCGCCGCTGACCTCAGCAAACTCGCCGATGTGAATTACGAAGGCAAGAAGGCCCTCGTCTGCCTCGTCGGCGAAGACATCCGCGGGCAGAGCGGTATGGCTGCGCAGGTCTTCACGGCTATTCGCCACGTTAACGTGCGCATGATCTCGCAGGGCGCCAGCGAAATCAACATGAGCTTCATGGTCGATGAAGAGGACGCGGACGAAGCAGTCCGCTCGCTGCACGCCGCCTTCTTCAAGGACCCCGATCCCAGCATCTTTGATGTTGAAGCCCGCAAGGCTACCGTCAGCAAATAACCGGGAAGGAGAACTCCCGTGGTTCGCTCGCGTCGTTGTCTCGGAATCGCCGCTGCGCTGATCTGCGCCGCTCAGCTTTCGTCGATACACAGCCAGCATCCGCCTGAACCAAAGCCGCCGCAACTACGTTTCGTGTTTGAAGAGCAGGTCACGCTCGCGGCCGACATCCCGGTCGGTGAAACCCCCATCGGCAAGCGCAACATCGTTCCCATCACCGGCGGCACTTTCGAAGGCCCCGGCCTTCGTGGCAAGATCATGCCCGGTGGATGGGACTGGCAGCTTACCCACCCCAGTGGCTGCTTCGACCTGCACGCCGACTACATGATTCAGACGGACGACGAAGTCATCATCCATGTGATCAACGTGGGCATGGTCTGCCCGAATTCCTCAGGGAAGCGCGATGCCTTGTTTACTTCCCCGACGTTCGAGGCGCCCAAAGGCAAGTACGACTGGCTCAATGGCGGCGCCTACGTCGGCACGGTAGAAGGCATGAAGGTCGCCGGCAAGCCTGGGGTGCGTATCCGCTTCTTTAAGGCATACGAGTGAAGCCGTCGTTCCATCTAACTCGCTCGCCCTCAATCTCTTCATTGCGACATGGTGCCCGGTGCCCCATCCATTTCGCGTTTTCGAAATGGGTGGGAACCGATAGACCAGCCCGCTTTCGCCATTTCTCGCCTGAGCCTTTAAGCTAAGAGCTAAAAGCAGGCAGCCAGGAGCTAGAAATGCTTCTTCTTGTACTCGGCAAGGGAAAAACCGGTTCGCTCGTCGCCGAAGTTGCGCGCGAACGCGGCCACGGTGTGCGCGCACTCGACATCAACGAGAACCAGCACGCATCGGCACTCAATGGACCAAATCTCGCCGGCGTGGACGCCGTGATCGATTTCACGACTCCCGACGCCGCCGTCGAGAACATTCGCGCCGTCCTCGCGCTGGGCTGTCGCATCGTCGTGGGAACGACCGGCTGGTACTCGCAGCTACCCGAGTTGAAGGCCATCGCACATCGCCGGGGCGGAGCGCTACTATACGGCACCAACTTCTCCATCGGTGTCCAGAAGCTATTCCGCCTGACTGCCGAGCTTGCCCGCATCGATGGTTATAAGTTCGCGATCAGCGAAACCCACCACACCTCCAAACTCGATGCGCCATCCGGCACGGCGATCACTCTCAAGGAAATCATTCACTCTATCCAGCCCGGCATCGATGTGCAGGTCGAATCTCACCGCATCGGTGATGCCAAAGGCGAACACATCGTCACCGCTACCAGCGAACACGACGTAATCGAATTACGCCATGACGCCTTCTCGCGCCGAGGATTCGCACTCGGCGCTGTCCGTGCCGCAGAGTGGGTTCACGACAAATCCGGTGCCTGGGAATTCCGCGAGATCTTCGACCAGCTTTAGTCGAATTCGCGCTAAAATTTCGAGTCCGACATTTCAGGAGGGACCTGATGCGCAGACTGCTCGTGTGCTCAACTGCGTTCCTCGCAATCACAGCGCTTATTTCCGCGAAGGCTCAAGACGCACCGAAAAACAGCAGCACGGCACTCGCTTGGGACGTTGTGTCAGTCAAGCCCAACAACTCGCTGGACCCGTCTGCTTTTATGCGCATGATGCCAGACGGCGTTGAGCTCCGCAACATGACACTGCACGCAGTCTTTCTCAACGCCTTTGAGATAAAGGCAGAAGACCAGATCGTCGGCTACCCCTCGTGGGTAAGCACCGAGCACTTCGACATCCAGGCGAAGATGGATACGGCAACGGCCGCCGCTTATGACAGCTTGAATGGCCAACAGGGCACTGATCAATGGCACTCTTTCATGCGTCAAATCCTCGAAGAGAGATTCGGCATGAAGTATCACCGGGAGCAACGCGAACTCCCGGTCTATAACTTGGTCATCGCCAGGCAGGGCGTGAAGCTCAAGGAATCCACTTCGACCAAGGGTGGATCGCGGTCTGTGGGTCCGGGAAGACTCACGGCGGCCCGCTACTCGATGTCCGAGTTGGCGTTCAGTCTTTCCGGAACAGTTGACCGCATCGTGATCGACAAGACGGGACTGACAGGCGCGTACGATTTCGCCCTTACATGGTCACCCGATAACTCCCCGGACGCGGGTCCTTCGATATTCACTGCATTGCAGGAGCAGCTTGGCCTCAAGCTGGAAAGTGCAAAGGCGCCCATAGATGTCGTTGTCATCGACCATCTCGAGCGCCCTTCCGAAAACTAACCTTTGTTATTGCTTTCCGCCGAAGACGACCGTAACGTTCGTCTCTACGGCGACGGGCTGGCCATCAAGCATGTAGGGCTTGTACTTCCACATCTTCACTGCATCCACAGCGGAGGACGCCAGCAGTTTTGGTCCACTCAGCACCTGGATGCCCTCGATCGAACCCTGCTTTGTGATCGTGGCCTTCAGCACCACTGTGCCCGTGATGTGCGCGTCCTGCGCGAACTTCGGATACACCGGTGCGGTTTTGTGAATCAGCATGCCCGCGGCGACCCCCGCCGAGAGGGGCACCACGTGGGGCACGAACTTCGCTTTCGCTCCATTGCCGAACACAGACCCAGAGACAGAATTGTTGTCATCCAGAGAAACCGGAGATGGCGCGCTGGGCGGCGGCTCGTCTGCCGGCGAAGCCTTCTTGATCTGTCCTGCAATGCGTGTCGGCGCAACAAGTTGAGCGGCCATCGCATCCGGCGAGATTGGCGCGGATGGCTGCGCTGGAGATGAGGCATCCTGCTGAGGAGCTTGTACCTGGGCCGGCGTCGGCTTGGAAGCAACGGGCTGGGGATTGGGGCCTGTCTTGCCTGTGGCGTTCACGATCAGACGATCGCTCGCGTTGTTACCCTCTTCACTGGTCGTAGTGGCTGCTGGCGTGCTATCCGCGGTCGCGGGTTTCGCGCCCGCCGCAGCAGTTGGCGATGAAGAGCGTGTGAACACAATCAGCAACACCAGCGCCAGCACAATTGGACCGGCTCCGATCAGAACCCACTTGAGCCAGTTAGCACCTTGCCTTTCTGCGGCCTCGCTCGGCTCTGTCTGGAACATTGACGAACGAAAAATGTCCACTGCTACCGGGGGGCGCTCGATCGGCGGCTGAATCGGTGTCGGCGCTATCTCTTCGACTACCGCCTTCTCTTCTACCTCCGGCACAACGCGAGCGGGCTCCGGCGCCTTGCGCTTTTCCGGCACCAGGGCCGGTCGCGGACGCGCCTCAGGCTTGGGAACGGGCGGCATCGATGCACGGCGAAGATTCGCTGCATCCCAAGCTGCAAAATCTTTGTCCTCGGCTGTGTTCGATACCTCTTGTTCAGCAGCAGCCCGAACCTTTTCGCTATCCTTCAGAATGTCAGGAATCGACGTGGCCTCGGGAACGCGCGCCGGCTTGGGCGGTGCAACAGCTTCAACCCGTCTTTCAGGAACAATCGGCGTCACATTCGATCGCGGAGCCACCGGAACTGGCGCAGAAACAGGCTTTGCTGCAGGCTGCACGGCAACTGCCTGCCTGCCTACCGGCTGCGGCACGGATGCCGGTTGCTGCGGAACAGGTGTCGCAGTGCCCTGCGATCCGTCTTCCGACGGCAAGGGCAGAAAATCGCGTGCCCCGGCACGCATGCAACTCTTCAGCAGATCCTCATCGGTACGCGCAGAATACGCCATCACCGCCGGACCCAGTTCAGAAAGCTTCGAGATGATCTGGAGTGCGTAGCTCTCGTCCGTGTCGACGTCAACCAACACCACGTCGAACTTCGTTTCCATCATCCGTGCCAGATCATTCAGTGTCGCCGGATAATCAATGAACTCGTGAATCTTACGGCCCTGTGCGGAGGCGAGTGCCTTGGCAACAACCTGCCGGTGCGCGTCATTCGGACCAATCAGCGCAACCGCCATCCCTTTTGAGGCACCGGATGACTGCGGTTCAGCAGACTGCGGGTTGGTCGACATCTCAGCTCTGGCGATCATGATCTTTGATCCTTCCCTCATTCGCTGTCGATGCATCGTGCCGCTTCATAATTGGGCCGCGGCAGCTCTGGGGGTCGACATGCCTTGACACCAAGCTGGACCGAAACCCACCTTGAAGCCGGCGATGAAAAACTCGGACCTGGGAAGAAAGAAAACGCCTGCGAGCAATCTGCGCTTCGCAATTCAAGAGCCTTTGGATTCAGCTTGTTGCCTATCCGCCTCAACTGCCCGTTGGGTCTCTGCACGCTGAATTCTGGTCCTGTAACGGACATCGTAACGGGTCCGTGATCCATATGGAACCACTGGGGCACACAACCTACATGCCTTTCGTCACGTCGGCAACCAGGAGGACACCCGACTTTCGTGCCTTCGCAGACAATCTCCCACCCTTTCCACGCTCGGTCAGTACAATCAAGCTGTCCCATGCCTCTCCGCACCGCCACCACCGCCGACATCCCGGCAATTCTCGCGCTCGAGGGCAATCCCGTGGCCCGTCTGTATGTCGGCCAGTGGAGCGAACAGCGCCACCACGCAACCCTGATCGGCCGCGATGCCCGCTACTATGTCAACGACCAGGCCGGCAACATCGATGCGTATGTAATCCTCCGCGGCCTCGGCGAGGATTCCCGCTCCATCGAATTGAAGCGAGTAGTCGTCGCCCAGCCCGGACAGGGTCTGGGCCGCCGCATTCTCTCCGAGATCATCCGCATCGCCTTCCGCGAACTCGATGCTCACCGCCTCTTTCTCGACGTCTTCGAGGACAACACCCGCGCTCGCCACCTCTACGAAAGTCTCGGATTCAAATACGAGGGCGTCATGCGCCAGGCCGCTCACCGCGATGGCCGCTGGTTCGATCTGCACCTCATGTCGATGCTCGAATCCGAATACAACTGACATGCGTCACAGCGCCTCGACGGGCTCAATCGATATACACTTTTCATGATGGAAACAACTGGTTGCGGCACAGCAATCGTTACGCCCTTTCGGGCGGACGGAACGATCGACGAACCCGCGCTCTGGGCGCTGGTGAACTGGCAGATTGATGCCGGTATCGACTTCATCGTGGCATGCGGATCTACCGGCGAAGCCGCCACCCTTGACGAACAGGAGTGGCTCAAAACAATTCGCATCGTGGTAGAGGCTTCCGCCGCGCGCGTCCCGGTTTGGGCCGGCTGCACCCACAACTGCACCCGTGTACTGCTGCATCAGGCCGCCATCCTGCGCCAGGTTCCAGGCATCGACGCCGTGCTTTCGGCGAACCCCTACTACAACAAGCCCACACAAGAGGGCCAGTACCAGCACTTTCTCGCCCTGGCCAAAATGGTCGCTCCCCTTCCGGTTTGCCTCTACAACGTTCCGGGCCGCACCGGCGTCAACCTTGATCCGCCCACCGTTGCTCGCCTCGTGGAGGCCGCACCGAATATCCAGGCCATCAAGGAGGCCAGCGGCAAGCTGCCCCAGATCAGCGAGCTCGTGCATTCATTGCCGTCAAGCTTCAAGGTATTCTCGGGTGACGACAATCTGGCGCTCGCCGCCGTCGGAGCCGGAGCGCAGGGATTGATCAGTGTAGCCTCCAACGAGATCCCCGGAGAGATGGCCCGCATGGTCAACGCCGCCCTTCACGACGACTGGGCGGAAGCTCGCGAGATCGAACGCCGTTTCGGCCGCCTCTTTGAAGCCAACTTCTGGGAATCAAACCCCGGTCCGGTAAAAGCCGTCCTCAACCTGATGGGCCGCACGTCGGATGCGCTTCGCCTGCCCCTCGTTCCCCCTACACCGGCAACTCGCGCCAGGCTCGAGCGCCTCGCCGGCGAACTCGGCTTACTCAAACACTCTCCCCTCCCCGCCGGCGACATGCACATGTACTAAGACGCCCGTTTCAGCACCTTTTACTCAGATATATCTTCCACCTACAGCCTCTCGAGTGGCGGCACACTCGCGTTCCTGAACATGCCAAGCACTGATGCGATTGGCCAGCTGACTTTCGAATTAATTAGGAAATGGAAAAAGAAAGCGATCAGGAAAGTCAACATTGCACTCGCGCATCCCAGGGTCAATTGGGTCATGGGGGTATGAGCGAAGTAGACAAACGGAACTCGCACGATTCCATTGAGAAGGAAAATACCTAGCGAGTAGAGGCCTACCTCCTCGAACACCAGGATCCGCCTCAGCAATGGCCGCACGCAGATGTAAGCCCATAGACTGAACACTGTGATTGCAAGCGATACAAGGTGCGAAAACTCAGCTTCTGCGCTGCCAAGTATGACGAGAGCAAACGCCAAAATCCCCCAAAAGGCGTTGAGTCGAATCGGAAACCTCGCGGCAATAATCCCGAAACAGATAATCTGCATACGTCCAATGGGATTCATTCCCATGTTGATGGAGTGGTGCGCGAGGATTGGATTTGCGAAGAAGGAAAAGATGAAGCTTGCAATGGACAGGAGCAAAAAACCGGGCCAGCCGAATCTCTTGGTCATTTTCCGTAGGAATGGCCAAATTGCGTAAAACTGCAAAATGAAGGGGATAAACCACCACGGTCCCACGACGGGCAAGCCCTGCCCTGGGACAAGGTTCGACACCCCGGCGAACGTGAGAAGAATGCCCACCCCGGTCGATCGAATCAATTGGAAGAACCCTACGTGCATGGCCGCTAGAAGCATCCAGAAAAGCAGCACCAATCCGAACATCGGATATAGTTTGCGAATTCGAGACCTCATGAACGAGGACCAGGACTCCTGATCATCCCAGTGCGCCTTGGCCAGACCGTATGCAGAGAGAAAGATAAAAACCTGAACACCGAAGTGACCGAAGAATGCGAACAACGACTGGATAGTCGTCGAAGGGTTCACGACATTTTGAACGAAGACGGAAAACCGGGCAGGGTTAAAGCTGAACTCGTTTTCATGCACCGGACCCAGCACATGGAAAAAGTTGTGGAAGACAATCGCTGAGATCGCCAGTCCCTTTAGGACGGTCGTGTCTCTTTTGTCCAGATCTCGCAGCAAACAAGGCTTGCCACTAAACCATCGGTTTGCATCGAATGACATCCCTGGCAGGTCCCTCTCTATCGCCGCATCGCCATTTCATGGCAAAGTCATCGCACTAGTAAACGCCGGACGCATCTGCCTGACTTTAGAGAACGAAGCGATCTGCAAACGATCGCCTTCCGGAGATATGTGCAATTTGAAATGAGAACCGGCGCGCCATTGCAGCCCGTGAACAATTTTCTTTCAGAGCCCCATCAAGCAAGTTGGAAAATGATGCGAATCAACTGTGGCCTAAGTTTGGTCCAAACGCAACGTTACTCCGTAGGTTACCTGGTATTACGAAATAACATATCTCTGCTCTTGGAATCTGATATAAGTCCTTCCTGATGATTCATCTGGCTGAATACGTTGATCCCCCTCACTTCCTTCGCCTAATCGTACTTGATGACAATGGCGTCATCTGGAATGGTTGAGCTCCTATCCGTAACTACGTGAATATCTTCGCGCCAGGAATATTTCGACCGGACGGCAGACTCAAGACCGGCGGCAAAGAAAGGTACGCCCCGATCCTGGTCCGGAACACCTTTGATGTAATAGGTCACTCCCGCCGGCGGTGAAGGATGCTCCCGTTTGAATTCAGCCAACCAGGTCTGTGCTTCTCCTGCCGCACTCTGCCAGGCCGAAATATTGCTTTGGGTCCCGGCAAACAGCAGCAATCCGATCAGGGCAGCCCACGCCTGATACATTCGCGGTTGCGAGAAGGTCTCATCAAGTAAAACCGCGATGAGGATCGCAAGCCCCATCGCGCCGAAATACAAGGTCCGTGACACGAAGAGACCCGGATCGGGCGCCCAGAAATAGAAATGTGCCGGCGCCGCCGCGATAAATATCCAGATCAGCGCGAACATAATCAGCCGCCTGGAGTTCGAGCTTGTTTTCATGCGAAGCGCAAGCATCAGAAAGATAGCCGCGGTTAGAATTGCCGCAACGATCCAGCGCTGACTGCCTGCCGCAAGCCAGTCCCAGCCGAACAGCATCTCCCCTGGCGCCCGAACCAGCAGTCCGAATACAGAAGCGACAGGAAAGTGAAGGGCCATCGGCGCATCGCCGGTCCGGTAGCCTCCGATACCACCCAGCAACGATATGCGGAGAACCATCATAATCACCGGCGCAGCAAGATAGCCTGCCGCAATCGCAGCTCTCTTGGCCGCCGAAGGCCGCGCCAGATCCTTCCTCCGCGGAAGTAATTCAAGCGCCGCCCAGAGCACTGCTACTACGTATGCGTTCTCTTTCGATAGGACTGCCGGCACGAACAGAACAATCGCAGTCGAATACCATCTCGCTTGCCCGGTTCTGCGGAATTTTGCCGCGCACGCGATCGACCATATTGCGAACAAACCCGCCAGTTGATCAAAGCGGGCCGCCATCCACGTCACCGTTTGCACATTCACGGGCATTACTGCGAAAAAGAGCGCGGCTGCAAAACATATTCGGCTTTTCAACTCAAGCTGCTTGCATAGGTAGACCACCCCTGCAACGCTCCCGAGGTGAATCAACACACTCGTCAGATGGTATCCAGGAACCCAGTGGCGCCACACGCGATGGTCCAGAAATAGACTGACGAAAGCGAGCGGGCGGTAAAAAACCCCTCCCTGTCCCTTCGTAAACTCCGGCAATACTGCTGCGGAAAAGGGATGGCGCACCAGTTCCAGATGCCCATAATCATCGCAAAGAAAGTTGATCGAAAGAGTGCGCAAATAAGACACCGCACCGGCCGCGACTGCAATCCACATCCCGCCCTGAAGAAAAAGACTTCCCTCGATCGATCTCGAGTGATCGGCTGCCTGCAGCCTTTCCTGCCCGGGACGAAGCAGCAGGCGAAACAAGAGCACAACGAAGAACGATACTGAGAGTGCTTGAAAAAGATTGAAAAGCCGGTTTGGACTTCCGGTTGCGTCCTGCTCGACGATGAAAAGGATGAAGAAGATCGCAAACGTCGCGCCTGTTGGATAGAGGAACTGACCGGTCCCTGCCCTGGCTAGAAAGCTCCTGTCCCGTGAATCGGAAGCATCTTTACCTGGCATGTCTCTGTGGCATCCTCGTTTCCGATCATACGATGCAGCGATCGACAGGCAACCCTGATGCTTCGCGCGAGAATTCACCCCTTGCGTACTTCAGTACTCAGCAAAAAGCCCGCTGCTCAGCGGGCTTTACTTCAGCAATCTGGTAGCGCTACCGGGAATCGAACCCGGGTTTTAAGATTGAGAATCTCACGTCCTAACCCCTAGACGATAGCGCCACACCTGGAGGGGGCAGCCTCTCCGGCCGCTCTCTTAATCTACCAAATAATCAACTGTATGCAAAACATGGAGACCCCGCGGCCGGCCCTTAAATACCCAGTTTCCGCACTTCTTCGTTGTAGTACTTGCGGTAGAGAATCTCCCACTCCTGCGAGCCTTCAAGAATGATCTTCCGCTGCGATGCAATCTTCTGGCGGGCTGCCGCATCGATCCGCGCCTCTTCCATCAGCAGGGTCTCCAGCGCCTTGCGTGCCTCCTGGCGAATCGTGTTGCGATCCTCCATGAATCCGACCTCGTTGATGTCGGCGAGGGTATCAGCCACCGTATGAGCCAGCTTGTTGAGCTTGTCCCGGCTGATCCTCATAGCACCGCCTTGTACTTTTTCGCAAGCTCGGTCTTCACCTTCTTGAACATCTCCTGGTATTGCGCACCCGACTTGCGCATCTCTTCGGAGTAGGCCTCAAGAATCACGCGCACCTCCTCATTGATGCGATCTTCGAGAGACAGTTCGTCCGTGAGGCCCTGGGTCACGCGCGCCTCCGTGCCCTTCAAGTCACTGGTGGTGATCATTTTGGCGTCGGTGAGGTGCTTGACCGTGCGGCGGGCGAGATACCCAATGTATTCGCGAGAAAAGATCATGAGCTAAGTAATAAAGATAACGCATCGGCCCGGCGGGTGTATATCACAGGCCAAATCAAGTGCCCATCAATTCCGATCTGTTGCCATCACCTGGCCCCCGGTCCCAAGTGCCGCCGTCGTTTACTGTCCGCTGTCGGCCGGCACCCTGTGCGGACAGCTCTTCGTGTTGATGCACTCATCGGCAAGCCGCAGCCGTTCTACCGGACGTCCATTGATGAGGTGCTCCTGCACAATCTCGGCGGCATCCTCGGGCTTTACGTGCCCGTACCATACCGCCTCGGGATACACCACGACCGTCGGCCCGTGCTCGCATTGATCCAGGCAGCCGGATTTGTTGATGCGGACCGT
>DATNFD010000084.1:0-178027 GCA_035606555.1 Occallatibacter sp.
CCTGCGTCAGCTTCGACACCACGTTCGTTCACCATTGCTTCGACGACGGACGTGAGGCAGGCTTTTCCTTCAGCGCCCAAAGGAACAATGCGATGATCCCAATATTTTTCGAGCAGGTCCGTCTGGTTCCGGATTGAGCCCAACTCCTCATCAGAGGCGCCAAGGGAAATGACCTCCGCAAGAAGCTGGGTATTGAAGGGCACCAGGGCGATTTCACGTAGCTTTGCGCCAGCGGCATCGATAGCTTTGCGCAGCTTTGGCGCTTTGGCCATCAGCACATCGAATTCAGCGTCACTCCAGGGGCGGACCTCAATATGGCGCACGTTGGCAAAATCGGAATCGCTGGCCGCAAACTCGGGGTTGGGTGGCGTCCCCTTGAACAGGGACCGATATTGCTGGCCGGCGCGCAAATCGAATGAGCGCACGGAGGCCACCAGCTTCCAGCGGCCGTCCGGGAATCCTAATACATCAGTGATGAGGCTTCGATACTCGGCGTCGGCCGGTCCACCCCTGGCCTCATCGAGACCGTCGATCAGCAGGTATGCAGGAGCCACGCCAGGCCAGCTTTCAAGTACATCGCGGAGCGAATGCGTGAGAGCCAGATCAGACCTTAGCCCCGTCACTCCAGATGCGCTGACCTTGAGGAGCAACACCTCGTCTCCGTCAGCCTCCAGCTGGCCTGCGAGCTCTGTAATCACACCCGTTTTCCCGGCTCCGGGCTCTCCGACGAGGAGGACTGGACCTTCTTTGGCCGCAGCCTTTGCAATGCCTAAAACCTTGCGCGGTATCGGGATTGGATCACCGTCACCAATGTCGAGCCTGGTCGATGCGCCCAGACTATCGCGCACCTGCAGGCTCTTCTTCTTCAGGGTATCAACCTCCTTGCGGTAGTCCTCCGGGGCGAGCAGCTCGACGCCATGTTGCTCCAGCACCCGACGAATTTCGGGAATGGTGAAGCTCGTCCTGCGCTTCATCCTCTCTTCGCACTCATGCGCGAGCGTGGTGAAGGCGGCCCTGGCACTCCTCTTCTGAACGACGTTGCTCTTCAGCAAGAGTTCGCCCACAGTGAAGTCCGAACCGTCAAAGTTGTATTTCAAAACCACCGCAAGGTCGAGGATGTTGTCGATCTCCTGTTTCTTCGCGGCCATTCCGTAGTACTTCTTCCATGAGGCCTTGATCAAGGCTTTGAAACGGTCCAAAGCCTTCCGCTGATCCTGCGGGATTGTGTGCGGGCCCTCCCGGCGACGCGAGAGCGCTTTTGCCAAATGAACTCCGACCGTCGCAGGCGTCTCATGTCCGACTGCGATCACGAACCGATCATGATCCTTATTCAGCCGATAATCCCAACCTCTTGTCTTCTTGCCTTCGTTGCACAGTCGCCACTGCCGAACGAACTGATCGACGGTTTTTACCATCTCCCCGGAATCCGAAGTCGCCAGACTGACAGTCGATTTGGCCTGGACGAAGAGACGGCCGGGAGCTGTGGTCAAGAGGATCAGGTCATCAATAGGTGAATCCGTTTCAAGCTTGACCTCGGAGATGGATTCCGCGGCGAGTTGCAGACGCTTATCGACGGGAGCCTGATCCAGTCCGATCGCGGCGAAGAGTCCACCCACCCACCCCTGATGGGTTACGCCAGCCGCTGGAGCATCGCCCCCGCCTTTGGCGTGCAGGTCCTTGCTCGCGGGTTTGCGCGACGCCTTCTTTGCCGATTTCCGCGCCGCTTTCCCGGCAGGTTTCTTACTGGCTGCTGCCTTCTTTGCGGGTCTCTTAGGGCCTGGACCTGCCATTACTTGCAGTGTAAGTCAACGGCAAAGGAACTAGGCCTCTTCCATGAGAACCCCTCCGGGTTGCATGGGCCAGCGAGCGGTTCGTTCGGATTTCGAACGAGAGCCATCCTGTTTCCGAACCATCACCGTCACCATCATCATGATTGCCGCCACTATGACCAGCACCGCTCCGGACATGGTTAAAACGGACGCTCGGGATCGGCTAGACCACGGACATTCCAGCGCATGATCTCCGGCAGTATGGCCCTCGTCTTTCGCTCCATATAAGCAATGCTCGTCACTGTCCGCTCCAGGACGATCTTCCGTTCGTCAATGAAATGTGCTTCCATCTTGGCGAAGGTATCATCGGAGCGGTGGAGCCCCCTCCTATAGAAATCAGCAAAATCCTCGAGCTGGCTCTCGTGCCAGTAAAACCCAGTTCCGCATAGGGCAAGGATGATGCTCGTATCAGTTCGCGCATTGAGACCGCTTTCCCTGATTTTCTTTTCGAGTTCGAGCGCGTATTCCAGCATCCGCCCGCGCCCAGCGATCCAGCCGTGCCAGGTCTCTCCGCCCATCCAGTCCTCAAACAATCCGACGTGAACATTATCCGGAAACCACTTTTCTCTCTGGGCCTCCTCGAATTGTTTCCATCTGTCCGTTGGCACTGGCGAAATCGTTTTGACATCCACATACATGCGTGGGCCTTCCGTGGAGACGGCGCAAAAGTCGATGGTTTTTGCGCAGCCCGGAACCGCTGGTTCATAGGCCAGGGACGAAAGGCGCGGCTTCGTGTTCAGTAACAGCGCGCGCGCAACGCACATCTCGTTATGCGCCTCGCTCGTCGCCGATAGCGGCGAGCCCGCCATGGCGTGCTCGACTACCTCATTGAAACGCCGCAAAAGTCTCTGCCCATCTGGAAATCGGCCAGCTTCTGCCGCATAAACTTCCGCGAAGGTCTTCACAACTGCCGCGCGGTAGCCCTCGATTATCTCGATTTCGTCGGAATTCATGGGCGTGTCCGCGCTTTCTCCGCGCGGCCCTCTACCGTAGCATGACTACATGACCTCAGATATGCAATCCGAGGTGATGGAGATACTTCACGAGGCCAAGCGTCTCGCGCAGCGGTACCGGCATGCGACCGGTAAGCCACTTGGGATTACTGGCGAGGTGGCCGAGTACGAGGCTGCGCGAATCCTGGGCCTGAAGCTTACGCCAGCCCGTCAGGCGGGCTATGACGCCATCGAGGAGCGCCATGGAACTCTTCACCGCCTCCAAATCAAGGGACGATGCATCCTTCCGAATTGCAAGCCCGGGCAGCGCCTGGGGTCCATCGATATCGAGCAGGACTTCGACAGCGTGCTTCTCGTTCTTCTGAACGAAAACTTCGATGCGACGGCAATTTACGAAGCGGATCGACAGAACGTTCTGGCAGCTCTCTCCACACCGGGATCGAAGGCCAGGAATGAGCGCGGCGCCCTCGGCGTCGTCAAATTCAAGGCCATTGGCAGGCTGCGGTGGCAGGCGGAGTAGGACCGGCGCCTGCGCCAGAATAGGCGATTTTATCGGCCATTTTCTACACTGGAAGGCTTTCAGTGGGAGCTTGATGCAGTTCCTCATGGCGCTTAGGAAAGTGTAGAGATTCAGCTTAAAGTGCAGTCAGCCCCCGTTTTCTTAGAAGAATAACGCTGGATTCCGTTTTTCGAATCAATAAATTGCCACAAGTAATAGAGTGGTAGACGCAATAACCTAAAAATGATACAACGTCATTACCTAATAAAAACACGACGCAAAAACCTATTATTGGCACGGCGTGAAAACCTAATGATTGCGCGGAAGGATCATGGCGACGCCATCCGAAAAATTAGCGGAATCGCTCGAAATGCTGCATAAACTCCAGAACGCCAATGGCGCGGCCGCAATAAGAGCGAGGGACATACCGCGCACACACAGAGAGCGCCTCACCGCCAATGGTTTTCTGCGCGAGGTGATGAAAGGCTGGTATGTCCCCAGCCGTCCGGATGAGAAAGAGGGTGACAGCACAGCCTGGTACGCTTCATATTGGCGCTTCGCCGCGGTTTATCTCGAAGCACGCTTCGGCAAAAACTGGAGCCTGTCGCCGGAGCAATCTCTGTCTCTACACGGAGGCAACAGGACGGTTCCCCGCCAGCTTTTGGTCAGATCTCCGAAAGCTGGAAATAAGGTAGTTCCTCTCCCGCATGGTACGTCGCTATTCGACGTCCGAGCGGCACTGCCGGCACCCAGGGACCGCGAGGAACAGGAAGGCCTCCGGATTTTCTCCTTGGAATCGGCACTGATCGAGTGTTCGCCGCAATATTTCACCAGCCATGCGACCGACACACGAACTGCGCTTTCGATTGTGCGTGACGTTTCGGGATTGCTTGCACGGCTGCTTGAAGGAGGCCGCAGCACGGTCGCTGGCCGTCTGGCTGGCGCTTTCCGCAATGGAGGACGCGACAAGCTGGCTGACGAAATCCTCAAAACGATGGCAGCCGCTGGCTATGATGTACGCGAATCCGATCCGTTTCGTGATCGTCCCACGCTCACCTTCACCGCCCGTGAGACTTCACCCTATGTGAACCGCATAAAACTTCTCTGGGATAAGATGCGTGGGCCGATCATTGAACACTTCCCGAAGGCGCCCGGTATTCCGCCTGATGCTGACGCGTACATGAAAGGGGTTGAAGAAGCGTACGTCGCAGATGCTTATCACTCGTTGTCAATCGAAGGGTATCGAGTATCGCAGCAACTAATTGAGCGGGTGCGCAGCGGAAATTGGGATCCAAAGGCGCATGAACAGGACCGCGAACAAGCGAATGCAATGGCGGCGCGCGGCTATTGGCAATGCTTTCAGGTGGTGAAGAAAAGCATCGAAAGGGTGTTGAGAGGTGAGAACCCGGGCAGCGTCGCAGAGGAAGACCATCGCGAATGGTACCGTGAGATGTTTGCGCCAAGCGTTGCAGTCGGCATCCTGAAACCCGCAGACTTGGCTGGCTACCGAACGGGGCAGGTGTTTATCCGACAATCGATGCATGTCCCGCTAAATCGCAATGCTGTAATAGACGCGATGCCAGCTCTATTCGATCTCCTAACGCAGGAAACAGAACCTTCCGTGCGCGTCGTGCTCGGCCACTTCATCTTTGTCTACATTCATCCCTACATGGACGGCAATGGCCGAATGGGGCGCTTTTTGATGAACCTGATGATGGCTGCAGGTGGATACCCATGGACGGTGGTTCCGCTTCACGAGCGCAGGGCTTATATGGCAGCACTTGAAAACGCGAGCGTCGATGAAAATATTGCACCGTTCGCAGAGATTCTTGGAAACCTCGTGAAGAAGCGCTTAGCAGGTGAACCGCTGCCAACGATACCGAAAGGCTCAACAACATCGGCAACATTCTCTGCGTGAATAGTCCCAACCAGTCGGAAAGGCCCGGATGCGAGTGCCACATCCCCGCGAACAACGGAAAATCCATAGACCTGCCGATGCTCACCGCTCCTTCCGGGGGTCGGACCAAAACCGGACCAGATTGAGAGCGGAGAGCGCGGAACCCGCATGAAAACAGGCGTTTATGGAATACGAAGAAGGTCTGCAAGACCTTTATGCGCCGGTTCGATCCCGGCCCGCGCCTCCAATCTTTCATACCAATATCCAGTTAGGCTTCTCGGCAAAGCTTCCGTTTCGCGGACGGCACACGAGTTGTGATCCGAGCGCAAGTTGATGCACAACGGCCTGATTGGATTTGGGTAAGTATGGCAAGTCGGAGCGGTAGCTCCTATCATTACTCAGGGGCTCTGGATTACGAGATCAGCGGACTGGCTGGTTGTGTTCGTCGCTTTTGGAAAAGCCTTCTTTGAAAATCGATATCCAGCTGATCGAAACAACGAGCACACAGCCGACGATGCCCACAAAAAAGAGAACTTCGACAATTTTGGTGGCCAGAAGCATCAGCGAATGAAGCATCGCGGGACCTGATTTCCCTCTTGCGGTGACTCTTGCAGATGCAAGACTAACAGACTTTGAGTGCAGAATCCCGCAGCCCAAAGAATGCAGAGCGGCCACCTTGCCCTGAGAACCTGCGGGAGTGAGCAACATACACTCTATCGCGGGGCGGTAAGCTTGCGGGCGGAGCTTAACGCCCACGCCATACGAGGATACCAGGGCCGTATTTCGTCTCAGCAACCTCCTGCCACACAACAAAGACTTCATCATCTGGAGCTTCGATGGTGTGGAGGGTGGCTGGCTGGGGGCTGAAGTCCGCGCCGGCAGCTTTACCGAGTCCGCACGTCGTCCAGCCGGTGCTGTCAGCCGATCGAGAGACCGTGGGTGAATTGCAGGCCGTTGGGCCAGAGCCGCTGTTGGACCCGAATGCCGCAGTAATCGCGCCCTTTGAGCTAATGGCCAGCGCGAGAGGCGGATTCGTGGATCGGGGTCCATCGACTGGAAGTTTGACGGGCTTCGACCAGGTACTGCCGTCATTGGACTGGCTGAACCAGACCGTTCGGCCGGAATCATCGTCGTCGAGCTGCGCAGCGAAGATTGAAACGAACTTGCTGCTGGCGTAGCTCAGGGCAACGTCAGGGGAGTCCACGGGCGCGCTGCTCACGATGGCCACCGGACCGGAGTCGTTCGGCCGCCAGAAGCCGTAGCGGTGGGTATCCCCTTCCTGCTGATCTTCGTAGAACGCAAGCGCCACGTTTCCTGCCGTGTCTTGCGTGATTGCAATGTTCGTATTGTTCCGCAGCTTCCAGGCTTCACCGGCAGGAATGGGTTTGGCCTTCCATGTACTCGCGTCCATAACAGGTCCGGTGAAATAGGTGGCACCTTCTTCGGCATTGATCGCTGCAGATACCTGGCTCGAGCCGATCAGAAGAGCGACTCCATGCGGAGTTGCGACGTTGGTTGGCAAAGGCAAGTTCTTCCACGTTGCGCCGTGATCACTGGAGATCGAGTAGACGGTCGATTCAGCAAGGGCTGCAAGAATCGCGAAGGTGCCCGTCGCGCGATCACAACCCAATGCAATCGGGTTCACGTTCTGGTCTCCTAGCGCTCCGGTGACGGCTACACGAACTGGCTGCGTCCATTTGTACGTAGCGCGGTCCCAACGGACAAAGCGGATTTCTGTGTCGGACTTGTCCCCGTCCCCGTTTGGGTCGATTGACTCAAACGCAATTGCGGGGTCCCCGTTCTCATCGAGAGCGATCGCAGTTGCAGGTCCGTAGTTCGGATACTCACTCCCTTTTCGCGCGGGAGCGGCATTCGACACACCAAGAGGTGGCGGCCCCACGGTGACTACATTGGAGAACTTGCCGCTCGTGTTGATGCGGTACTGATAGATGCCAAAAGGGTCGATGCTGGTGTCCTGATACTTTCCGGAGCCGGCGGGCCCAATCTTCTGAAAGGTCTGGCCGGCGGAGCGCTCGAGGACCGCAGCTGCGCCCGCTCCAGTCCACTCGAGTTCAACTATCTTCGACGTCGCCGACGTTACCTTCACGTCTTGCGCGTTGGATAACGCGATGGTCAGTACTGCGAAACACAAGCTGACTGCAGGGATCAGTCTGCGCACACGACCTCCTTGATTCTCGTGGAACCGCATCACGAATTCTGCCACACGGGAAGTGGTATCAGCGCAGGGATTTACGCGCTACCTGGCAGCGTCAAGAAATTGCTCGTGCAAGAGATGATCTCGCTAGATCCAGACTTTCGAATCGATGGGGCGATCGTTCTCCCGCTCACTGGGATATTCAGGTGGAGGGCCTACGCGATTCATCCGAGCGAAGTTGGGGATCGCCGCAAGCGGTGAGCCATCCTGCCATTTGCCGGTGATCACCATAACGCCGCCTAGCATATCGGGCCGCCATTCGGCCTGGAGCGGAGCGTCGCCGAGTTTGCGATGGATGTTCTGGTTGTCGACAGTCTCGACGTTGTAGATTAGTGGTCCATATTTAAAGGCAATGAGGTCTTTGTCGGCTTCAACGCGCTGGTCGGCTACGATCCGCTGCGGCTCCATCGGCAGTTCGATTTCGATGCGATCGCCAGGCTTCCACTCGCGCGTGATGACTGCATAGCCTTTCCGAATCTCCGGCTTTTGCGACTCGCCGTTCACGGCGAGATGCTTCAGGCCCTTGACCGACGGCGTCTCTTTGTAGAGTTTGCTCGTAGTCCGGTTCGGAATCCGAACGTAGATCGAGAACGTCCTGGCCTCGTCCGGATTCACGGTGATGGAAACGGATCCGCGCCAGGGGTAGTCCGTCTTCTGCACGATCTCGACATTCGTTTTTGCGACTTCGCCGACGTGAATACGGCTACCCACAAACAGGTTCACAAAGAGTCCGTCTTTGCTTTTTACGTAGGACCACGTGGGGAGCATGAGAAGCGTGCGGGACAGGTTACCAACACAGCATGGGCACACGTGCCACTTTGCGCGCTCTGTGTTCACGAGCGGATTCGTATAGCAGTAGCTGTTGCCCTCGAGTGATACGCCGCCGAGCAGCGCGTTGTACATCGTCTGCTCATAAAGGTCGGCGTACTTCGCATCATGGTAGGCGAGGTTGAGCTTGTACTGAAAGAAAACGACTCCGCAGCTGGAACAGGTTTCGCAATAGGCCTCGTTGCGGAGGGAGTAGTTTGGCCCGAAGCCTTCGGAGGTTTCGCCGCTGCCGATGCCGCCCGTGACGTAATACTTCCTGTTGACCATGTTGTCCCAGAGCGAAATGACCGCGCTCTGGTAATCGCGATCCTTCGTTTCGGCAGCGATGTCGGCCATGCCTGAATAAAAGTACATGGCGCGAACCGCGTGGCCAACTGCCTCGTACTGCTGGCCGGGTGGAAGGTGACTCTGGTCGTACTCCGATCCGCCGCGGCGTGAATCGAGCAGGAACTTGGCGAGCGCGATGTAAGCGTCTCCGCGGTGGTTGCCTTCCTGGTCGTTTACAAAGCGGCCGAATCGAACCAGTGCCTGCTCCATTTCCTGGTGGCCGTCGAACCACTCCTTCTTGCCGGGGCCAATGTTCGCAACCCAGCAGTCTGCCAGCTTTTTGGCTGCGTTATAAAGGCGAAGGTCCTTCCCATCGGTCAGTGTGTAGTGATTGATGGCGGACTCGATGAAATAACCGGAGACATAGCCCTCGTGGTTGCCGCGATGGTCAGGCGACCAGCGTTCGGGCCATTCTTTGCGATCGGCAAGGGTGTACGCGGTCTGCAGATATCCATCAGGCATCTGCGCGGCGAGAATGATCGGAATCCAGCGCTCAAGCGTCGCGCGCATGAGTTCCTGGGCCTTCACAATCTCCGGATCTCCATGGGCATCGACCATCAGTGCGATGCACATTGATTCGACCGTCTGGTGAACCCAGGCATTCGAGAAGACATATCCTTTGTGCTTGCCGTGCTGCTCTCCGCGATTGGCCTTGCCGGCTTCGATGAAATTGTCGATTCCGCCGTCGCCGCGCATCGGTGCAATGTCGGTCCGCTCGCACATTGCAATGCAATGGGGAATCCAATTGACGATCAGGGCCTTGGCGCGCTGATTCCAGAGCGGGCTGTCGATCGAATACTTGCGCGTGTACACGACGTCGAGCCTCTCGGCGGGCGGCGCGGGCTCAACGTGCACGCTGATGGAATGCGGAGTTCCCTTGCTGTCCGAAGCGTCGAGTGTGAGTACGTAATCACCGGGCTGCGAGAAGGTAGCTGTCGTCAAGGGAGAAGCAGCAGAGGCAAATGCTACCGCACCAGGGCCGGCCGACTTCTTCCATTGAGTCTTGTTGCGCGGAGAATTCTGAAGCCAGGAAACCTTGCCCGAGAGGTAGGTCTTACCGTCGCTCACGACGGAGCGGTCGACCCCCGCATCGACAACCGGCGGCAACGCAGGCGCGGCTCCATGGTTGAAGACCCGCCACTCGAGAATGCCTGCCGGATGACCCTGTTGCGGAACGACCTCGAGGCGCAACTTGCTGGTACGAACCGGTTCGAAGGAAGTTGGATTGAAAGTATCGGGGGCGACTCCGAGTCCCTGCGGCTGGGGAACCGGGATGAATTCACTTCCGTTCCAGTAAAGGATTCGGCAACTTTCCGGTACCTGAATCCGGGGGCCACCGCTGCCGGGAATTGCTTTGGGACGCGGGCGGTCGACTGCCCAATAGACCTCAACCTTGTCGAGACTTACCGGCTCACTCCACTCGTACTGCACCCAGCTTGCGTGTTCCCCGTCGGAATGATCGACCCAGAGCGCATAGATCGTGTGGACACGGTCGAATGAATCAGCGGGTGAGAAGCCGTCATTCAGGGCTGAGATTTTGTTCTCGCTCATCAGCGAACGGCTCGAAGGCACAGCTACTCGTGCAACGTTCAGGGCGCTTGTGGAGGTCTCCCCGAATCCCCGGCTGCTGGATAACGCTGTTGCCAGCGCGGCGCCGCCGAGTCCCGCAAGGAAATCGCGACGGGTGGGGTCGGCTGCCGCAAACGATTCACCGTTGTGTGCGGGTCGGGTGGTATCAGAAGCGGATTTCTTGTGCATGGCTGTGGTCCCACGTGGTGCGATCTTAAATTTTTTGGCGTGCTTTGGCTGCGATAACGTTTGCTGGATGAGGCAACGAAAGGGCTCGTAGTCGAGTAGAAACCTGAGGAAGTGGGCTGTCAAGCAACGGGACCGACATGTATTTGAACGCGCGACTCTGCGATATCCGGTTGAATTTGAGGAACCAGCAATCGTTTACCGGATCTATTCGTCTTCAAATTATGAGTGGTCCGTTTCTGTCTGGGTATGGTGCATTTGAACTAGAGAAGCCGGTCCCGATGCCTGAGGTCGTCACGCCGGAGCTTCCCGCCTTTCCCCTTGCGAGGATTGGGATCGCAAAGGAAGGGCAACGCCGGAAGGCAAGGATCATGATCCTTCCTTGAACCCATCAAGCTTCGTTCACGGTGTTGCTCGATGGGTGCGATACCGATCCGTCTTTGTGTGCCTCAGGCGCGTAGCTTAGACTTCTCGTACCGCACTGAGGTCTCTGGTAAGCGCGCATGAAAAAAAGAGGCACTCCTCCGACTGTCAGCGAAGTAGCCCGCGCGGCCGGCGTGGGGACGACAACTGTATCCCGGGTCATCAACGGGGGAGATCGGGTAAGCCCGAAAACGCTGGGTCATGTCCGTCGCGTGATCGAGGCAATGGGTTATCGGCCGAACCAGGCGGCACGCGTCCTCAAGGGCCACAGGACTAAGACAATCGGCCTCGTGATCCCGAGCATTGCCGACCCGTTCTTTTCCAGTTGCGCCGAGTCTGCGCAGGCAGTCGCACAGGCCAATGACTCTTTGCTGATCGTCACAGCGTCGCACAACGACCCTCATACCGAGCTTGAGAACCTGAATATCCTTATCAGTCACCGCGTCGACGGCCTCATCTTTGCACCTGCAAACTCCCAGAGCGAAGGCCTTCGTGATCTGCTCAAGCGTCTTTCCCTTCCGGTGATTGCGATCGATCGTCCGGTTTCGGATACGCTGGTATCAGCGGTGGTCTCCGACAATTTCAAAGGGGCGCGCTTTGCAACACAACACCTGGTTGAGCACGGCTACAAACGGATCGTGTGTCTTACCGGTGAAAGCACTCTGTTTACCATCCAGGAGCGCATCAGAGGGTATCGAGCGGGGATGGAAGCAGCTGGGATGGCAGCAACGCTGAACACATCGGTCAAGGACTACAGGTCGGCTGAATACGCAATTGAGAGCATGCTCTCAGGAGCCAACCCGCCGGATGCCCTATTCACGCTCAAAAACAGCACGACTATTTATGCCTTTGAAGTTCTCCAGAAGCTCAATGTGGCTATTCCGAAAACCATCGCTCTGCTGGGATTCGATGATTTCGAGCTGGCTTCAACAGTGCGCCCCTCCATCAGTGTGGTGCAGCAGCCGGTCGAGGAGATCGGACGAGTTGCCGCCGAACTGCTTTTTGAACAGCTTCTTGGTAAGCGGGGTTCGTATCCGCAGCCGAAGGGGAGGCGTACGCGGCAGATCACGCTTGAGACGCGCCTGATCCAGCGCAACTCGTGCGGCTGCTCCGTCGGCGCTTCCTAGAAAGTAATTCCGATATCTCCGTCTGCACGTTGTACCTGGGGATCGAATGGAAACGGTACCATCTTTGCCGCGTTGATCTGGAGCCTCGATGTGGTTTCGGAACACGACGCTCCTACTTCCCGCACGGATCACACTCGACCGCTAAGTTCATAATTTTCTGTCGAACCATTTGCATGGGGAGATCGTCTACTCAGGTTGACCGGTCTTTCGTTCTGTGTGGTATCGTTTCCAAGAACAACAGCGGAAGAGCGGGAGTCCCCGTTTCTTGCACGTGCTTCCTAAGTCCTCTTAGAGGTTCATCGGTTTTGCACGACCTTCACTCGATGAACGTGTATCGCATCTCCTGCTTTCCGCGGTGATCGCAAATGGCCTTGGATAACTCGCAGGTTCTCACGATTGGCGTCGATCTCGGCGGCACCAGTCTCCGCATCGCAGCCTATGCTCCGGGCACTGGGCTGCTGGAATCGGTGACGCTCCGGACTCGTCTTGAAGCTGGCCCGCTTGCTGTTGTCGATGACATGTGTCAGGCGATCCTGCAACTGCTCGATCGTCATGCAAAGGGGCGGGAATTCGCGGGAATCGGCGTTGGGTCTCCGGGGCCGCTGGAACTTCCCGCGGGGCGTTTACATCAACCGCCCAATCTGCCAGGATGGGACCGGTTTCCGCTCCTCGAGCATATGGAGAAGCGGCTGCAGCGTCCTGTCCTTCTGGAAAGCGATGCCAATGCGGCAGCCCTTGCTGAGTATGAACTGGGACTAGGAAAAGAACTCGGCGTTGACTCCATGTGCATGCTGACGCTCGGTACCGGCGTCGGCAATGGGATCATTTTCGAAGGAAAGCTCTGGCATGGTTCCGCAGGAATGGGCGGCGAAGCTGGGCACATGACGGTTTATCCGGAGGGTGAGCTCTGCGGCTGCGGTAATCAGGGATGTCTCGAGGCCTGCGCATCTGCAACAGCAGTGGTCAGTTCCGCAGAACGGATAATCAGCAGCGGCAAGGCACCAGGTCTCGCGCGCCTCAAATCTGACGGTTCGGTTCTCACCGCGCAAAGCCTTGCCGAAGCCGCTCGGGCAGGGGATCTCGATGCCATTAACATCTATGCACAGACTGGTCGCTCACTGGGAATCTGCCTCGCCGGCCTGATCAATATTTTTAACTTTCCGCTCTATGTAGTGGGGGGTGGAGTCGCAAATTCATGGGACCTTCTCTCGCCACCACTCTTCGAGGAACTGGAACGCCGTAGCTATGTGTACGCGCTGACGGCGCCAGGCAGAGCTGCATCAGCGGGAATGCCAGGCGGTGGAACAAGAGTGTTGCCTGCGAGACTCGGGGCTGAAGCCGGCCTGATGGGCGCATGTATATTACCGGTGTATTCCTCGAAGCCGACGTGGGCATCAGCGTAACCGAATCGCTCCGAAATACATTCAGGGGAATTACCGTATGAGTACTTCGTTCGTACGCGCCATCGTGGCAACAGCTCTCATGATTGGTGCTCTATCCGTTTTGGCGCAGCAGTCAAATCTGAACCTGCGAGCGCCTTCCACGCCGCTCGTCGTCCATGACCCGTACTTCAGCATCTGGTCGAACACAGACCGTTTAACCGGGGGCCAGACGCGTCATTGGACGGGTGCGCGGCAGGAGATCGTCGGGATCGCTCGGGTTGATGGCAAGAACTATCGATACCTTGGCGAGACTGGCGGCGATGTTCCGGCACTTGACGAGACGCAACGAACCATCACCCCCACGCGGACCATGGTTACGCTCCAAAATAGCCAGATCGAGTTGCAGATATGCTTCTTGACTCCAGCGTTCCCCGAAGACATGGCGGTGATGGCGCGTCCCGTGACTTATTTGTCATGGCAGGTCAGGTCGCGCGACGGCGCACAGCACGACGTGACGCTCTACCTGGACCTGGACGGAGCCATTGCAACAAATACACCGGGTGAGAAGGTGGTCTGGTCGCGCGACCAGATTAACGGGCTGGACCTGCTCCGAGTCGGTTCGCAGAAGCAGCCGATACTCGAGGAATATGGAGACGATCTGCGCATCAATTGGGGCTATTTCTACCTTGGTGTTCCGAAGAATCAAGGCAAGACTGTCGTTGCGGCAGGCAATTGGTCTGATCGTCAGCATTTCATCGAAACCGGAGAAGCGCCGACCCAGGATGATCTGGAACAGCCTCGCATGCCGAAGAGCCAGCATCCGGCAGCACCAAAGCTGATCGTTACGATGCCTGTTGGAACTGTGGGCAGTGCGCCGGTTATGCGGCATGTTTTGCTCTCATACGACGACATCTACTCCGTCGAGTACATGCGTCAACGGCTATTGCCCTACTGGCGTAAGCAGTTCTCCACGTTCTCCGAGATGCTCGACGCCGCGGAGCACGATTATGTCAGTCTCACGAGGCGGGCGGAGAAGTACGATGCCGAGCTTGAGCATGACCTGACGCAGGAAGGCGGCGCTGAGTACGCCGCGATTTCTATCCTCGCATTCAGGCAGGCGATCGGCGCGCACAAGTTGGTGGAGGACGACGCAGGCGTGCCGTTCTTTATGCCGAAGGAGAACTTCAGCAACGGCTCTATCTCCACGGTTGATGTGCTGTATCCGTCGTCGCCGATGTTCTTGCTATTGAATCCGAAGCTGGTTGAGGCGCAGCTCGAGCCGGTGATGCGTTACGCGGAAACGTCCCACTGGAAGTTCCCGTTCGCACCGCATGACCTTGGTGTGTATCCGCTGGCAAACGGGCAGCAGTATGGCGGAGGCGAGAGCAGCGAAGAGGATCAGATGCCGGTGGAGGAGTCCGGCAACGTGATCCTTATGGTCGCCGCGCTTTCTCATGCTGAGAACGACACAGCCTTCGCAAAAAGGCATTGGCCGCTGATCACGAAATGGGCGGACTTCCTTCTCGAAAAAGGGTTCGATCCAGAGAACCAGCTCTGTACGGATGATTTCGCGGGGCACCTCGCGCACAACACAAACCTTTCCATCAAGGCGATTGAAGCCCTGGCTGCATACGCTCAGCTTGCGGGGAAACTCGGCGATGAGAATGCGGCGAAGCGGTACGACTCTGCCGCGAAGTCGATGGCAACTAAATGGGCTTCAATGGCACTCGATGGGGATCATTACCGTCTTGCATTCGACAAGAAGGGAACCTGGAGCCAGAAGTACAACCTGGTATGGGACAACATCCTCGGCCTGCATAAGTTTTCGCCGGAGATCGCCCAGCGTGAAGTCGCGTTCTACAAGACGCATCTCAATGAGTACGGCTTGCCGCTCGATAACCGAGCCACCTACACCAAACTCGATTGGACGGTATGGTCGGCTACGCTGGCGTCCAACCCGGACGACTTCAAGGCCCTTGTGAATCCCATTTTCCACTTCCTCGATAAGACGCCGGAGCGCATACCCATGACTGACTGGTATGACACGATATCCGCGAAACACCCGGGGTTTCAGGCACGCTCAGTGGTGGGTGGGGTCTACATCAAGATGCTCGCGGATCCGCAGATGTGGAGCAAGTGGGTTGATCGCGCTGAGGCGAAGGATTGAGGGAGCGGGTCGGTTTTCGCGACCAGAACATGTCTTGTAATGAGGACCTCAGGCAGTCTGGCCGGGATCGGCTCTGCGATAGACTCAGCGGTGGAGGTCACCGTTGCCGTACAGCCGGCGCATCTGTCCCAACGCATGGTTGGCGCTATTGGCTGCCACCATGGTCTCCGTCACTCCTCTAGCTGCCCAGAGAACGGTGAACCCGTCATCGGGTATGGTGCGCAATGCGCCTCCGATCGCGAATCTAGGGACACGCAAGATCCCGATCACGGCGAGCGGCTTCGTGGAATCCGGCCCTGTCCCATTCAAAGATGTGACGCAGGCGTCGGGCCTGTCGGGTTGGAAACATACGATGGGCAATGCCGACAAACGTCTGATCATCGACACCAACGGCTCCGGTGTTGGCCTGATCGACTATGACAACGATGGATGGCTCGACATTTATTTCGTGAACGGTTCTACATTAGCGGCGCTTGATGGAAAGGAAGAACCGCCGCATGCTGCGCTGTTCCACAACAACCACGACGGAACATTCACAGACGTTGCTGCGAAAGCCGGTGTGACCAATGGCCGTTGGGGATTCGGTGTGGCGATCGCAGATTATGATGACGACGGCTGGCCAGACATTCTCGTTACGAACTGGGGCAAAAACCGTCTCTATCACAACAACCACGACGGCACCTTCACCGATGTCGCAGAGAAGGCGGGCGTGACTCTCGGTAACTGGTCCGCTGGAGCAACCTGGGGCGACTATGATGGCGATGGCCGCCTCGACCTCTTCATTTCCGGATACGTCCACTTCGATCGCGACAACCTGCCCTACGAACACACGAAAGCAACAGGATTTTCCTACTGCGAGTTCCGGGGAGAGCCGGTGATGTGCGGCCCCAAGAATCTGGAAGGCGAAGCTGATCATCTGTTTCACAACAATGGTGATGGCACATTCACAGATGTCAGTGCGAAGGCAGGGGTGGCGGATGCTGTGAACAAGTACTACGGCCTCACTCCTGTCTTTGTCGACGTGAACGGCGATGGAAAGCCAGACCTTATTGTCGCGAACGATTCGACGCTGAGCTATCTCTACTTCAATCGCGGCGATGGAACCTTTGAGGACGCGAGCTACGCAACGGGCTTCGGGCTGAATGAGGATGGCCGTGAGGTCGCCGCAATGGGAGTTGCCGTGGGCGACTACATGAATAATGGATTGCTCGACTTTGCGATCTCGGACTTTTCCGATGAGTCAAAGCTGCTCTTCCGCAACCAGGGGAATGGCGGGTTCAGCGAAGTGTCCATGCGATCGGGGATCGGCAAGATTTCGATCCCGTTCCTTGGGTGGGGTGATGGATTTCTCGATTATGACAACGACGGCTGGCTCGACCTGATGTTTGTGAACGGCCATATTTATCCTGCCGCCGATCGCCTCGATTGGGGGACCTCATATGCGCAGCGCTCCTTGCTCTTTCACAATGATCGCGATGGCAAATTCAGTGAGATCGCTCCAGTGAAGGGGACAGCGCTTGCCGAGATCATCTCCGGGCGCGGAGCAGCATTTGGCGATCTCTTCAATGATGGCAAGATCGATGTGGTCATCAGCCAGATCGACGGGCCGCCGGTGCTGCTGAAGAACATCAATCCTGATCACCATCATTGGGTTGAGCTGAAACTCGTCGGCGGTCCGAAGAGCCCACGCGATGGTGTAGGCGCAACCGTTTATCTGACTGCGAACGGAATTCGTCAGCGGCAGGATGTGATGAGCGCGGGTAGCTATGTTTCCACCAACGACCCGAGGCCTCATTTCGGTCTTGGGGATGCAACCGATCGGGCGAAGGCGGAGATCCACTGGCCCTCAGGTGCAAAGGAGACGATCAAGCTTCCGGCAGTCGATCGTATCTACACCATCACTGAAGGGAAGGGGATTACGTCTTCGCTTTGCGATGGGAAACCGTGCCCTGATACCGTCTCTGCTCCAACGAGGAGCGGACCGTGACGCAGGTATGCAGAGCTATCTTCTGGTTCGCTTTACTTATGGGATGTTTCGCGAATGCGGGGGTGTCTGCTCAGTCAGGCAGACTGCCCGCGAAGGCTGCGCCTCAGACAACGCCCCCGGTTCCCGGCAAATTTGTCGATGTCACTGACAAGGTCGGTGTGCACTTTCTTCACCAGGCACCGCACACATCGCGCAAATATCTGATCGAAACAATGGGCTCCGGCGTGGCGTTGTTTGACTGCGACAACGACGGCCGGCTCGACCTGTTCCTGGTTAATGGAGCGCCGTACACCGATCCCACGCCGAAGGGCTTCATCCCTCAGAAGACAGGGTCGGAATACTGGAACCGCATGTATCACCAGAAGGCGGATGGGACCTTCGAGGATGTTACCGAGAAAGCCGGGCTTCAGGGTGTGGGCTATGGAATGGGCGTGGCGGTTTCCGACTACGATAACGACGGCTACGAGGACCTGTTCGTTACTGCGTACGGCGGAAACAAGCTTTATCACAACAATGGGAACTGTACTTTCACCGACGTCACCGCGAAGGCGGGCGTAACGGGCGGCGGCTGGTCAAGTTCGGCGGCATGGGTTGATCTGGATAACGACGGCCTTCTGGATCTCGTAGTGGATCGTTACGTGACGTGGGACTGGGAGGACGTGTGGTGCGGCGAACATCGCGAAGGATACCGCGGTTATTGTCATCCCGACGTATTCCAGCCCATCACATTGCTGGTTTATCACAATGATGGCAATGGTCATTTCACTGAAGAGGCGCACAAGCTTGGCCTCGATAAGCCTGCAAAAGCGCTCGGAATTGCCTTTGCCGACTATGACCGCGATGGACGGATCGACATTTTCATCGCGAATGATTCCATGCCGGAGTTTTTGTTCCACCAGAAGAAGGATGGAACGTTTGAAGAAGTTGGATTGGAGACGGGAGCAGCCGTCAACGCCGAGGGACAGACCTACGCGGGCATGGGTGTCGACTTTGCCGACTATGACAACGACGGTTGGCCCGACATCATCGTCGATGACCTGGCTAACCAGCGATACGCGTTATACCAGAACAATCGAGATAACACGTTCAACTACGCCTCCAACGAAAGCGGCATCGGCGCAATGACACTTCTGCACTCCGGGTGGAGTTTGCGATTCCTCGACTACGACAACGACGGGTGGAAGGACCTGATGGTCGCTCAGGGACACGATCTGGATACGATCGAACGCATTAATCCGCAATTTCACTACCGTGAGCCGATGCTGCTCGCGCGGAATACCGGCCAGAAGTTCGTGGATGTTTCATCCATCTCCGGGGATATCTTCCACGAGGCCTGGGTTGGCCGAGGCATGGCGGTTGGAGACATCGATAATGACGGCCGCATCGATGCAGTGGTCACCACCAATGGGGGTCCGGCGCACGTTCTGCTCAACGAGACAGAGCACTCGGGGCATTGGATCACATTGCAACTTATCGGACATAAGAGCAACCGCGATGGAATCGGAGCAGTGGTGATGGTGAAAACTGCCCTCGGAAAGCAATGGGCAACCGTGACAACCTCCAGTGGATATCTGTCTGCGAGTGATCCTCGCGTTCACTTCGGCCTCGGAGAAACCGTGGCACCCTCGTGCGTCGAGATTCGCTGGCCCTCCGGCACTGTGCAAACGCTTACCGATATCAAGCCCGACCGGCAGGTACAGGTGGACGAGCCTGTCGTTGGAGCTGCCACACGCGCACAACAGACCGTACATGGCTGCGATTGAGGTCCTTCGATCGCTACCCAGAGGCTCTCCCGGCACCTGAAAGGCCCAGCTGCACGTTGTCCCGCTCGTCGGCGTGAAAGTCCACTCTGGGCGATTCTTATCACGTCTCGTCACTAATACGTTGAAATCGGGTGCGCAAAGAAGCCCGGTAAAAATTCACAATTCCAAAAAAATCTTGACAGCGGAATTTTGGGGGACGTATAGTTGCGCGGAATGGAATCGCTACCATAAAAATGGTATCGTTTCCATCGAACGCCGGATTCCAAGGCCAAAAGAGCCATTTCGGGCTGTCACCGTAATTCCCTACCACTGTACTCAAGATCTTGACTGGGTAAGACCAGGAGGCAAAGTGAAATTATTCCCCATTCCCAACGAGTGCGCCGTCTCGTTGCGCCGCTCGCGGGCGAGCCTATGGGCGTCGGCCATCGTTGCAATCGCATTCTTGATCTCGTTGGCCCCTCGCGCCGCATTCGCGCAGGCCAGCGCCGGAATCACCGGCACGATCACAGATCCAACCGGCGCGGTTGTGCCGAACGCAAAGGTCACCGTCACCAACGACCAGACATCGGTCTCAAGCGACACCGTATCCGGCAGCGCCGGAACCTATTCGTTCAGAGGCCTTTTGCCTGGCACGTACACCTTGCAGGTCGACGCTCAAGGCTTCAAGAAGGACGTGAAGAAGAGCGTTACGATCGAAGTGAGTACAACCTCCACGGTCGACTTCTCGCTCACCACCGGAGCGGCAAGCGAAACTGTCCAAGTTATCGCCGATGAAATCGCACTCAATACTACAGCGCCAGAATTGGGCAGCACCATTGAGCCTGCCGTCGTCGCTGCGTTGCCGGAGCAGGTTTCCGGTCGCGGTCGCCAGATTGACCAGTTACAGTTCCTGGCTCCCGGTACAACCGGCGACAATTTCTCTCACCGCGTGAGCGGCGGCGTCGACTTCGAACAGGAAATCATCTACAACGGCATTCCGGTCCCCCAGTCCGAGACGGAGGGCTACACCGTGAACTACAACCCGCCTTTCGATCTGGTGCAGGAATACAAGGTTGAGCGGACCACTTTCTCGGCGCAATACGGCCTGGGACAGGGTGCGCTGACCTACCAGATGAAATCGGGAACCAACAGCTATCACGGCAATCTTTTCGAGATCAACCGAAACAGCTTCTTCGATTCCGTAGGCTTCTTCAACGGGCCGCCGTGGAACTCGAACAACGTAGACAGAAAGCCGCCCGTGGACCATGAAAACAACTACGGCTTCTCGGTAGGTGGTCCCATCCGCATTCCGCACATCTACGATGGCCGGAACAGGACCTTCGGCTATTATGCGCAGGAATGGTACAAGCAGAACACGCAGAACACCAACAATGGCACCGTGCCGACGGCGGCTGAGAAGGCCGGAGATTTCTCGAACTACCTCGGTGTAGATGCTTCCGGGGCTCAGATTGTGGTTCCCATCTACGATCCCCTGACCGGCGCGCCGTTCCCCGGCAATAAAATTCCCGCCGACCGAATCAGCCCCATTGCAGCCAGCATTCTCCAGTACATTCCTGATCCGGACAACCCAGGCACCGGCGTTGGTGGGCAGAGCAACAACAAGAACTACGTCCCGTACGTTTCTCCGAACATTCAGCATGTATGGGGCTTCACGGTTGATCAGACTCTCACGCCCACACAGAGCCTGCACTACACGGAGTGGCGCAATACCTTCCATAGCCAGGGATTCGACAACAATCCCATCGTCGTGCTTCCCAATCCGCTGGAGAGCCTGCGCGACTATCCGAACGTTGGCACCGCGTTCTTGCTGAACTACACCAACACGTTAACCCCGCACCTGATCATGACGGCAGGCGCTGGCTGGATCGGCGAGATCAACAATCAATTCAACGTCAACAAGTTCCCACCAGTAGACAACTACTTCGGCGTGTTGCAGGAAGATATCATGCCGAACATCACCTTCGATGGCCAGCACTCTACCACCAGTTTTGGTACCAACGGATCCAACTCAGGTTCGGTCAACCGCAAGCTGGGCATAGCGCTGGTGAACAACTGGCTGTGGACCAAGGGACGCCATACCTTCAACATCGGTGGCGAGCTTCGCCGCTCGTATCAGGACGACAACGAAGAACAAACCGAGGGCGGTCAGTTCAACTTCAGCCAGAAGCAAACCTCGATTCACAATGCAAGCGACGCCAACTTCTCGAACTACGGCAGCTCGTTTGCCAGTTTCCTGCTGGGTCTTCCGGATAATACGAACCGCTCTAACTCCCAGGAAGAAAGGCTGCGCAACTGGGATTTCGCTCCGTACATTCAGGATGACATCAAGTTGACTCCGAAATTGACAGTGAATCTTGGTGTTCGCTGGGATATCCAGGTGCCCTTCACTGAAGAGCATGACCTGATTGTTTTCTTCGATCCTGACAACCCGGGTACCAACCCCATTGCGGGCATACCGGGAGCTGCTACCAAGTTCGGCAACTGTAACGGCTGCGCCGGCTACACTCGTGCCGATATCCACTTTACTCACTTCGGGCCGCGTCTTGGCTTTGCCTATCAGCTGAGCCATAAGATGGTGGTCCAGGCCGGTTTCAACATAGCCTTCCTCAATGGCGGCGCCTACGAGTACGGCACCAGCAAGGTCGCTGTGAACTACGGCAACCTGCTGACCGGCCAGTTCCACCGCGCCAGCTCCGGTACGTTTACTTCCGCGCCAGGATCGTGGGATACCAATCCCATACCGGCAACTGTGGCTACACCATTCAGCCCGGCGCTCGGTAATGGCAACACGATCAATGCCTTCAGTCGTAATAACGGCTACGCTCCTTACAGCCAGCAGTGGAACGTCAACCTGCAGCGCGAGCTGCCGTTCAACATGTTCTTTGAAGCAGCCTGGGTCGGTAACCGTGTAATCCACCTTCCCAGCCAAAACAACAAGATCAACCAGATGGACCCGAAGTTTGACGATCAATACGGCAACGTTCTCAGCACCTGCGCGACGAACCTCGGGAACTCCGTGCTGTCCGATAGCTTCCAGGATGGTTGCGCCCAGCATGACGGGTTCAGCTTGCCCTATCCAACATTCGTCAATGACTTCGGCGGATCGGCCACGGTGCAGCAGGCTCTCACGCCGTACCCGCAGTACAACTACATCTTCAACAACTTCGAGGGCTTTGGAACGACCTACTACCAGGGCGCACAGATCACCCTGGAAAAGCGGTTTTCCGGCGGTCTCTCGTTCCTGACGGGTTACACGCTATCCCGATTGATGGATAACACCAACAGCGGCTTCTCCAGCTTCACTTCTGGCGGAATCAACAAGTACAACCAGAAGCCGGAGTACACGATCTCAAATTCGGATGTGCCGCAGACTCTCAAGGTTAGCGGAACTTACGAGTTGCCGATCGGTCCGGGCAAGAAGTTCGTCAACAACCGCAAGCTCGGAAACATCGCAGGTGGATGGCAGGTGGGCTGGATTCTCAATTATCAGTCCGGAACACCGATGTCAGGCTGCTCGTCAAGTTCAGTATGCGAGAGCGGCTCGCCGTTCCCGAACGGGTTCAACCGACCGGACCGCAATCCCTCGGTAAAGCTCTCAACCGCCTCGTACAGCAGGGTACGTGATTACTTCACGCATGGCGGCACGGGAACCGGACCATCGATGTTCAACCCGGCAGGCTTTACCACAACCCCGACGCAGTACGTCATCGGCAACGCGGACAGGATTTACGGAGATCTCCGGAATCCGGCTTATCTCATGGAAAATCTGAACGCCCGGAAACACTTCTACATTGGCGAAAGGTGGCAGGCAATCCTGCAGGTTGACTACTTCAATGCCTTCAATCGCACACGATTCAACGGACCCGATGAGAATGCAAGTAATGGAACATTCACGCAGGACACCAGTACTGGCTCTCAAATCAACAATCGACAGGGCCAGCTCAAGTTGCAGATTCTTTTCTAGGTTCTGCGCTGTCTCCTGAATTGGGAGACTTGTGGCTTCCTTGCGCCGGGCTGCTTTCATGCAGTCCGGCGATTTTTTCTGTCGCTTTGGTGACACAACGAACTGATTCAGGAAAATTTATAATCAGCAATCATGAAGTACACCCCCTCCGGTCGTAGATACCGATTGAGCATTGCCCTTCTCGCACTAGCTTCGACGCTAGGCGCGCCTTCTGGGGCTCGTTCGCAGGCAGGGGAGAGTGAAGTGACACCAGAGGTACAGCGCCTCTATGCCGAGGCACACCAGGCTGCTCAGAGCGGAAGTGAAGGCGCTGCCATTGAGAAGTACAGGTCCATTATCAGGCTGGCCCCGCACCTTGCCGCTGCATACAACAATCTGGGCGGCCTTTACTTCGACCAGCACGACTATGCGCATGCGGCAGAAGTTTTGAAACGCGGGCTCGAACTGAATCCGAACATGCCCACGGCCGCGGCGATCCTGGGTATGAGCTATGTGCAGCTTGGCCAAAATGACAAGGCCGAGCCCCTCCTTCGTAAGGCCCTGCGCGCCAATCCCAAAGACGATAAGGTTGAGATCACGCTGGTGCGCATGCTCATCAACCAAGGCAAGATGGACGAAGCGGCGCGCCATCTGAACGATTACCTCGGGCGCAATCCGAAGGATCAGCAGGCATGGTACATGCTCGGCAAAACATATTTGCGCCTGTCAGAAGGCGCGCTGAAGAAGATCAATGAAATCGATCCCGATTCCGTTGTTGCTCATGAGATCGCCGGCGAGATCGACGAGAGCATGCACAATTACGATCTCGCTCTTGTCGAATACAAAAAAGCCGTAGATATGGCTCCGGAGGAGCCTGGCACGCACATGCACATGGGGGACGCGTACTGGTACATCGGGAAGTGGCAGTCTGCGCAAACGGAGTTCCGGGCGGAGTTGAAGAACGATCCGTATAACTGCATTGCTCATTGGAAGCTGGCCAATGCAATTCTCGAAGCAAACGACTCCAGCGAGGAGGCGCTGTCGGAAGCGAACGCATCGATCGAGCGCTGCCCCGCCCTGATGCAGGCACGCGTGGACCGTGCGCGCGCCCTCGTGAGGCTCGGCAAACAGCCGGCGGCTCTCCCCGACCTGCTCATGGCCGAGAAGGACAGCCCTCGTGAGCCGAGCATTCATTTTCTGCTGGCGAATGTCTATCGATCGCAGGGCAATACCGCAGAGGCGCAAAAGGAGATGCAGACCTACGGGAAGTTGCAGCGTGAAGCGAGTGCCGCAGTCGCAGGTCAGGCTAGCGACTCGAACGCTATCAAGAATGCGGCTCATTAGTGAAGGGAAATGAGATGTTGCGTGGAACTGCCCTTGCTCGTGATGTGGTCTTCCTGGTTGCGACCCTCGCATGCGCGTCGGGACGCTCCCAGACTCCGCCTGATCCTCTTGCGGGAGCGCGGGCCTTTGCTGGTCAGGGCAAACTGACGGAGTCTGAAGCTGAGGTCAGAGCCTACATCAAGAACCATGCTGATTCCGCGGATGCCCATTTTCTGCTGGGGTACGTACTCTTTCGAGAGCGGAAGCCTCGAGAGTCTCTTGAGGAGTTCACGGCGGGTGCCAAGTTTCGCCGACCCAGCCCCGACGAGTTGAAGATAGTCGCTTCGGATTACATTCTGCTGGACGACTTCGTCGATGCCGACAAGTGGTTCACCGAGGTGGTTACCGAATCGCCGAATGACGCAGACGCACACTATCTGCTCGGCAGAACCAAGTTCAATGAAAACGATTATCACGGCGCGATCGCGAGCTTCGAGCGCGCAATCGCCCTACATCCTAAGTATGTGGAGGCTGAAAACAACATCGGGCTCGCCTGGCGGGAGTTGAACGAAATGGAGAAGGCCAGAACCGCGTTCGAAACAGCGATCGAGTGGCAGGGGACGAGCCCTGCCGATGCGCAGCCATTCCTCAATCTCGGCAAGCTGTACGGCGATCAGCATCAGCCTGACAAAGCGATTTCGTATTTGAACCGCGCGTCCGATCTTGCCCCAGCTAATCCGACGATTCACGAGGAACTGAGCCACATCTTTGCCGCTCAAAATGAGATGCAGAAGGCGCAGTCTGAACTGGAAAAGGCTATCGCGCTGGCGCCGAATATCTCCAGCCTGCACTATCAGCTCGGCCAGATCTACCGAAAACAAGGCTTGGCCGCAAAGGCGCAGCAGGAATTCGATCTGACTTCGAAGCTGAGCGGATCGCACTCCTCCGAGAAAACACCTAATCCGCTATCGATCAAGAACACGAGCGATCAATGAGGCGAGGAAGGGCAGTCAATCCGCTGCCGCAGCCTTCAATTTGTAGAATTGGTTGATCATGCATCGGCGTGTTCGTGAAAAATGAAAACCAAGGGCATACAGCAGTGGACACAAATGGCGCAGGCGACATATTTCATGGGCATTCTGCTTTGCTTATGCGTGTGGTTGCGATTTCGAGCAGCTCTGGAGAGAGCCTCTGTCATCGCCTCTGAATCATGTCGTTTCCTGGAACACGGCTGTGGATGCCGGCGCAGCAATCCAGGAGCCGCACTCTTTGAGTTGATCACGCAGGGCAGCGTCTGCTGCATCGAACCCTCCCCCACTCCCGAGACTGGTAAGTTGGATGAAGGGCTCGCGGGCGCGATGATCTGGTTGACGTGCTAAGCTGCCTCCACGGTTGAAGCGATGAGTGCAGCTCTTCAATTTCGAGATGTTACTGTTGCTGTCGCAAGCGGTCGGCAGCTTCTGCAGCACGTCTCGCTTGCCATCGAACATGGAACAGTCGCGGCGATCCTTGGCCGCAGCGGATCGGGCAAGACAACATTGCTTCGCACCGCCAATCGCATGGTCGTACCGACATCCGGCGTTGTCGAGATTGCCGGTGCGAGCGAGATCGACCTGGTAGGTCTCCGCCGCAGGATCGGATACGTCATCCAGGAAGCCGGACTCTTTCCGCACTTCACCGTAGAAAGAAATGTCGGGATTATTCTGGAAGCAGAAGGACGTCCGAAGGCCCAGCGTTCAAATCGAACCAGGGAAGTTCTTCAGCTTGTCGGACTCGATCCGGCGAGTTTTGCGCATCGCTATCCGCATCAGCTCTCCGGTGGACAGCGGCAGCGCGTGGGGCTGGCGCGAGCTCTCGCTGCAGAACCGCCCATTCTCCTCATGGACGAGCCTTTCGGTGCGCTTGATCCCCTCACGCGGTCCGAGATGCAGGATATGCTTCGCGCACTTCTCCACCGGGTGGAGATCACGGTGCTGTTTGTAACTCATAACCTCGACGAAGCCCTCTACCTCGCTGACCAGATCGCGCTGTTGAACGAGGGCAAGCTCATTATCGACATGCCTCGCGATGAATTTTTGAGTTCAACCAAACCTGAAATCGTAGCTTATGTTCGCGCATTCCGTCGTGCTGAAGATGGAGTAAACAGGAAGGCGCATCCGGCATGAGCGCGCCATTCTTTTCGCAGTATGGCAGCGAGATCGCAACGCTGACGGTGGAACACCTCTGGCTTACGGGCGCTGCCATACTCTTCGCAACAGTACTGGCTGTACCCGCAGGAATCTGGCTTACGCGTTCGCCTCGCTGGGCGAAGCCGGTGATCGGCATAGCGAACGTTCTGCAAACCATTCCATCGCTTGCCATGTTCGGATTTCTTCTGCCGCTGCCCTGGCTTGGGGACCGAGCCGCACGCATTGCGATTGTCGCGCTGACAGCCTATGCGCTCTTGCCGATCCTGCGCAATACGTATGCCGGAATTCGCGGCATCGATCCAACTCTGATTGAGGTTGCCCAAGCCATTGGGCTCACGAACCGGCAGCGTCTCTTCATGATTGAGCTGCCATTAGCGGCTTCATTTATCTTTGCCGGCCTCCGCACCGCAACGGTCACTTGCATCGGGATCGCCACCATTGCGGCAGCCGTCGGCGCCGGAGGGCTGGGTGAACTGATCTTTCGTGGTGTCGCGTCTGTGGACAACCGCCTGGTGCTCGCAGGGGCCGTTCCCGCAGCGCTCCTTGCTCTAATTGCGGATTCGGCTCTTGGACTGCTGGAAAGGCGATTCAGAGTCTCCCCCCCTGAAAGCATCCGACAATGAAGCGAACTCTCCTGCTCTCCTGCGCGACTCTCCTCAGCTCTTTCCTTATCAGCTGCTCGCCTCCACGTTCAGACCACCCGGTCATCGGCGCGAAGAACTTCACCGAGCAGGTAATCCTCGGCGAACTCCTGGCACAGGAAATCGAAGCCAGATCGCAGCTGAAGGTCGAGCGGCGCTTCTACCTGGCAGGCAGCTATATTTGCAACCAGGCCCTTGTCTCCGGTCGCATCGACGCATATGTCGAATACACCGGCACGGCGCTCACAGCGATTTTGAAGCAGCCACTCAACCGCGATCCGGCTGCTGTTCTCCAAATCGTCAGGGGCCTTTACGCTTCACGCGATAACGTCACCGTCGCGGAGCCGCTTGGCTTTGAGAATACTTTCGCGATGGTGATCCGTGGTGACGATGCCAGACGGCTGAATCTCACCACCCTTAGTCAGGCCGCGCGCTTCACTCCAAATTGGCGCCTCGGCGTTGGGTACGAATTTGAGCAGCGGCCCGACGGCTTACCGGGGCTCAGCGCGGCATACAATCTGCATTTTGCCGACTCTCCGCGCACCATGGATCTGGGCCTCTTGTATCGAGCATTAGCAGCCCATCAGGTCGATATGATCGCGGGCAACTCGACGGATGGACCCATCCAGGCTCTGGGACTAGTGGCTCTTCAGGATGATCGACACTATTTCCCGCCCTACCAGGCGGTTCCGCTGGTTCGCAATGATTCGCTCCGTCGCTGGCCCCAGATCGCACAAGCGCTTCATGCTCTCGCGGGTAAAGTGACTGCTGACGATATGCGCGCCATGAATGAAGCCGTCGATGGAGATCATCGCGATCCCGCCGAAGTTGTCAAAGAATTCCGTGCCCGTCATTCCCTATAGCGTTCGTAGGGTTCGGCTTCTCGCCACGTTAAGTTTCCCGTAGCCCAAAATCCTTTCAAACGGATTGTGGGAGAGGTGAGTAGGATCTCAATTCAATATAATTGCTGTAGAGTGGTTTAGGTCTGATCGGCCTACTATAGAAAAGTCACGATAATGAAGGATCGCGAACTGACATCTCCCTATTTCGTAAGTTGTCCTAAATGCGGTGAGACGTCTCGACAGTTCATCTCCTCTTCAGATGTAAATCGAACGCTAAGTGATGAAGTGTTCAATTACTATCGCTGCTCAACATGCGAATTGATTTTCCTGTCTCCGGTACCCTCCGACCTCTTCCGGTTTTACGAAGGGGGATATCAAAAAATACCAAGAACTTTGTCTCAGCTTCGAGGAATCGCGAAGAAGGAAAGATACAGACTCGATGCCATCTTGAAGTACAAGAATAGCGGAGAACTGCTTGAGATTGGTCCATGGATGGGAATCTTCAGTTGCAACGCAAAGGATGCCGGATTCGACGTCACTGCAATCGAGATGGATGCACGATGCGTGAACTTCCTGCGAGATACGGTTGGCGTGAAGGCAATACAATCCGATGACCCGTCAGCGGCCATGGATGAGATGAACGAGGAATTCGATGTCATCGTAATGTGGCATTGTCTGGAGCATATGCCTCGTCCCTGGGAGGTGCTTCGGAGCGCTTCGCATCGACTCAAGAGCAATGGAATTCTGCTCGTAGCGGTGCCTGATATCGAAAGCTATGATTTTCAGACGCTACGAGAACGATGGCTGCATCTGGACGCGCCACGTCATCTTTCTTTTTACACTGCAAATGTGCTGGAAAAAGTTTGCAGCGAATGCGAGTTGTCGAAACTCGAAATCACAACGCATGATCGTTTGAGTGCAATTCTCAGCAGGAACGCATGGGCCGATGTAGCCAACCGCATGCTGCCCATAAGACTTGTTCGAAGGTTGCTGGCCTTGTATCTCTATTCTGTAGCTCAACGAAAGAGCAAGGGGCACGGGTCCGGCCTTACAGGCGTGTTTCTTAAGAGTTGAACAAGCATGCGGCGGCTTCAGGGCTTGCTGCCGAAAGTCCCGCGATTCTGATGAGCCGATCAGCCCTATTCGCAACGGGTTGGAAACTGTCCGCCACCTCTTTTGGCCATTTCTGTACCGATTCAAGATAGGTCAGTGGTGAGGAGACTTCCAGTCCCAGTCTAACCATCGAAGTTGAGAATAAGCACGACAAGAAATGTTTTCAATTTTGCCACGTACAAGATTGAGACTTGTTACGCGCCTACATTTGGCCAATACGCCAACCGACTGAATCCAACCAAGAGCTTCTGCCGTTCTGATCGATTGAGGCCCACCTGCCACGCGAGCGCAATCGTGGCTAGAGCCCACAAAAGCATAGAAAGAGGGGGTGCGGGAATCGTTGCAAACCTCTTCCAAAACGGCAAAAGGATAACAGAGGGAGCGACGCACACAAGCGGCCGTAGCAGTCCCTGCATGATGAATTGCGAGCGATGAATCAATATCGCGGAGCGCGTATAGCGCATGCTGACCGTCAAATGTAGCGTGATGCTCACAAATGCTCCGACAACCGTGCCAATCGCCACACCCATAGCACCCATCCGTTGAATCAGCCAGATGCTCAGGCAAATATTCACCAGCGCCTCTGCTACAGCAGCGATGGTGGCGAGATGCTGTCTGCCTGTTGCAACAACCACAAGTGCATATGGATAGCCAAGCTGGCGAATGAGATTTCCAATCATGAGCACGGCAAGATACGGCGCGCTCTGGACTGCGTAGTTCTTGCCTACCCACAACGAAAGGAGAGGGTAGGAGCCAAACAAAATGGGCAAGCCGCTGACATAGAGGACCAATCCACAATATCGGGTAGTATTGACAGCAACATCTCCGATCTGTTTAGAACTTCCAATCGCCTGCAACGAGGAAATGGCGGGGATTAGAGGTCCGAATAGATTGCCGACCGCAAGCATTACAAAATTCGTAACACTGCTGGCGACAGCATAATAGCCCGTATTTCGAAAATCGTAGTGCCCAACCAGAACTGTATCGAGACCGTTGATAAGCAGCCCTGCGAGCGTCCAAATCGATAAGGCGCTGCAGTACTTTACTATCCTGATTGCGAATAATGAATCAAACAATATCCAGGAAAACTCTACTCTATCTTTTGCGAATTTCCTCCATCCAAGATATTGAGTGATTGCAGTCCCTAGATTGAATGCCGCCATTACAAGAGACATCTGAAGCAGACTCGCACGCAGGAGCAAGATACCCACAAGTGCGCCGGAGGACGCAACCTTGCTGATCGTCAACAGGAGTGTAGGGAACCCGTATCTTTGTAAACCGGTGAAGGCGGCAAGAAAAGCGTTGAACGGAAGACTTACCGCAACGGACAATCCGATCAGGAGAAGGGAACCACGGACCTCACGAACGAGCGTGCTTGGCATCTGATGGAACATCCGTGGTACTTGCCACGTCAGCACCAGGATAAGGACCACACCTGCCAGAGCAGCGATGGACAGTATTCGGAACGATGTGCTCAAAACGCGGCTGCACGCAAGGCGCTCATCAGCCGAGTCGTATTCTGCCACAAACTTCGATATAGCGGTTTGAAGGCCCAGATCCAGCAAGCTGACATACGCGCTGAGCTGAAGAATCAGTACCCAGGCGCTATATTCGGGCGTAGACAGGTGACGCACGAGGAACGGCGGAAGCACAATTCCAACGAGCGCAGAGAGGAACACTCTAATCAGGTTGGAGCCAGATCCTTGAAGCACTTTTCTCAGTTGCAACGTTCGTTACCCATCATCCGGAGCGACGTCTCCATTTCCAATTGCGTTCAGTGATATTGGGGGCTTCAGCCGTTCATGTCATCAGAAGAGGACGTTCTGACGAGAGTTCGCTGGTGCGTTCCAAAAACCGTGGGAAAGTACCACGCGCATACAAAACGGGCCGTTAAGGCTTCCTGTAGATCAGTGCAGAGCCGCTTCGGTTTAAACATGATTGTACGCTGTCGCTATAGGCGCGTTCTCAGCATCCTAGCTCATGCAAACGCGGCAGCAGTCAATCGAGTGATTTCCAAAACACGCTCAGAGCACATCGATATCACTCGTCTACAATACTCGATACGTGTAACCAGACGGATCCTGTGAGTGGCAATTCGTTCGCCGCTTACAGGAGGTCAACCGGTGCATCCACCTCTTCGGCGTGCAAGCACGCGCAAGGATCGATTTTCATGGGATTAGGAGTTAAGTCGTGGCTCAAGCGGCATGGAATCCGACGGCCTTTGCAGTTTGATTACCATTCTGACGGACTCGCGGTGATCGGTAAGAATCTCTCCGCTCTTCGAGACAATGCCTTCGATCATGCCTACAACAAAGCTGTCGAATTGAATAGAGCCGGGTGGCATGGCAATGTGCCGGACATTCGATGGCGAGCTCATATTTGCTGTTGGGCGGCCAAAAACGCTCTTTCAGTGCCCGGGGATTTCGTCGAGTGTGGAGTGCATACTGGGCTGCTCTCGCTGACAGTCGCTCATTTCCTGGCATTTGAAAAGCTGAATCGGACATTCTGGCTTCTCGATACATTCGAAGGAATCCCTTTGGAGAGAGTCTCTAAGGACGAAAAAAGACATGCTGCGATGTTGAACGACGTACTCTACTTCGACTGCTACAACGTGACGAGTCGCAACTTCAGCCCTTTTTTGAACGTCCGGCTTGTACGCGGCATACTGCCCGAGAGTCTCGCCGATGCCGAAATTGATCGCATTGCCTACCTCTCGATCGATATGAACAACGCCGATGGGGAGATCGCTACCATCGAACGTCTGTGGCCGAAACTTTCGCACGGCGCAGTTGTCATAATAGACGACTATGCGTTCACTGGTTACGAGGCGCAATTCCAAGCTTGGAATGCTTTTGCTGAAAGGCAGAATCGAATGATTTTGACGGTTCCCACCGGTCAGGGCATCCTCATTAAGTCCCATTAGCTGAGGTCTGATCGTGGACACTGAGGAAGAATCGGGGAGCCCGACCACCCGCAGAAGCCTCACTTATTTCCATATGGGAGAACTTGTGAATGCGTGTGGATTACGAGACGCTACGCGTGAAGCTGCGATGGAACTGTGTTGGCGACCGTCTCTTTCGGGACGGAGTAGACCATTACGAAATCGACAGATATCGATTTGAGCGCGCCGCTTCGGCCATTCCTGATGCAGGTCATGCGGTGATCGCCGATATCGGCTCTTTTCCGGGCTACGGCATATGGGCGTTCCGCGAGTCCGCGGGTTATATAGGTATGGGCAAATGCCCTGATTGGTACAGATCGGCGTTACACCGCATGGGCCTCGAGTGGATTGACTGTGATTTCGAGTCTCCAAGCCCGATCGGGCCTCCTTTCCGGCCGCCGGACATCGTTATGCTTCAAGAGGTAATTGAACACATCCGGCATCCCAAGAAATTCCTTAGCCGCCTTTATGCGTGGATGCCGTCTGGGGCCAGACTCTATCTGACGACCAACAATCAGAGCTACCTAGGGTACGTATTGAAACAGATTGCGGGAAGGGACATTTTCGACTCCGCAATGACAGAGGATACGGTATATCCCGGCCACTGCACCTATTACACCCTCGCCGGGCTCTCCGATCTCCTGCGTGGCATAGGGTTCGAAGTGATCTCAGCGCAAAGGTTGAATTTTCTCCCCCTCCCCCCGCTTCTACCGCAATCTCCTGACAGCATCAGCGAAGAACCTACTCATGCACTCTGTGCCGTCTTGGTACGCGACTCACATTGAGATCATCTGTCAGAAGTCTTCTCTTCGCGCAGCGAAAGGTGATCTGGTTATTGAACCTTGAATGCGAGTTACCTATCCTGGTAAGCCTTCGCTCGTTCTGTCTCGACAAACCGCCTGATCTCGGCCTCAAGAAGATCGTGCTCGAAGGGTTTTCGGTATGAGGCGTGAGCCTTGCTGTCTTCGCAATCGCGCACCGCTTCTTTAAAACCTTCGAGGTCGGAATACAAGAAAGTGAAATCATCGCGCTGCTCCCGGAACGGCGCAATTGAGGTTGCAACGACAGAGCCTCCGCAGAACCTTGCCTCGGCAATGGAGCGGCCGTAGCCCTCCTTCTTTGAGTGCACCCAGATCCATGCGGCTCTTTGGTAAGCCTTGATCACATCCTCGTCGCTCAGCTCTGGATGAACCGTAATCCGTTCCGGAGAAATCAGAGAGCGTTTGCGGAAGTTCTCTACGATGGCATTCCGGCCCGCCAACCCAAGGATCTGCAATTCCCGCACCTTGTACAACTCCGAGCGAAAATACAGATCGAGCGCGCCTTCCAGATCCTTATTCTTGCCCCACCCGGAGCAGAGCAAAACATATTGTTGTCGCTCCAGAGACAGCTCGGTGCGTTTCTCGAGGAACCGGTAAAACGCATTCGGGAAGTAGAAGGTCCGCGATTTGGGGAACATGCGAGATTTCTTCCCGATACGCTCGGTAGCTCTGGAAATGTAAATGACGTCCCGCCCGAGAGCGCTATGTACGCGTTGTGTAGCTCGGATATATCGTGCCGGGAGGGCTCGGTTCCGGTGGTTGATCGGAATGAAGTCGTGCACTACGATGGCCGTCCGGCTGGTGAGGCATCCAATGATCGACGCAGAATTCGAAGCGTGGATGACTCTGTCGAAACCAATACCCAATACGGGCATGACAAGCTGTTCCGTGAGCACAAAAAGCACGTTCAGGAGGGAAGTTGGCAGACCTCGGAAGATAGCAGGACACCGGAACTGTTTGGCTCCGATCCCACATCCCTCAAGAGCTAGACAAAGATTATCTACATAGGAAGGGATTCCTCTCGAGAGGATCCCTCCGAAAAAGTTAAAGATCAGAACTCTTTGACACTTGCCGCTCCTGGCGCAGACAGGAATCGAAGCGCGATCGGTCTTCAACTACTTCTCCCTTGCCGATTGAAATCTCCAATTTATCTCACCATCTGCTGTTCCAGACAAGAGCTTCAGGATGCGAGCGAAAAAATCGAAGATTAGAACGAATGCAACTACCACCGAGAGTCCGAAGCAGGACTTGAGAAGGACCGCCACCGGATTGAACATTTCGAGCCGCGGTAAATAGATGATCGGCGGCAGAGTGAATGCCAGCAAGAGAAGTCCTATTCTTCTCGAACTGAGCCGATGCATGAAACTAAGACAATACCCGATCATCAACGAGCCGACAGCCACCGCACCGATGCCTCCGAAGAGGTACAGCTCGGCCAGGTATGAAGATGCCGTTCCGAACCCCAGATTGCTGGCGTTGGAATTCAGAAAGACACTCAGATCACCAGACCACAGGTGGATGCCGGCAGCTGCAGTGGGCGTAAGACCATTCACAAATCCACCCCAGAGGTATTGCCAGCCGTACTGGGAGAAGAGGCTGTGAAATTTAACGGCGGCTTCCGTAACGTTCATCGACACGCCTTGCATGACGAGGAATCCGAGTGGACTCACCATCTCGAAGGCGTTATCTTCCCGGAAGAATCCCACGGCAACTGCACTGAAGCTGATCAAGGCGGCACTTGCGACTAAGATAGGCAGCTTGAATCGCCGGCCGGTCTTGAGGTTCATCAAGAACCATAAACTTAGGATTTCCGAAAAGAACTTGCCGCGGAATCCGATCAAGAGATCCAGAAAAGACAATGCTCCAAAGAGCGTCAGAATTCCAATGACGTGTTTACGGCGCGTTTCAGCAACAAACAGAACGAGAATAGCCGTGACATTGACCATGGACAAAGTTCTGGCGAGCACACCGGCACTCTGGAGAACATCGGCATTATCCGTGTAGACCACGAGGTATCCCCCGTGGGTGCGGATATACAAGAGATACATCAGGTTCTTGTAGATCGAGAATGGAAGAGAGATCCACACGAGGGAATAAAGCGCGGGCAACCAGCGGTTGCTATGGTTCTGGTGAAGAAAAACAGGCTTGAAGCTCAAACGGCAGGGAGCGTAGATGAGGATTGCAGAAAGCACAATGATTAACAGCGTGATCTCTGCGAATCGAGGCTCGACACTGATTGGGAGTGGTGTTTGGACATCAATATACATCGGATCTTGCTTCGCGCCGACTACATAGCCCACAAGCCGGCCGCCCTGAAACACGAAAAGCATCACCATGAAGAGGAAGCAGGGATGTCGTCCACCATCGAATCGATACCATGCGAGCCAGACGATCGTGCCCAGCAGGATCACGCTCATCCAGATGCAGCCGCCCTCAGACAAGCACCCGGCAGCTACAAGAACAGTTGATCCGGCAACAATGGCCAGAAGAACTGAAACCTCGACAACAGCCGTTAGATTTTGCGGTATAGATTCTGACATTCGAGGCCTGCATCCTTAGTTGGCGCGGTCGTTGGTGTGATCAATCGGGGCGATCGCCCCGGCTACCGCGCCTGAGATCAAACGCTTGAAACTTGCGAATTGTCCTGTCAGGAGTCTATAGGCGGCGCTCGCCATGACCGATGGGACGACTAGAGCGAGTGCAATTGGACGATGAGTTCTCGTATATAAGATGCGGTTTCTTGGCCCATATAGTCCAGCAACGTCATCCTGGCCGCTTGTTGCGGAACCTTCACCTGTGCTTTTGCCTTGCTTATGGTAGACGATGCTTTCAGGACTATAGACCAGCTGATAACGCCCTTTGGCTCTTGTTATCCAGTCGATCTCTTCGAAAAAAAGGAAATATCTTTCACTCATTAGGCCGACATCTTCGAGGAAAGCACGACGAATCAACATCGATGCACCCACGATGTAGTCCAATTGTTGCTCTACCTCCTGGCGTGGGGGCGCCTTGTCCATCTTCAAGCCACATCCGACGTGGTGGACCCGCGCCGTCCACCAGTCATATCGAGCTCCGCCCAGGGCTTGGACAGTCTTCCCGTCATCGTAGTACAGGAGCGCGGAGCCGCAGATGCCCGAATCCGGGTTCTCCTCCATCCGTCCAACAAGATGGAGAAGGGCCTTTGGATCAACCGCCGTATCATTGTTGAGGAGCCATGCATAGTCCAAATCGCCGGTATCGAGTGCGATTCGCAGGCCAACGTTATTGCCTCCCGCGAATCCGAGATTCTCGCCAATCTGGATCAAAAACAGGCGTTCGTTGCGACCGGCGAGATCTTTAGGTATCGCTGGACCCATCGTCAGAAAAGGAATCGGCTTCGGATAAGACGGGTAGCTCAGATGCTTCATGTCCGGATTCCCACAGACGGGCTGGATCTTCCCATCTGCCCATTCGCCGATTCGGCTCAACGAATCATCCGTTGAGCCGTTGTCACAAACGATCACGCAAAAGTTGCCATATTCCAGGCGAAAAACTGACTCAAGGCACTCAATGGTGTCTTCCCACCCGTTCCAATTCACGAGAATGATGTAGACCTTGGGCATCGATGCAGACCATGGACCTTGGACGCCACCGAACGAAGATGGAACGCCGGGAAGACCTATTATAAATTGCTGCAAAATCACCTACTACTTTGTCTACGCGACACATCTGAATTCTGCCATCCTCTTGCTTTTCAGAAACCTGGAGATCTCGATCTCGACCATCGTGCCAGGTCGACCGGGGCGTTTAAACTGAATTAGTTCCTCATCTCAGATCCGGCAATTTAGACAGATCTCGCTCGTGGTTCATGGATACATCGAGTCTTTACAAACCGCACGCAAGCCCGGTCTTCCTGATGGCCGTAATCGTTTTACATAGGGTGCGGCCAGCGGATTCGATCAGCTTCCAAACTTTAATGCAAAGTGCAACGCAGGTTTCTTCGCAGACTTTGAATCTGCACGTCTTGCTTTATGACAATACACCCGATCCGGCATGTACGATTGACCTCCCCGAACGGGTCCGAATCCATCAGGCGGCGCGAAATGTTGGTTTGGCGGAGGCCTACAATTGTGCGTTGGACCTCTCCCAAGCCGAAGGATGTTCTTGGCTTCTTACTCTCGATCAGGACACATCCTTACCAATCAACACTCTGCAGCGATTGGCGACGCTAGCCCAGCAGTTTGCGATCGACCCCGATGTAGCTGCAATCGTGCCTGAACTTATTGAGAAGAATATTGTGCAATCGCCGCTCTATGTTCAACGGTGGCGTACCCGAAGAATGACGATGGGATTCTGTGGTTTCCCGGAATCCGAAATAACCGTGATGAATTCCTGCTTGCTGTGGAAAGTTGCCCATTTGCTTGAGATAGGGCGTTTCGATCGGAGCTTTTGGCTCGATTATCTGGATTACAGCATGTCCCATAAGACGTTTCGTTCCGGTAAGAAGTTCTATGTATGCGGGGATCTCAGAGTTGAACATCAACTATCTTTAGCGAACTGGAAGGATAGATTGAGTCCTGAAAGGCTCCAGAACATTTTGGCAGCGGAGTCTGCGTTCACGGATCTCTACAAGGCTCCGATTGATCGATTGCTCCTAACCTTGAAGTTTGTTGCGCTGTTTTGGAAGCGGAGACTAAAGAAAGAAGATCCCAGATTTCTTCAGGTGATTCGAAGTGAAATGAAACGGCGGTTATTAAAGTCTCGCAAGGTGCGGCTGGCCGATTGGCGGAGTTCGGTCGAATTGCAATACAAGGAAGAGTAGGAGAGAACAGACGATTAATACGGAACCGCTCAGAGCTTAGTGGTCCGCAGGAGTTCTTGTCCCCTTCCCCGCAAGGACGCACAAAGACCACCAGCCACCTTGATCTTTCAGCGACCGCGCTCCTTCCTGAGAAAGAGTGCATTTTTGAAAGCATAGAAACGGCGGGCCGTCCTGGGCTCAGACATCAAACGCTGGGAGACCGTCTGAAGCAGTGCGACGACTATACCTACAAAGAACCCGGCGAGCACTGAGCCTAGAACAATGAGGGTCCTATTCGGAAAAGATCGCTTATCGGGAATCGTCGCTACGTCAACAACTTGGATAAGCGATCCCTGTTTCGCTTCGTCAACCTTAGCGATCTCGAACTGACGAGCCAGAATGTTAAACACTGTTTCGTAATATTTAACGTCTCGAAGTTTGCGCACGTAATCCAGGCCAGCGGTCGGGACTTGTCCCTTTGGGATAATAAGCCCTTCGTCCAGGTCTTTCGAGCCTGAGAGTTTGGCCAATTGAGCGCGAAGTGCATCCAGTTCTTTCTGGCTCTGAATTAGTTGTGAATTTTCGCCCGTCGCAAAGGTCTTCAGAGATTCAATTTCTACTTCTTTTGCTGCTATTTGGGCGCGAAGAAAAGCGGCAGATTCAATAAGAGCCCTTGCTTGAGCATCCACCTGAATCAAACCGGTCTTCTGTTCCGTCTGCTTGAGAGCCTCTTCCGCATTCGCAAGGTTCTCTTTTGCCTCTTCAAGTTGCTGTTGAAAAAATAAGCGTCGCTGCGAAGCTTCTGTTATGGCCATGTGCTCCGATAGGCTTCGAAATTGGTCAACATACCCATTAGCAAGCTCGGCTGCGCGCTTGGCGTCCCTGTCTTCGATAGAGATGCGAATCAGTCCGTCTTTCCCGCTGCCATCTACTCTGGCGTAATTCTCAAACTCATGGCGGGCATCAGAACGGAAGCGTTTGTGGTACTCCTGCATCAAGCCAAAATGCTGTACCATCGCATCCTCGACGGTACGGCTCTTCAGCATGCCGACATACATATCATTGGGATTTTTCAAACCGAGACTGCCACCTGCTAGCGATGCCATGCCGCTCAGATTGCCTAATTGCGAGGACAGCGCGGATGCCAATGATGAATTCTGCTGTGGAGAGAGGAGCGTCGTGGTCGCCGTGTACCGCTTCGGCAAAAGTAGGGAGAGGATGATAGCTGAGACGGTGAAGATCAGGACGATGAACCCGATCAGCGCTTTGCGCTCCGCCAAAACGATCAGTATGTCCAGCAGGCGGAGATCATCCGATTCCGGCGGAAGAGCGGTCAATTCTGATGGCTCCTGCGATTCTTGGGAGAAAACATCTAGAGGCATGAAACCCTGCTGGATTCAGATCCCGAACAATGTCCGTATTTTACACGTGCCACAATGGCCAGACCCGGAAGGTATTGTCAAGACAGAGTTCTTGCGCCAGTCTCTTGGAAGCGGATCTCTAGCCAATGATCGAAGAAGAGCATGTTTCTGGGTTAACTAACACCGGATCAGCTGGGAGGCGAAGCCAACTGAGGAAATGCAGAGCCAGAGTCTGATCATCGTAGGGGCTCCTTTCCGTCGGCGATGCCTTGAATAGCCTGCGGAGTCAATGGAACTGAGTCGCAAAGCATATCTGCGATCTTTAGACAGTCAGAGTGTTAGCCCTGCAGAATCCACGATGCCGATTAGACCGGCCATTCTGAATGGGGGCAGATAAGGGCAGGATGTATTCAGGATGTGCAACTTGGCAAACTGAAGGCCCGATTGGGCTGACGACGGTAGAATCTGGTTCATTCCAAACAATTTGTATCGCAAGTCCCATTGCTTCCCTGTCCGAGCAGATGGGGGAGACGTATGTTAATGTGAACCCGAGCGGTTACCCTGGAGGGCGGTAATACCGGTAGAGCTGGATGTTTTTCTCGCAGAGAAATCGTGTGGAATTGCCGTTCGGAATAGGGGAGGAGGACTTGGGTCGTGTAACGGTGTGGCTGAGATTGCGACGTCAATCACGGTAGGGGGGCGGCCAACTCTGCATATCCTCTACCCGTCCAACCTCTTGACTGGCGAAGGTTGAAAAGTGACGATTGACTACTATATTCATATTGCTATACCGAGAGAGGCCGCCGATCCCTCATCAAACCCCGCAAGATTTGGTTCCTTGAATTTCATGACTAGACTGGAGTGAGAACACGCGGAACAATGGAGCTTTCTATTATTCGTACATTGAAGAACTGCACCACCGCAGTTAAAATCAGCGCCCATTCTCGAATGTGCGATCTTGCGAGAATTCTGTCGGTGGAAACCAGGGGGTCTCGGTTCGCCAGGGTCTTTTCAGCCGGCAGTGTCGTTATAGAGGCTAATCAAGGTGCCTGAAAGGCGCGCCCTGGTACTCGCATCGCGTTTTCCGTATCCTGCGCTGAGCGGAGGTAAGCTAACGCTCCTCAATTTCGGAGCCGCGCTCAAAGGGTACCGTCTCACCCTGCTGTCGCTTTGCAGCACTAGGGCAGAGATGGATATGGAAGTCGATGACGACATATTCGATGAAGTTCATCGTATATTTCTGCCGAAGGCACAATCGTATCTGAATGCGGCGCGAGCTTTGTTCGGCAGGCGTCCTCTTCAGCTTGCCTACTACGAGTCAAAACAGTTCCGCCAGAAGCTCGAACAGCTGTTGCCTGAGAATGATGTCGTGATCGCGCACCTGATACGATGCGGCCAATACCTGGAAGGCAAGAACGCAGATCATGCCCGCTTCTTATTAATGTCAGATGCAATCTCCTTAGCTTACAGCCGAATGATGGACCAAGCAGGCGCGCCGAAGTTGTGGCGATTCATCTATAGGTTGGAGAAAGATAGGTTATTTGACTACGAAAGGAACTGCATTCGTGATTTCGATCAAGTCTGGTTGCACTCGGAGTTGGATCGCCGTTTTCTGAATGTCCCTTCGGGTGCCGTTCGAATTGTTCCTGTTGGCGTCGACCTTCAGGAATTCCCTTACGTACCCAAGCGTTCGGGGAATGTCATCGCGTTCATTGGGAATATGTCTTTTAGCCTTAATCTCGACGCCGCCCGATATTTTGCCCGCGAAATCTTTCCGATGTTGCGCGATAGGTTCCAAATGAAGCTTCGAATTATTGGTGCCTGCCCTGCCGGTGTAAAGCGTGAGTTCTTGAGCCATCGGGGCATTGAGGTGACGGGGGCAGTTGTTCGCATCGCCGATGCCGTCGACAATGTGTTCTGCGGGGTGTGTCCGATTCGAGGGGGGGCGGGAATCCAGAATAAGATACTAAATTACTTTGCACTTGGAATCCCGTGTGTCTCCTCCGAAGTTGGAGCAGCGGCGATTGAAGCAGAGGCAGGAAAAGATCTTCTCGTTTATCGAACTACAGCGGAAGCAATGGATTTGATAGCTCAATTGTTTCAAAGCGAGCCGCTTAGGCAGGAAATTGCGGAGCACGGACGCGCAGTTGCGGAACGAAAGTATAACTGGATACAGATCCAACAGTTCCTCGGCCAGCAGGTCGAGGGCATAATGAACGAGCGAGATGGCTCTCGGCCCGAAAGTGTAACCAGTGATGCGGGCCCTGCGACAGGCACGTGTCACGTCAGATAAAATCAGCTTGTGAACGAGGGAACCGCGGAAGCAGTGAGGAAGGGATTACGCGATCCAGTCCTTATATTGGGAGGCTCTGGGTTCATTGGAACCTGCCTCGCAGATTTGCTGACGCGCCATTCACTATCGGTACGAATCGCCGATGTCAAAGTGAGTGAGAAATTCCCTCAGCTGTGTTTGAACTGCGATGTGACTGATCTGAGCAGTGTGAAGCAAGCGGTAACGGGTTCTGGCGCCATAGTCAATCTTGCAGCAGAACATCGGGATGATGTGTCGCCGCGCTCTCGATATCGCGACGTAAATGTTCAAGGCGCCGTTCATGTTTGCGAGGCAGCAACACTTGCGGGCGTCAAGAAGATCATCTTTACCAGCAGCGTAGCCGTGTATGGGTTTCAGCCTCACGCCGTTTCTGAGGACGGCCCCTTCGAACCTTTCAACGAGTATGGCAAAACTAAATTACAGGCCGAGGCTGTATACATTGCCTGGGCTGAAGAAGACCCATCGCGCAGCCTGGTGATTGTTAGACCCACAGTTGTCTTCGGCGAGGGGAATAGAGGCAATGTATATAACTTGTTGAACCAGATCGCCAAGGGACGGTTTCTGATGGTTGGAGCCGGAACCAATGTCAAGTCCATGGCTTATGTCGGGAATGTGGCAGCCTTCCTCGCCCATGCTTTGTCGCTCGGATCGGGCATCCACATTTCGAATTATGTGGATGGTCCGGATTTGAGCACGCGAGAACTGGTCCAGTATATTCACCATTGCCTGGCTACGCCCACCCGGATTCGTTCGGTTCCCAAATTCGCGGCAATCGGGGTGGGCTACGGATTCGATCTGGTAGCTCGACTATCCGGTCGCCGGTTTTCTATCAGCGCAATTCGAGTTAAAAAGTTCTGTGAAACTACCCGGGTTCGCGCGGACAGAGTTGAAGCTTGGGGGTTCACTCCTCCGTATTCACTCTCCGACGGGCTGGCCCGAACAATTGCCTCCGAATTCGGGAATCCTTCTTCGTAAGGGCTCTGATCTGGCGATTGAGCAAAAGATGATGACCGGCGCTCGCCCCTGGCGAATAACGCGACTAACAAAGCGAGTTAAGCAGGGCCGCCGGTTCCCGAGGGGAACGGTCTAGATCGGTCGAAATCGAGCACATGGGCGTGCCTAAGCAAGACGATGCTCCAGAGTGCACTCGGCCGCTTTTAAACGGCCATCTACTCCGCGCAATTGGGCTGCAGACTGCTTTGGCCTCTCTCGTGCCCATGGGCGCGAAAGCCATTCACACTGTTCCTGTTCGTGCAAAAAGTCAGGGTTGCACGGTGGTAAGTCGCTGGAGAGACTCATGCTAGACTCGTGCCATATGTATTCGCGAAATTGCGGGAAAGACCAAGGAGACCTTTCAGGCGGCAAGGTCCACTGGCTTCTCGCGAAACGACTGAAGGTCATCAGCTTCGTTACTGCATTGCTGTTTGTCTTTTGGGGGAGTATGCGCGGTAGCGCGCAACAGGATTACCCGAACTATGACAGCAGCGTGTACCAGAGTACCAACTCTGCAGATTGTTCGGATCCCGCATTTGCCGCGAGCCCCGGGTGTTCTCGGCAGAACACGGGGCAGAATTCAAGTCAACCAGGGCAGAACCGGTCGAACCAGGTGGACATCTTTGGTCAGAACAGCGAAATTCCGCAAACATTCTCAAGGCCCGACCGAAACTATTCCGATATTGACCAGTACGGTCGTCAACCTAATCGTCAAAACCGACCCAATCAGCGGCCGCCGATTCCCGAGCATCTGACCGAATTTCAGAAGTTCGTGGCTTCGAGCACAGGGCAGGTATTGCCAATCTATGGTGCAAACCTGTTTCGCAACGTGCCATCCACATTTGCCCCTCTCGATATGGCCCCCGTTCCATCGGATTTTGTGATCGGTCCGGGCGACGAATTGCGCATCCGCGTCTGGGGCCAGCTCAGCTTTCAGGCAAACGTTCGTGTCGACCGATCCGGCGAGATTTACCTTCCGCAGGTCGGGCCTGTACACGTTGCCAGCATTCCGTTTTCGGAACTCGATAAGCATTTGCGCGATGCCATCGGCCGGGTTTATCACAATTTCGATCTGACCGTGGACCTGGGCCGGATTCGCTCAATACAGGTGTATCTGGCTGGCGAGGCGAGAACCCCAGGTCTCTATACGGTCAGCTCTCTTAGTTCTCTTGTCGACGCGCTGTTTGCCGCTGGCGGCCCGAGCACTTCCGGATCGCTGAGACGAATTGAGCTACGTCGAAATGGTGCTAAGGTCGCTGATTTCGATATGTACGCGCTCCTCGCGCACGGAGACAAGTCAAAAGATGTGAAGCTTCTGCCCGGTGACGTCATCTACATCCCCCCTGTAGGTGGTCAAGTCGCGATTACGGGCAGCGTTCGTGTGCCTGCTATTTACGAATTACTGCCGGGCGAGGCGCTGTCTGAGCTGGTAAGCGACGCCGGAGGGGTCTCCGCCGTAGCCTCACAGGCACGCATATCGATCGAGCGAATTGAAGACCATCACAGCCGTCATGCAATGGAAGTTGCTTTTGACCAGCCGGGGCTGGCAACCCTTCTCACCGATGGCGACCTGGTTCGAGTTTTCTCGATCGTTCCGCAATACACGAAAACCGTCATACTCAGGGGGAATGTGGCGAATCCCGGTCGCTTCTCTTGGCATCCTGGTATGCGGGTCAGCGAATTGATTCCGGACAAGGAATCGCTGATCACACGGGATTACTGGTGGAAGCGCGCACAACTGGGACTGCCCGCTCCGGAGTTTGAGCCAACACCAGAGTTTCGCCACCTACGGCAACCCACCGATAACGAGGCGCTTACGCTCAGGCCGCGACTAGAGCCTGAAGACAATGAACAAGAAAACACTCAGGACCAAGACCTTTCCGACAAGACCCAGTCGCAACAGAACCGGACGTCGCAGGACCAAATCACTGCCCAGGACCAGTCAAGTGCTCAGCCGGCATCTTCTGTGCTCACGCCTCCGAGACGCGGCTCGAACAGCTCTTTGGCAGCCCAGCAGGAGACGACATCGCAGGGAGACCTCGACACACAGGCCCAGCGAAAAACGAAAATTAGGATTCTGGCTCCGGACATTGACTGGAACTACGCGGTCGTTGAGCGTGTAGATCCCGAAACACTGAAAACAACTCTGATCCCATTTGATCTGGGCAAGCTCGTTCTTCAGCACGACTCTTCTCATGACCTCGAACTGCGCAGCGGCGACGTGGTAACAGTCTTCTCGGAGGCTGACATCCGCGTACCCACCGAGCAGCAAACCAAGCTCGTGACGCTGGACGGAGAATTTGTACACGCAGGCACCTACAGCGTCCGGCCCGGTGAGACGCTGCGCGAACTCGTGGAACGAGCTGGCGGCATTACCTCGAAAGCCTACCTCTATGGTTCGGAGTTCACGAGAGTTTCAGTGCAGAAAGCGCAGCAGGCAAGAATCGACGAGTACGCCCGCACTCTCGAAACTACGATTCAAAGAAGCAACCTTGCGCTCGTTGCAGCGGCCGCAACTTCTCCTGATAGTCTTGCAACCAGCACAGCCGCCCAGGCTACGGAACACGATCTCCTTGCGGGTCTAAAGGAGATAAAGGCTACTGGTCGAATCGTATTGGAGTTCAAGCCTGGGACTAGAGACACGGCCTCCCTCCCCGGAATCGATCTGGAGAACGGGGATCATTTCGTCATTCCTCCAATTCCCGCTGTAATCAACGTGGTCGGGGCCGTCTACAACCAGAATTCGTTCCTGTATAACCCTTCACAGAGGGTCGCAGGATACCTGCTGCAAGCTGGTGGCCCGAACCGAAATGCAGATAAGCGGCATGCCTTCATCATCCGTGCCAATGGGAATGTGGAAAGCCGCGACCGTTCCAGTGGGTTCTGGACTTCAGACCGGTTCAACCAGCTTCATCTGAATCCCGGAGATACGATTGTCCTGCCAGACAAGACGTACAAGCCTTCCGTTCTGCGTGGCTTCCTGGAATGGTCGCAGTTGTTCTCCCAACTTGCTCTGGGTGCGGCAGCCATCAATATCATCAAGTAGCGGCGGTGTGCCAATCCCAGACGGGGCCTCATCGGGGACACGGCTCCTTGTTTGCTAACAATGCTGTTGAGCCGCCGCAGGTAAATTCATATCGACGAGGCATCGGAGCAAAGCGAAGGTGTTTTCGATGCGGTACCTGTTGGGATTGGAAAACAGAAAGAAGCCTTCTGGCCCAATCGCACAGACCTGCCTTGGGCCAACCCGGACTGTACTTGTCCGGGAAGTTCATCCCAATCGCGGTTAAGCATCGAATTACGCAATCCTCGGTTGTGCGCTGATCATGATTTCCCAATCGAGCACCGGTGAACTCATGAGTCGATTTACATCGAAGACAGGTGGACATGGTTAATCGTAGAAGCTTGCTGAAAGGCTCAGTGCTTACCTTGGCAGGTTGTGCTGCCACATCGGTCGGCGCCGAATCGGCACAACCCAGATCTCCAGAACGCACCGTTTCGTTCTCTCAGGTTTTTCCGGGGATCTGGAAATCTACAATTGGAAGGCCTGAAAGCTACACACCTGTCTCAGCACGGACCATCCCGCCGGAGGAAAAGGGCATTCGGCAACTTCCACATGTTGCCGAAGTACCGGTTAGCTCACTGGGAGGGAAGGTCGATTCTCGCGGATGCCTGCTCACCCTGCCGCTTGAGACCCACGAAGAGATCTTCGGCTTCGGACTGCAGATGCTTTCGTTTGCGCAGCGCGGCAAAAAGAAGACAATTCGCGTGAATGCCGATCCGAAGGTGGACACAGGTGATTCCCACGCCCCTGTTCCGTTCTTCGTCAGCACAAAGGGCTACGGAGTTCTCGTCGATACATGCCGCTATGCCAGCTTCTACTGCGGAGATGCACGGCTCAAGCCTTCAGCTTCCGGCTCGCCTGGGAGAACTGGCAGCGATGCTATGCCTGGTTCAACCCGTAATCCTCCAAAGGAGGACGCGGGGCGCATCCTGGTGGATGTACCACGCGCGAGCGGCGTAGACGTATATGTCTTTGCCGGTCCGACGATGCTCGATGCAGTACGCCGATACAATCTGTTCGCAGGTGGCGGGATCGAGCCACCGGAGTGGGGACTCGGATTCTGGTACCGCGCCGTCGGAAGTGCCAATACAGACGAGGCGCTCGCAATTGCGCGCGATCTGCGGGACAGCAAGATCCCATGCGACGTACTGGGATTGGAGCCCGGCTGGCAATCACACGCATATTCCTGTTCATTTGCGTGGGACTCTGGTCGGTTTCCAAACCCTGCGGGATTCATCAAGGACGTGACGGCTCTGGGATACAGAGTGAATCTTTGGGAACACGCGTTCACGCACCCGTCTTCACCTTTGTTTGAATCGCTGCTTCCGCACTCAGGGGACTATGGCGTATGGGGCGGGTTGGTGCCCGATTTCGCCGGTAAGGCGGCACGCGGGATCTTCGGCGACTATCATGGCAAGAAGTTCATCGACCTCGGCGTCTCCGGTTTCAAATTGGACGAATGTGACAACTCCGACTTCACCCGGGGCTGGTCGTTTCCGGAGTTTTCCCGTTTTCCGTCGGGAATTGATGGCGAACAGATGCACTCTGTCTTCGGGCTTCGTTATCAAGACGCCGTACTGGACCAATTCAAGTCGCGCGGAAAGGAAACTTACAACCTCGTCCGTTCGAGCGGCGCTCTTGCCGCACCCTATCCCTTCGTGCTGTACAGCGACCTGTATGGTCATCGCGATTTTGTCCGCGCACTGGTGAATTCAGGCTTCAGCGGCCTTCTCTGGTGCCCTGAAGTGCGCGATGCAAGCAGTCCGGAGGATCTCCTTAGGCGCCTGCAGACCGCTGTGTTTTCGCCCTTGGCGATGGTGAATGCGTGGTACATCAAGAATCCCCCGTGGAAGCAGATCGATCAGAAGAAGAACAATGCCGGCGAACTCGCCGAAGGGTGGCAGCAACTCGAGGAACGTTGCCGCAGCCTGATCGAGTGGCGTATGAAGCTGGTGCCCTACCTCCGGGGCGCATTTGCAAAATACGCTCTGGACGGGACGCCGCCCTTTCGCGCTCTCACGCTGGATTTCCCTGACAATGAGAAGCTTCACGAAGTAGACGATGAGTATATGATGGGCGATCGGATCCTGGTGGCCCCCCTGTTCGCAGGTGAATCTTCGCGTCAAGTCACTTTGCCGGCAGGAGTCTGGCACGACTTCTGGACTGGTGAACAGTTTCAGGGTGGCCGCTCGTATACGATCTTCAGCGATCATGAAAATATCCCGGTGTTCGTGAAGGCTGGCTCGATCGTGCCCCTGGGGGGAGTGGGATTGACCGCGGATGCAGAGTCCACTCGCGAACTCACGATCGCCGTTTTCGGAGATGGATCCCTGCCGTGGAGACTAGAAGGGCCATCAGGCTTCGAGCTACGCCAGTCCGCATTCGGGCGCATCGAAACAGAATTGACAGGTGCAGACCCGCATGGCTATCGCATCGGCCAGGTCAAGCAGATCGGAAAGAGCTGATCGTCCTGTTCGTTGCCACTACTCTTTTGTCTTTTGAACCCTTTAAGCTTTTCATCGGAGTACCTGATGCTTAATCGTCGCGAATTTCTCGCCGTGGTTTCAGCGGCTGCCGGGGCAGCCATGATTGACAAGACCGCTTCTGCCGATGCGCAAACGCAACAAGAGAGCAGAGCGAACAACTACACGCGTTATGTAAACGTCTTCCTGGGCACGGGAGGCCACGGCCACTGCTTTCCGGGTGGGACTGTGCCTTTTGGTGCGGTCCAGCTAAGCCCTGACACGGGCGTTCGCGACTGGGACTGGTCGTCCGGCTACCACCATGACGACAGCACGGTGATGGGGTTCAGCCACACGCATCTCAGCGGCACCGGCGTGGGCGACATGCTCGATCTTCTGCTCGTGCCCCGCACCGGAGATGTCGTGCTGGATCCCGGCGTCGATCCCGAAGCGCGAAGCAAGCCAGAGGGAACCTATCGTTCGCGCTTCTCTCATGCCGATGAGAGAGGCGAGCCGGGATACTACTCCGTCCTGACACAGAGTTCCGGCGGCGCAAAGATCAAGACAGAGCTGACCGCGTCGGAGCGCACCGGTCTGGCGCGTTTCACCTTCCCAGCGGATGAGCCGGCCTACGTCATCCTCGACTGGCACCACGCTTATGGCGAGGAGAGCCCGGTAAAGTCGGCCGAACTGGCCATCGTGAGCGACACCCTTCTGCAAGGGGGCCGGCGCGTCAACCGATGGGCTCCGGATCGCGATATTTACTTTGCGACTGAGATCTCGCAGAAGCCCTCGAAAGTAGAAGTCTTTTCCGACGACAAACCGGTGAGCGAGCGCAGTGCGAGCGGGCGCAATCTAAAAGTCGTTCTCCACTTCGAGCCCGGAACAACAGTGATGTTCAAATCCGGTATCTCGATGGTCAGCGCTGTCAATGCGCGCGAAAACCTGAAAAAGGAACAGCCTGCCTTCGACTTTGAGGGAACCCGCGCCGCCGCAAGCCGCATGTGGCAAAAGGAGCTTGCTCGCATTCACGTAGACGATCCGAGTGAGGAGCGCAAAACCATCTTCTACTCGAGCCTCTACCACATGATGTGTGCTCCAACGCTCGCCGACGACTGCAATGGTCAGTATCGTGGCATGGACAAGAAAGTCCATCACCTCGGCCCCGAAGAGCACAACTACAGCACTTACTCGCTGTGGGACACCTATCGCGCTCTTCATCCTTCTTTCACGCTCTGGCAGGCAGACCGAATCGCTCCGTTGGTGAACTGCCTCATTCGCATGGCGGAGGAAAGCATCTACGGATTCCCGATCTGGCCGCTGCAGGATGGCGAGACTTATTGCATGCCGGGCTATCACGGCGCCAGCGTCATGGCAGAAGCCTGCGCGAAGAAGATTCCGGGAATCGACTGGAATCGCGCGTACGCCGGTATGCGCAAGCGCAACATGGTCGACGACTACATGGGACTTACCTTCTATCGGAAGATGGGCTACATTCCCGCCGATAAAGTAGACGAATCAATCGGCAAGTTTGTTGAATATACCTATTGCGACTGGGCCTGCGCGCGCGTTGCTGAAGCGACGGGACACGCTGACGATGCTCAGATTCAAAGAAAGCGCTCCCAGAACTACCGCAAGGTTTTCGATAAGCAGATGCAGTTCATCCGCCCAAAACTTGCAAATGGAGAGTGGGCGCCAAACTTCGACCCCAAGGCCACTGGCCACATTCCGCAGCATCGCGACTACACCGAGGCGAACGCCTGGCAGAGCACCTTCTTCATTCAGCACGACGTCAAGGGCTACATGCAGCTTTTCGGCGGCCGCGAGCCGTTCGCGACGAAACTGGATCGCCTGTTCACTGAACAGCCTGGCGTCAGCAACGAGTCGGTCGCCGATATGACCGGGTTCATCGGCCAATACGTGCACGGCAACGAGCCCAGCCATCACATTACCTTCCTCTACACGTGGGCAGGCCAGCCCTGGAAGACGCAGGAGAAGGTCCGCGAGATTCTGCTGACGCATTATCGCAACAACTTCGACGGGCTTGATGGAAATGAGGACTGCGGGCAGATGTCCGCGTGGTTCGTTATGAGCGCCATGGGTCTCTACGCCGTGGATCCTGTCAGCGCGACGTACGTACTGTCTGCTCCGCTTTTCAAGCGTGTTTCAATCCGTCTTGGCAATGGGCGCCAGCTTGTAATCGAGGCGGAAGGCGCGGATGATCCGGAAAAGGGCAAATACGTACAGTCCGTATCGCTGAATGGAAAGCCTCTCGACCGTCTCTGGGTTCATCACGAGGATCTCGCACGCGGAGCGCACCTGGTTTTCACGCTCGGTTCTGAACCAAACACGACTCTGGGAACCTCAGAGTCCGACATGCCTCCATCGTTGACAGCGTGACCCCTGGGAGGCGGTCGCCACAGCTCGCGAGAAACGCCGTCAGTTGCACGCACGAGTGTTATCGCGCGCTCAGCTTTGGACAGCACCTGCTCTGAGATTTTCTCCTGATTTGGAGTGGAGATGTATCCAAAGAATCCGCCACAAAGCCAACGAACCCAAAAAAAAAGCGGACTCGCTCGGTCCGCCTGCACATGTTGATTAGCTGCTTTGGTGCCGAAGAAGGGACTCGAACCCCCACACCCTTGCGAGTACGTGGACCTGAACCACGCGCGTCTGCCAATTCCGCCACTTCGGCACGGGATACTGATCTGGTGCAGAAAACCAGACCGGCAGCAACTTTGAGTCTCGCAAAACGGCCGAGGCATGTCAAATTCGCCGAAGGATGCGCAACATCAGACAGGCGGCTGGTAAATCTCTTTTTTAGTTGCGTTTCAGGGCCTCTAGCTCGTCCAGGGTTCGCGGCCAATCCGATCCCAGCAGCCGCGAGAGACCGCGGTCCGCAAGCACCTTCCCGCCCGTCTGGCATTTTGCGCAGTAGTTTGTCTCGTTATCCGCATACCGGATTCGCTGGACCTTCTCGCCGCAGCGAGGGCAGGGCAGGTCGAATCGCCCATGAACTGCCATTTCAGGGCGGAATGCCGTCACCTTTTCCGGAAAAGTCTTCGCTGCCTCGGCTCCGAGCCGGTTCATCCAATCCGCCAATACTGCTCGTGCGGCCGCAAACAGCCGTTCCCACTGTTCGGGCTTTAACTTCTGCGTGAGCATCACCGGCGATAATTGCGCTGCATGTAGAATCTCGTCCGAGTAGGCGTTGCCGACTCCGCTGATCAATCGCGGGTCAGTCAATGCGCGCTTCAGGGTACGATTCTCGGCGGTCAACGCAGTACGGAAGCCGTTGATGTCTGTCTCAAACACCTCCACTCCGCCTGGGTCCATGGCTCGCAGCGCTTCTTCACCGCGAACCACGTACAACGACGCTCGCCGCTTTGATCCTGCCTCCGTCAGTACGAGTGATCCATTCGGAAAGTCGAACGCCGCCAGCGCATTTCGCCCGGCCAGCTTCGCTCCGGCCGCTCTCCAGTGGAGCCGCCCCGCGATCATCAGGTGCAGGACGAGCCAGATTCCTTCATCCATTCCGATCGCGATCCGCTTCCCAACCCGCCGCAGCTCGCGAACGTTCTTGCCCTCCGCTGCGCTGAGAGGCGGATCAACGCTTCTCAGCAGAAACACTGAGCCGAGCCGCACGTGCTGCAGCGGCTGTCCAACGATGCGCGCCTCAAGTGCGGTTATATATGCGGAAATGTCCGGCAGTTCGGGCATTGCATTCAGAGTGCATTTTCGAGAGCCGACTTTGCAATCTGAATTGTGGGCTACGGAATGATCGTGTTATCAATCAACCGCGTATTCCCCACCCATGCTGCAACCGCAAACAGCGTCCCTGGCACAGCCGTATTCACGGTTAGCAGGGTCTCCCAGTTCACCAGTTCGACGTAATCCACTCGTACGGTCGGCTCTTCGGCAAAGATCGTCCGTGCAGCCTCGATCAGAGCAGGCGACTCGCGCACGCCACGAGCCACCAACTCCTCCACCTGCCGGAGTGCTCGGCTGAGCACGAGTGCTTGTCTCCGTTCCTCTTCGCTGAGGTACACGTTGCGCGAACTCAGAGCCAGCCCGTCGGCCTCGCGCACAATTGGGCAAATCACCAGCTTGATGCTGAGTCGCAGATCCGCAACGAGCCTCCGCAGCACTGCAACCTGCGCGGCGTCTTTCTGGCCAAAGAAGGCGAGTTCAGGCTCTGCGGCGATCAACAACTTTGCGACCACTGTCGCGACTCCGCGGAAATGTCCCGGACGGGATTTTCCGTCGAGTCGCTCGCTCACACCCTCGACGTCAACAAACGTTGCCGCACCCAATGGATACATCTCTTCCACACTGGGCGCAAAAACCACCGTTGCTCCCTCGCGTTCTGCCAGATCGCAGTCCGCTCCAAAGATCCGCGGATAGCGCGCGAAATCCTCGTTGGGTCCGAACTGGGTAGGGTTCACAAAGATGCTCACAACAACGCGCCCCCGGCATCGTTGAGCGGCTTCGCGAACTAGTGATGCATGACCTGCGTGCAGCGCCCCCATTGTTGGAACAAGGCCAATCTGCCCCTTACCTCGACACCGCTCCTCGCGGCTCCAGGCTCGCAGCTCTTCCACTGTACGCAGTATCTGCATTACGCCTTGCGCAAATGCTTGATTGGCTCGACGGAGGATCGCTCGGCTTGCATCGCTTTCTTCACCGCAGAAGCCAGGTGATAGCTCTCTTCATCTGAAGGGAAAGCGCGGTGCTCCACGTCCTCGCGATAGTGCTCGATCGCTGCGCGGAACAGCGCTCCCGCATCCGCATAGCGCCTTGCGAACTTAGCCTTGGGAGCGAAGCTCAGGTTCACCATGTCGTGGAAAACAAGAATCTGTCCATCGCACTCCGGTCCGGCGCCGATTCCGATTGTCGGGATCGCCAGCTCTGCCGTAATCTCCGCTGCTACCTCGCGCGGGATACCCTCGAGCACTACGACGCCCGCACCTGCCTCTTCCAATGCCTTCGCGTCGGCCCTGATCTGCTCTACGGCATCGAGCGTCTTCGCCTGCACGCGATAGCCGCCCATGCGGTGCACACTCTGCGGTGTCAGCCCCAGGTGCGCGATCACCGGAATCTCTGCGTCGGTGAGTGCCTTTACCAGCGCTACGCGGGCGCCTTCAACCTTTACGGCTTCTGCGCCTGCTTCTTTTACGAAGCGCACTGCGTTCGCCACACCATCGGGCACTGTGCCGTGATAGCTGCCGAAAGGCATGTCTGCAACCACCAGGGCCCGCCGCACCGCCCGCCGAACAGCGCGCGTGTGATGCAGCATCTCCTCGACGGTCACGGCAAGGGTATTGTCCTGACCCATCACGACCATGGCCAGGGAGTCGCCCACCAGCACCATGTCGATTCCGGTCTCGTCCACCAGACGCGCAGTTGCGTAGTCGTAGGCTGTGAGCGCGGAAATAGGCTTGCCCTGGCGCTTCATCTCTGCCAGCGCAGGAATTGTCACTTTGGTGATAGAGGGATCGAGAGGCGAAGTGTTCGCACTTCCGGGGAAGTTTGTAAGGCTCATGCTGTCTCCAGTGCCGCTCCGATTTACGCAGGATGCGGCCCGAACTTCATAAGTATACGCTCGGCGGAGATGTCCGTCTGTTACAGCTCGTCACACTCTGCTTGCTGTCCTGCCGCCCTTCGCAGCACACTATCAGCAGCAATGCTTTCTCCTTTAGCAGCGAGTGTTTACGGGGCAATTGGTGTCGCCGCTACGACCGGGCTTGGCATTGGCGCATACGCCTATGCTTCGCGGTGGCCCGGCTCTCAACTGTTTGGACGAACACTCGTTGCGCCTCGCCGTCCCAAAGAACTCGCTCTGACTTACGATGATGGTCCCAACCCGTCCTGGACTCCGCGACTACTCGAACTTCTGGCCGAGCACAATGTCCGCGCCACCTTTTTCATGATCGGAAAGTTTGCGAAATCTGAGCGCGAACTCACACGCCGTGTCTTCGAAGCAGGCCATCTTATCGGCAATCACACCTGGACCCACCCAAAGCTTTCTGCTTCCTCGGATGCCCAGGTACTCGAGGAACTCACCCGAACGAACGACGCTCTCGCGGATGTTATCGGCAAGCCTGTGCGCTACTTCCGCCCGCCATTTGGTGCGCGACGTCCATATGTTCTTAAGCTCGCACGCCAACTCGGCTTGATTCCAGTCACCTGGAATGCGATGACCACCGATTGGAGCGAGCCTTCCGCCGACAAAATTGCGACAAATCTGATGAACAAGATCGATCGAAATCAGCGGCGAGGCTACGCCAGCAACATCGTCCTCCACGATGGCAATCATCGGAGCCTCGGCGCGGATCGGGGACCGTCAGTAGCCGCCACTGGTCAGCTACTCGAGCGCTACGCCGGCACCCATAAGTTCGTCACGCTCGATGCCTGGTAGTGACCAGTTCGCCCAGCTACTGCGATTCGTGCCGCGCGATTCCCGCAATCTGGAGAGCCAGCGCCGCTACGACGCAAACCGCAACCGTGAGCACCCAGTGCAGTTTCTGCGTTTCCACACACTGAAAAGCAAACGAGTGCACTGCAATCAGAGCGAAGGCCGCGTAATTCCAGCGTTGCAACAGCTTCCAATTCCGCGTCCCGAATCTACGCAGCGAAAAATCATTCGACGTGGCGAGCAGCAAGATCAGAACCAGTGTACCCAGCGCCCCTGAATAATTCGCCAGCCCGAAAAGATCGTGCCGTATTCCGTGATGGTGTTCTGTGGGACCGTACACGTAATAGAGCCAAGGTCGTCCGCGCAGATGGACAAACTGTCCAACGCCCGCGTGCAGAAGCCCAAGCAGTCCAGCCCAGATTCCGATGTCGCGCCGAAGATCGCTCGATACCGGATTCGTCCTTCGCCGCAGCAAATTCCAGGGTCCGATCAGCAACGTGATCGCCAGCAGCCCAAGCGCCGGATAAGCCGTCGCGAAGCTCGCTCTGCTCAGCACATCCGAGTAAGAACGCGTCTGATACAAAACCGCCACGCACACGAATGACCCGAGCAACAGCGGTACATGATGCCGCCACACGCGTGGGAGCAGACGCCCTCGCCACCTCGGCGTTCCGCCAACAACAGAATTCAATTTAGAAGGACTCCTCGAAAGAATGCCAATTTGTCAGCCCTGAAAAGCCTGACCTGCCGCCTCAATCGTAGCCTGCACCTCGGCCTCCCCATGCGCAGTTCCGAGAAAGGCTGCCTCAAATTGCGAGGGCGGCAGCCACACGCCGCGGTCCAGCATCCCGCGATGGAATTTTCCGAACGCAGCAGCATCCGATTTCGCCGCGTCGTCATAGTTGCGTACCGGCCCTGCCGTGAAGAACCACGTCCACATCGCACCGACCCGATTCGTCGTCAGCGCAACGCCCGTCTTCTTTGCTTCCGCGGCAACTCCCTCTGCCACCGCCTTCGACGTCTCCTCCAGCCGCGCATAGACCTCGTCCGCGTGCTCCAGCAAATACCCGACCGTGGCAAGTCCCGCCGCCATGGCCAGTGGATTCCCGCTCAGCGTTCCCGCCTGATAGACCGGCCCCAACGGCGCCAGCATGTCCATGTACTTCTGTTTCCCGCCGAACACACCAACCGGCAGGCCGCCGCCCACAATCTTCCCCAGCGTCACCAGATCCGGATCAAGCGAATACAGCTCACACGCGCCTCCCAGAGCCACACGGAACCCTGTCATCACCTCATCCACGATCATCAACGCACCCTCGCGCCGCGTAAGCTCTCTCACCCCCGCCAGAAACCCCGGTGCCGGCGGAATGCACCCTGCATTTCCAACCACAGGCTCCAGAATCACCGCTGCAATCTCATCCGGATGTGCATCGAATGCCGCCTCGAGCTCCGCCAGATCGTTGTAGGGAAGCGGGTGCGTCAGCTCGGCAATCTCCTCCGGCACCCCTGCCGATCCCGGAATCCCAAAAGTCGCCACGCCGGAGCCTGCCTTCACCAGCAATCCATCAGCGTGCCCGTGATAGCAGCCTTCAAACTTGACGATGATCTTGCGTCCCGTAGCCGCCCGGGCCAGCCGGATCGCCGACATGGTCGCTTCAGTCCCGGAACTGACAAACCGCATCTTCTCGATTGCCCGATAACACGCAACAATCCGTTCCGCTAGCTCGGCCTCGCCGGCGGTGGAAGCCCCGAAGCTAGCCGAGTTCCGCGCCGCCCGCTCAATCGCCTCCACCACCGGCGGAAATGCATGCCCCAGGATCATCGGCCCCCACGATCCTACGTAGTCGATGTAGCGGTTTCCGTCCGCATCCACTACGTACGCGCCTTGTGCGCTCTCCACGAACGGCGGGGCCCCGCCCACTGCCCGGAACGCCCTCACCGGCGAATTCACTCCGCCCGGGAAAAAGCGCTCAGCGCGCTGCTGTAGTTCCTGCGATCGAGTATGTGCCCGAGAAGGTGGCGGGTTGGTGATCTTCGCACTCATCTTGGCTTCAGTATAGAAGTCCCCTCAAAACCGCAAACGTCGTCCATCACCAGTCCCTGTCGTTCTCCACATTTTGAACATGCAACCAGTCTCGGCCTCACAGTTTTGGGAGACTCGCCCTGTTAGAATCGACCTTCCGACGCAGATTTGTTCTCGGAAACTAAACCCAGCCCCGGGCCATTTGAAGTCGCCGGCGCCCGCCGGACGGCCTCGGGGAGTGAAGAGGCCGTGAAGTGCCCGAAGAATCCAAGCCGAAAGCTTCCAGCAAGCCCGGTCCGGCGCAATCCATCACCTACGCAGATGCCGGTGTCGATATCACCCGCGGCGACCGCGCCAAGGACCGCATTAAGTACCTGGCTCAGAAGACCTTTACCCGCAATGTCTTAGGTGGCATCGGCGGCTTCGGAGCCCTCTACCGGCTCGACCTCCAGAAGTTCAAGAACCCCATCCTCGTCAGCTCGGCTGACGGCGTAGGGACCAAGCTGAAAATCGCCTTTGAAATGGGATTGCATTCGAGCGTCGGCGTCGACCTGGTCAACCACTGCGTCAACGACATCGCCGTGCAAGGTGCCACACCGCTCTTCTTCCTTGACTACTTCGCCAGCGGCAAACTCGATCCCGAAGTCACTGAGACCGTCGTCTCTGGTCTGGCCGAAGCGTGCCGTGCCAACGGCTGCGCCCTTATCGGGGGCGAAACCGCGCAGATGCCCGGCTTCTACTCTGAAGGCGAGTACGATCTCGCTGGATTCATCGTCGGAGCAGTCGATCGCGACAAGCTCGTTACCGGCGCTGACATCAAGCCCGGGGACGTCCTCATCGGATTCCCTTCTACCGGCCTCCACACCAACGGCTACTCACTCGCACGCAAGCTCCTCTTCGAGGTAGCCGGCTACAAGGCCTCCCAGTACGTCACCGCTATCAAGGAGAAAGCCGGCGCCGCGCTAATGAAAACGCACCGCAGTTATCTCCACGTGGTTCAGAAGCTAGTCGCCGCCGGACTCACCAACGGCATGGCCCACATCACAGGCGGTGGCATCACCGAGAATCTCCCCCGCATACTGCCCAAGGGAACCGCCGCCCAGGTCGAACTTGGCTCATGGCCTGTGCTGCTCATCTTTGAGCATCTCCGCGAACTCGGCCAAGTCTCGCAGGACGAAATGATGCGCACCTTCAACATGGGTATTGGACTCATCGCGGTCATCCCCGCAGCCAAATTCACTCGAGCCAAAACACTCCTGGACCGCGCAGAAGAGAAGTTCTTCGTTATCGGCCGGATCGTAAAGGGCGAAAAGAGAGTGCAGTACACCTAGATCCCTTCATTCTGGACGCTGGGTGCCCCAGGTCTCGATTCTGAGACTTGGGAAACGAAGAACTTCTCGGCTTTGATCGAAATGGGAATGATACCCAACCCGAATCAACCTCTTCGCATCGGCATCCTCCTCTCCGGTCGCGGCTCCAATTTCCTCGCCATCGACCGCAACATCCGCGAAGGAAAACTCGCCAACGTCGAGATCGCGGTAGTTATCTCAAATGTTCAATCGCAGGGTTTGACAGAGGCAGGCAAACTCGGGATCAATAACTGTCTTCAGGTCTCGAAGGGTCGCGTCCGCGCTGAACACGATGAAGCGATGATTGCGACTCTCCGAGCGCACAAAGTCGATCTTGTCTGCCTGGCTGGCTACATGCGCCTGCTCTCGCCGAACTTCATCGCGGCATTTCCAAACCGCATTCTCAACATCCATCCCTCTTTACTTCCCGCGTTCCCGGGCCTCGATGCGCAGCAGCAGGCATTCGACTACGGTGTCAAATTCGCCGGCTGCACTGTCCACTTTGTGGATGAGCATCTCGACCACGGCGCCATCATCCTCCAGCGTGCAATTCCGGTCCTCGAAAACGACGACGCCCACTCGCTCTCCGACCGCATCCTCGCTGAAGAGCACATCGCCTACAGCGAAGCCATTGCCCGCGTCGTCAGCGGCGAATATGAGATACAGGGCCGCCGATACGTCAAACGAGCAACGGCCTGACACTCTCGCCGTTTCGAATCAACCTAATCTACGGCGCCGCGTGAATTACCGTGTTGAATAGAAACGGGTCCTGGAATTCCGTCATGTCTCCGGCCTTCTTCCCCGGCACGGGCTGCAGGCGAGCCGATAGAGGCTTGTTCCATTTCACCGCCAGCGAAGCTACATCGGCGTACATCCGTTCCATCTGCTCAACGCTGATATCGCCGGGAAGCGGAATGGTGTCGAGGCCCGTTCCACAAACCGCCGAATAAGCAAGCAACGAATCCACATTGAATGTTCCCTCAGCCCAGCGCTGCGCCATAACCTTGTCTTCCATTACCGGCACCATCAGCCCCGAGTAGCCAATCTGCTTCACAGGCACGGATTTCACTGCAGCCGTAATAATGCGCGCCGCCGTCAGCGTTCCGCTCGAGCCGAATTTCGCCCCCGTAAAGTTCTCAATTGCCGTCGCAATCGAAACATCTCCGAGGGGCGCGGGGGTTGGATCGACACCTGCGAACTCCCATCCCGTCTGTGCCGCAATCCTGTTGCCTATCCCGTCCGCTACGCGCGCATGCTTCGTCAGAGCGGCCGCCAGATCGGTCGTGGCTGCATCGGCATCGCCCTTATCGCGTGCGAATACCTCCGATACGAGGCCCGCTCCTTCGAACCCAATCGCAAACTGCTTTCCTGCGCCGGTGTGATACGACCCTGGATAAAACGGCCCAAGCGGCTTCAGCATCGCGGTAGCCGCGAAGTTGAATGTCCCCTGAGCCCGCACACTGTGTTCCGCCACAAACTTTACTAGTTCCGCAGTCCGGTGAATCGTCTTCCAGTGAATTCCCGAATCATCCGCGATGATCGCGCTCGCCTCAATATTGGGCAACGTCGAAAGCACTCGTTCCAGAACGCGCATGGGGGCAATATCGTCGGTGTCCTGCATCATTCCCGGTCCGACATCAGGAATGAAATTCTCCTTTGCAGATAACTCGTCGATTCGCTTCAGCAGCGCAACCGCATCATCCTCCGAGAGCCCTGCAATCAATTCGCCCACCGGCTGCGTCGTTATTCGGATACTCTCTACCTGGTATCCAGGACTCAAATTCCTTCTGCGTTCTTCGCAACACCACAAGCGCCTCGGCAATCTGCTTCTCCCAGGTAGCGCGATCGAGGCGCACGAACGCGGTGATCGCGCGCACCTTCGGTTTTACTGAAGAGTCCTGATGAGCAGCATTTTGTGCCGATAGTGGAATGGACAGGAAGAGAGCCACGGCGACGGCGAAGATTCGCCTCATCGGTAACCTCCGGTTTGCGGGATTGAGACCCATCTTATGGCATAATTCCTTCAAATTTCATGCAGATCACATGCCCCACCTGTCACGCGAAGATCGTGACAGACGACATTAACGTTTCCACCGACGTGGCGCTCTGCCGACGCTGTGGCAACACCTTCCATGTTTCTGAAGTCCTGGGCGGAACCAGCAGTATCCTTTCCTCTCTTGTCTCTTCGATGGTCCCGCCGTCAGGCCCTGTGGATCTGAACTCTCCGCCCTCAGGTGCCTGGTACGAGCCCGCTGCCGACGGTTTCGTCGCCGGAGCCAGCACCCGCACCGGGATGGCTCTCTTCATCGTGCCCTTCACCTGCCTCTGGTCCGGCGGATCAATGATGGGGATCTATGGAACCCAGCTGATGAACGGTCACTTCAGCCTTCCCATGTCTCTCTTCGGGCTCCCGTTCCTGATCGGTTCTATTCTTCTGGTCTCCTGGTGCCTGATGAGCGTCGCCGGAAAGGTCACGGTTTCCGTTCACGGCGACCGCTTGGCTATCTTCACCGGCGTCGGCCCCTTCGGTGTTACCCGGACTGCAAACGTCTCTGACTTCAAATCCGTCCGTGAAGATTTCGGTTATGGTTCGATGGATTCCAACAACCGCACTTCCCGGGTCGTCCGCTTGGAAGGCACTCGCGCCATGGCATTCGGCTCCATGCTGTCGAACGAGAGGCGTTATTTCCTCGTTGGGGTTCTCAACACTGCCCTTAGAGGATCGACGCCCTCACCGATTTTTGTCCGGAGTTAGCGGTCAAGCCGTCCCTCTGCCGTTTCGCCGTAAACCCTTGATTTTGCTGACAAGAAGCATCCGTGCGTTTTGCAGCCTTTTTGTGCGTTTCCTCTAGTCTCAGAGCTATAGCCAGACAATCCGCTGATCTCGCGTTCCATCGCGGGGCCGGCTCCAGCGCTGACGCGTCGAACCCGCGCCATCGCGTCCGTCTGTGCGCGGCTAAGGTTGCATTCTGCGCAACCACGTCGAATCCTCCCAATGCCGAATTGAGCCGGCAAACCGCCGGCCGGAAAAGGAACTATTGCAATGGCAAACATACTCGTCAATATCGAAAAGGGAATTGAAATCGCAGCCGAAGACGTTCTCAAGTGGCTCACTGGAGCGAACAAGGCTCTCAAAGCGGCGCCCCAGGTTGTCGCTGCCCTCGCAACACTCATCGCCGCTGTCGAGAAGCCGATGGCGGAACTGGCTGGTGCGGCCTCCAACCCGCTGAACATCGCGCTCGACATCCAGACGGCCAGGGATTTAAAAGCCGTCTGGCCCGAGGTAAAGGCCTTTCTCGTAACACTCGGTGTCAAATTCTAGTCGCGGGTGCCCTCTCGCCGACCGACTCCCATCTATCGAGTGCAGCTTCGCTCGATGGGTGGGGCCCGTCGGAAGTCGTTTTGTTGGAATAATCTGCACCTAACTTCCATAATTTGCATATAATTGCGGACGGTTTGCGTCCGCAACTCGTTCGAAGATAAGTAGTTGTGCTCAGAGTGTGGGGGGACACCCCCCCTCGCACCTTTTGGGCTTTACGCTCCAGATTGAGTTACCTACCGAGTCCCCCACTCATCAGGGAGCTCATGAGGGCCGCCCCCACGAAGGAGCAGCCTTGCCTTACACATTCCGAGTTAGGTGGTGATGGCTCGCGTCTCGCCCAATGTCACTTTCACAGTCATCTGTCGACGTCCGCGCATTACGGTCACGCTCACCGTGTCACCCGCCTGGTGCTTGTCCATCACCACGCTGATGTCCTGCGGATCGGTGATCTGCTGGCCGTCTATCGCCACAATCAGATCGCCGCCCAGCATCACCGGCTGGTTGCCGACATACGCTTGCTCATTGCCGCCGCGCAACCCAGCGCGTTCCGCTGCACCTCCTGGAACTACCTTTTGAATCAGCACACCATAATCGGCGGCGAGCCCCATCTGCTCGGCCAGGTCTGGTCCAATAGCGTACGAAACGATGCCAAGTGAAGGGCGCCTTACCTGCCCATACCGTGTCAGGTCTGACAAGACCGCCTTGGCTGTGTTGATTGGAATCGCAAAGCCAATGCCCGAGCTCTGTTCAGCGCCGTTCGAGGCGATCATCGTGTTGATCCCGATAACGTCGCCATGCGAATTCAGCAGTGGACCGCCCGAGTTACCGGGATTGATGGCCGCATCTGTCTGGATCGCATCCTCGATCGGAGCGCCGTCTCCGTTCCGAATCGAGCGAATAGAGCTGATGATCCCCTGCGTCATTGTGCCGCTCAGACCGAAAGGATTGCCAATGGCATACACCTTTTCGCCGACAGCGATCTGGCTCGAATCTGCAAGCGTTACCGGCTGAAGATCCGGCGCATCGATCTGCAGCAGCGCCAGATCATGCACCTTGTCAGTACCGATGACCTTCGCCTTGAAGCTGCGCTTGTTGCTCAGCTTTACCTCGATACCGCGATTTGCCCCCTCTACAACGTGGAAGTTCGTGAGCACGTGCCCCGCCTTATCGAGGATGAACCCGGAACCTTGTCCTTCCTGCGGGACGGCTCCGTAGAAGAAGTTCATGACCACCGCTCGCGACGTGATGTTCACGACCGCCGGAAGTACCCGCTTGTAGACAGCGATGTTGTTCTGCTCTTCACTGTCGAATGCAGGTGCTGCCTGAGCCTCGGTTAACTCGAGCGGCGAGTTCGAACCAGCCGAACTCGTCAGCGCAAGTCGGTTGAGGCCGGAAGGAAAATGAGTGGTGGCGAACCAGAATCCGCCCACCAGCACAAAGATCAGAACGAACTGGCGCAGTTTCATAGGCTTCTCTGAAACCTGATTACCTTTCAATACAGTTACGAAGCACGCGCCAAACAGTTCCGAAGGGAAGCGGCGCAGCGATTACGCAGCTGGTTTGATGCTGAATACTATTTTAATGACTCGCCGACGGGGTTTAAGTTGCTCTCCTGCTTCAAGCTGGACCAAAGCTGCTCGATCTGAGGCCGCAACGAATCGACGTCGCCGCTGTTTTCGATCACATAATCGGAGCGCGCAATCTTCTCTGCGTCCGGAATTTGATGCGCAAGCCTCGCTCTAGCATCTGCCTCAGCCTTTTCCATCCCCATTCCGCATGTGCAGACGCGTGCAACGTAGCGCCCAATCTTGTCCTCGTCGGTCGCGGTGACCAGCACGATCCTGTCGATCCGCTTCCGCAGATCCGCATAGGCCGCGGTCGTTGCACTGCCGTTACGAGCATCGCGCTCTACCTCGAAAATGAGTGCAGAAACCACAACCGCCACAGCCGCAGGATCGCGAGCAAAAACCTGCTGCATCCATTCGCTCTGCGCCTCGATTACCGCTGGATGAACAATTGCATTAAGCTCCTTCACCCGATTGACCTTGAACGCCAGATCGGCCAGCCGAGGACGGTTCAGTCGTCCATCCGCACCAACGACCTCTGCGCCGAACGCGCGCACGATCTCGTCGTAAGCGGGATGTCCCGGTTCCATCAGCATCCGTCCCAACTCGTCCGACTCGATCACCTCGGCGCCGAGTTCCTTGAGAATGCGCGCAACAGTACTCTTTCCGCTGCCAAGACCGCCAGTCAATCCAACGCGCAGCATCTGTTAAAGTCCCCTGCGCATCTTGGCTGCGCGAACGGTGTTCGCCATCAACATCGCAATTGTCAGCGGCCCAACTCCGCCCGGAACAGGCGTGTACGCGCCTGCCGGCTCAAACGCCTTTGGATGTACATCGCCGACGATCGTCGATCCACGTTTCGCAAAGACCGCTTCGCGCTTCGCGTCGCCCGCGAAAAAGCGGTCCAGCTCCTCGCGCGTCGTGATCCGGTTGATGCCGACATCGATGATGGTCGCGCCAGGCTCCACCATCTCTGGTGTGATGAATCCCGGTCTTCCGATCGCCGCAACCAAAATGTCTGCTTCCCGCGTGATCGCCCCAAGGTCTCGCGTCTTCGAGTGGCATATCGTAACGGTCGCGTTCTCGTGGAGCAGGAGCATCGCCACCGGTTTTCCCACGATGTCGCTGCGCCCCACAATAACCGCATGCTGTCCGCTGATCGGCAGATGGCTGCGCTTCAGTATTTCGATTACACCCGCAGGCGTGCATGGCGCGAGCGCGGGACGACCTGCCTGCAGTTTGCCCGCATTCACGGGATGAAACCCGTCAACGTCCTTCGCTGGATCCACCGCATCAAGCAGGAACTTTGTATTCACCTGCTTCGGCAAGGGCAGCTGAATGAGAATGCCGTCAATGTCCTCTCGATCGTTGAGGCTGTGGACGAGGTCCAGCATCTCTTCGGTGGTCACGCTATCTGGAGGAGTAATCAGCTCGCTGTACAGGCCCAATTCGCCGCAAGTCTTCACCTTGCTTGCCACGTAGATCTCCGACGCCGGAACGCACCCAACCAGCACCGCTGCCAGTCCAGGTCTGATTCCACGGGCCGAAAGCCGCTTTACGTCCTCCTTAACTTCACCCTTAATTGCCGCCGCGATTGTCACGCCATCGAGGATTCTGGCCATTCATCGTCTCCCTCTCAATCGTATCGTCTCGGAGCGATCCAGTAGTAGCTAGAAGTCTTACGTCAATATGGATCTGATCAGCTGGAAGGGCGACGCATCTGTCCATTTGTTTCACCGGCCGATTCCGCTGCCAGATAAAAAGAGATGACGTCTTTTGTATAGGTTTCGCGTATCTTCGTGACGTGGACGCTGTGCCTTCTCAGCCGATCGAACAGCCGCTGAAGGTGGATATCGCTGCGCTAGCGGTTGCGCTGGATACTGCGCTTCTGGACCAGCTCTGGTTTGAGAGCGGAGCCAGCTCGTGGGGACTCACGCGAGGCGACTTCGACCGAATCATCCTGGTTGCGGCAATGCGGCAGAATTTCGGCCTCCCTTGCGGCGCGATTGCCGGAAAGAATGAACAAGCTGCTTTCTTCGCCGGGATCAAGCTTTCTGACCTGGTCCTTGCGAATGCATGCGCCGAGGGCAACGAGCGCGCGTGGGAACACTTTATGGGCGCTTACGGCGCCCAACTGACCCGTGCTGCGATTGCGATCAGCCGGAGCGAGACGGTCGGCCGCGATCTTGCCGACGCGTTCTACGCCGAGCTCTATGGGTTGAATACTCGTGAAGGCGTACGCAAGTGTCCGCTTGAGTCATATCGCGGCCGAGGTTCTCTGCTGGGATGGTTGCGAACGACATTGTCGCAGCGCTTTGTAGATCATTACCGTCGGACATTCCGTGAAGAGGCGCTTGAGGACAACGTTCACGACCTGCCAATGCCGGAAAGTTCTCCAGTGTCGGATGGTACTTCGGCTCTAACGTTGCGGGATGCGATTCAAGATGCGGTGAGCAGCCAGCCGGCGGAAGGGCGATTTCTACTAGCGGCCTATTTTCTTGACGGGAGAACGCTCGCAGAAATCGGCAAGACACTGCATGTACATGAGGCAACGATCAGCAGACGGCTCAAACGGGCCACAGACACGGTTCGGAAGCGCTTATTGAAAAATCTCGAAGAGAGAGGGATCCGCCGAAGAGCCGCAGAAGAAGCTCTCGGGACAGATCCGCGCGACGTCGATCTCCGCATCGATCTAAGAAAACTGCTGCAATATTCGACCGAACAGCCGTTCTCAGAACAAGCCATTACTGGGCCCGCGGTCGAGAACAAGAGCTTGAGCGAAGCTTTGGTCCCGCGACCCGAGAGGTCACCCTCAATCGAGGCCAGCATCGAGAAATGATCCCAATGACCCAACCCGGAGCGCACCCCGATGCGGAAGTCCTGACCGCCTTTGCGGAGCGGTTGCTCTCTGATATCGAACGGGAACAGGTGCTTGCACACATGGCCGTGTGCGGCCGATGCAGGGAAGTGGCGTTCCTTGCCCAGCGTGCCATCGAGGCTGATCCTACGGTTGCGATTAAGGCGATAGCAGGTCCGGGACAGAAACTTGGCGCAGGCTGGCTCACTGTCTGGCGCTGGTCCTGGGCTCCAGTAGCTGCCCTTGCGGGAATCGTAGGTTTTGCTGTGCTGCACCACGTACGCCGGACCGAAGTGCCTCAGACGCAAGTAGCGCAACAGGCACCTTCACCTGTGACGATGCCGAGCGCTGCGGCAACCAAGTCCGGTGGTACGTCTGACGACCAGCGACAACAGTCAGAAGCTGAGGTCAAGCGGAAGTTGGGGCCACGTGAGCGTACTGACCACGTTGCGGGGGTAGTTCGGAGGTCTCTCGATCAGAAGCATGAGTCAGTAACCGAAGAGAAGGACGAGTTAGCCAAGGCGACTGATTTGCCGAGTTCTGCGCCGGTCTCAGGCGGAGTTGCTCAGGGAGCGATTGCGCCACGCTCGAAAGAGTCGAGCGTGGGCGGTCCCATGGTGCAGAACCAGGTGGGGCTGCTGAACAACGCACAACTGCAGCACCGAAGCTACCCCGAGGAGGCTCGTCAAATTAGACGCTTGACTGATGCGGCGAACAAGCCGGCTTCGCGCGATGCGCAGATAGGTGCTGCATCCGAGAGTGTGAGTGTCCAGCCAGAAGGCACCCTTGAGCCCGCCTCTGCAGTTCCCTCCACTTCGCCTCAACTCGCAGTTGAAAAGGATGGGATGCAGGTTGCACTCTCCAACAAGAAACTGGCAAAGACTGCACAACTGGATTTGCCCAGTGGGCTTGGAGTTCTCGCAGAGGCAGCAGCAGGGAAGAAGATCATCGCGCTTGACACCGTGGGCTCCTTGTTCCTGAGCGATGACGGCGGTAAGCACTGGAAGCCGGTGAATCCGCGATGGACCGGGCGTGCCGTTTCAGTGAAGGTACGACCCACAGCGGATCGCTTTGGCGGCAACATGCTCACAAAAGGTGTTGCGGAATTCGAATTGATAACCGACCAATTGGAAAAATGGCTCAGCGAAGACGGGCAGAAGTGGTCGCTCGAGCCTGTGGCAGGTAAATAGCAGGAGCTTCCGAACTCGCCAGCGCTTGAACGATCATGCTTGAACGGCGTTGTCTTCAGGCGTAAGCGGCATGTGACGAAGGCGAGTGCCGGTAGCGGCGAAGATCGCATTACCTGCCGCAGGGGCGATGCCGACAATGCCGGTTTCTCCGGCCCCTGCTGAAGGCAAGTCTTTCCGATCGAGCAGCACAATCTCGATCTGTGGCGTGTCACTGAAGCGCGGAACACGGTATTTCGATAGTCGCGCATTCTCGATCCGCCCGTTCGAGAAGAGAATGCGCTCGAAGAGTGCACCACCGATCCCTTGAACGAGAGCCCCCTGTACCTGGTTGCGAAGGCCGTCAGGATTTACGATGGCGCCGCACTCCCACGCCTGAACTGCGCGCAGGATTCTCACTTTCTTTGTCGCAGGCTCGATCGCAACTTCAGCGCAAGTGGCGACATATCCGCCCTTGTCTGTTCCACATGCGATTCCGAAACCTCGATCTGGTGCGGAACTTTCCTTCCCCCAACCGAACTTTTCTGCTGCTGCCTGGAGCACGGCTTTCAGCCGCGGGTTGGTGATGTTCTTGAGCCGGAAATCGAGGGGATCGATTTTCAGCTGGTGCGCCAGCTCATCCATGTGTGACTCGCGCGCGAAGTGGTTGAACGTAGCGGCGAGTCCGCGATAGGACCCCTGGCGCAAAGGAGACTTGGACTGATGAAATTGGATGAGCTGATTCTGCACGTCATAGGGCGTGGCGATCGCTGCGGGGCCAGAGTTGTAGTTGTGGAACTCCCATGAAACCAAGGTTCCATCGCGGCGTGCGGCAGACTTAACCTCGACAAGACCGGCAGGGCGAAAATACGCCCAGGTGAATTCTTCTTCCCGGCTCCAGACGACTTTGACGGGTTTGCCTGCGGCACGAGCCAGCCGCGCAGCTTCGACTGCCGCTTCGCCGGTGTGCTTGCCTCCATAGCCGCTGCCCATATCTGGTTGAATGACCCGGACCTGCTTTGGTGAGAGCTGGAAGGTCTGCATCAACTCTTCTTGCACACCGAACGGTCGCTGCGTGCCGGTCCATACCGTGAGTTTGCCGTTGTTCCACTCTGCCACCGCGGCGCGAGGCTCGAGCGGGGTGTGTGCAATGTACTCGATTGTGTATTGCGTCTCGAGGTTCACGTCAGCGGAGGAGAAAGCCGCCGAGGCTGAGCCGGACTGGTGTTCAGGTTTACTTCCACCGTCAGGATTGGCCTTCAGATACTCAAAAAGGCCTTGATTCGATTGCTGATTGGGAATCGTCCATTTTGCTTTGATTGCGGATAAGGCCTGTTGCGCAATATACGGGTCATTGGCGACCACGCCGTTGAAATCACCGTCACGAACGACTTTCACACCGGAAAGTTTCTCGGCGGCACTGGTGTCGAGGGATTCAAGGTGTGCATTGAAACCGTCGGGGCGAAGGACGGCACCGAAGATCATGCCAGGGCGAACGATGTCAGAAGGGAACTGGTGTCTGCCTGTAACGAAGTCGCGACCGTTCACTTTGTGCACAGGTGTCCCGGCGATTTTCCATTCAGCTGCCGGCGTCAGCGGAGGATCTCCGGATACGGATTTGACGAGATTCTCGCCACGGGTGAGTTCACCATAGGTGATGGACTTCGCTCCATCGGGTGTTGCGATTGTGCCGGATCTAGCAATGAGTTTCGATGCATCGGTATTCCAGCGTTGCGCAGCCATTTGGAGAAGCAACTCACGGCCTGCGACCGCCATGTTTCGTAGCTGCGGAGACATTGTCGGCGTTGTGCGGCTTCCAAAGGTGCCCATATCCCAGGGGACGAGATCTGTGTCCCCCATAATCATCGTGATTGATTCGAAAGGAACGCGGAGTTCTTCCGCGACAGCTTGAGCGAGAGATGTTCGGATGTTTTGGCCAACTTCGACCTTGCCCGTGAAGACGCTAACATGACCGTTCGCATCGATATGCAGCCATGCGCTAATGTCGGTCGGAAGTTCGTGACCACCGAAGGCGCGCCCTGACTCCTGCGTGAATGAGGATGTCGGAGTAAGGCACACGAGTACGCCGCCGAGAACTTTCAGGAAATCGCGGCGATTGAGGGGGTTGTTCGAGAGTTGTGTCATCGCGCACCTTCGGTGGGCTGAGAGGCGCGTTTGATCGCAGCGAGGATGCGGGCATAAGTCCCACAACGACAGACATTCCCGTTCATGGCGGTGACGATCTGCTCATCGCTGGGTGATTGGTTGTCACGCAATAGCGCTGTGGCGCTCATGATCATTCCGGATGTGCAATAGCCACACTGAAATGCGCCCTCTTGAAGGAACGACTCCTGAACGGGAGTGAGATGGCCGTTCTGTTCGAGCCCTTCAATCGTTGTGATCTTCGCCCCTGCCGCAGCCGCTGCTGGGACGGAGCACGAACGTGCTGGTGCACCGTTCATCAAAACAGTGCAGGCGCCACACTGGCCTTCGCCGCAGCCGTACTTGGTTCCGGAGAGATGCAGGTGATTGCGGAGAACGGAGAGAAGTGATTCATCGTCGGGGGCGTCGACGTGGAATTCAGTGTCGTTGATATGGAGAAGGAATCTGCTCATTGCGAGCGCACCTCAGCGCCGGGCGGGCTGATATGGCAATAAGGATAGCGCAACCGGACGACGGCTGTTCAGTGGGCGTGCCGTTTCCGCGACTTGCCGGCGCCTCTACCCTGCTTCGCGGCGGAGTGGTACTTACGACGAATGTCTTCGATATTTACGGTGGGCTGGGGAACCTGGAAGTTCATAGATTCCATCGTTGAGACGATGATTTCAGAGATGGCGAGATCGCGAAACCATTTGTGGTCGGCCGGGATAATGAACCAGGGTGCGTCATCGCTGTTGCATTTTGTAATGGCATCCTCGTAGGCACGAAGGTAGTCATCCCAGTACTCGCGCTCACTGTAGTCCGCTTCGCTGATCTTCCAGTGCTTGGCAGGGTCGTCGAGGCGCTGCTCGAATCGCTGGAGCTGCTCTTCCTTGCTGATGTGGAGGAAGAACTTGAGGATACGCGTACCGTTCTGGATGAGCCTTCCTTCAAAGTCATTGATCTGGGCGTATCGCTGTGACCAAGTAGACTTCGGCACGAGGTTGTGCACACGTACGATGAGGACGTCTTCGTAATGGGAGCGATTGAAGATGGCGACCTCGCCCCTTGCCGGCGTTTGCGCCTCCACACGCCACAGGAAGTCATGTGCGAGTTCCCGCTCGGTTGGTTCTTTGAAGTTGGCCACATGGCAGCCATCGGGATTCATCGATCCGATGACGTGTTTGATTACACCGTCCTTGCCGCCAGCATCAAGTGCCTGAAGAATGATCAGCAGAGAACGTTTGCGTTCCGCAAACAGACGCTGTTGAAGGTCGCCCATTTTCTCGCGTAGTTCTTCAACCTTTCCGAGTGCGTCACGCTTCCCATCATTGCCTGTGTAGCTTGGGTCGAAGTCGCGAAGACGGATTTGATCGCCTGGAGAAATTCGGAAGTCTTTGACGAAGCGTCTGCCCGTCATTCTGACTTCTCCATGGCTGAGGTGTACTCGCCACGCCGGGCAGCCTGGGCGCACCGGGCGCGGTGAAGCAGTGCTTTCTGCGCAGCGGGGACATTTGCCTCTTTGCCATGCCAGATGTTCATGGCAGGCTGCTGGATTGCGCGGGCAAAAGAGTAGGTGAGAGCCCAGGGAAGTCTCCCGCGAAAGCGGGAATTCATTGCACTGAGGCGGGAGCAGGCTTGTTCGCCAGACTGTCCGCCAGAGAGGAAGGCGATGCCGGGTACTGCCGCTGGAACGGTACGAAGCAACGTACTTACGGTGGCCTCTGAGATTTCTTCGGCGCTGTTCTGTGTCGGGGAATCCTGCCCCGGCACAACCATGTTGGGCTTCAGGATCATGCCCTCCAGGAGGACTCCTTGCAATACGAGTTGCTGGAAGACGGCGTGCAGTGTAGCCTCGGTGACCTCGGCGCAGCGAGCGAGATCATGGTTCCCTTCCATCAATACTTCAGGCTCAACGATGGGGACAATTCCAGCTTCTTGGCACAATACTGCATACAGCGCAAGGAGGAGTGCGTTCGCGTGGATACAACTGCGGCTCGGAATCCCCTCACCGATCGTGATAACTGCTCTCCACTTTGCGAAGCGAGCTCCGAGTTTCGCGTAATCTCTAAGGCGCTCGCGAAGCCCGTCAAGTCCTGAAGTGAGCTTCTCTCCGACGTGTGCAGCCATTGGCTTAGCACCGGCGTCGACCTTGATGCCTGGTATGATCGCCTGCTGTTCCAGAGCATGGGGAAACGGAACGCCCGATTTCGTCTGCTGCCGGATCGTCTCGTCAACCAGGATAGCGCCATTGAGGCATGCACCTAATCCGGCTGTCGTGACGATCATGTCTCGATACAAGCGACGCGATTCTTCGCTCTGAGGTATCCCTGCCGCTGCGAATCGCCTGTTGGCAGTTGGGGTGCTTTCGTCCATCGCAAGAAGTCCCTTGTCGTTGGCGACGAGTGCGACGGCCGTTCGGCGGAGTTTGAGATTATCCATAAGCGGCGCTCGGTGAACGGTCCGGCTAGTTCACCCAGGAGAGACCATACACAGTTCTGATGCTCCTGCAAACACGGATGGGTGCATCCCGGTTCTTGTCTAGACGGAAGATTTTCAGTGCGAAATGCGAGCGCGAGAACAACTTACGGCGTCAAAGTTAATCAGGAGCGGAACGAGAATGCGGGTGTTCACGAGCCTTGCGCTTTTAGTGTGCGTTTCTGGTGTGGGACGAGTAACCGCTATCGGGCAGCAGACTCCAATCCCTCCTCCGCCTACGAACTTGCCTTCTCATCCATTCTTCATTAAGAAGACATGGACGATCGGAGGAGTCGGTAATTGGGACTATATGACGATAGATCCAACCGCGCGGGAGTTATTCATCGCGCATGGGCCGACTGTACAGGTTGTGGACGTCGACTCAGGAACCGTGGTGGGGACGGTGCGGGGATTTCAGCAGGCGCATGCAGTCGTGCTCGGTCGGGATGGAACGCAAGGCTATGCGACGGATGGACAAGCAGCTCTTGTTCGGATATTCGATCGACGCTCTTTCAAGGTCGTTGCGAATATTCCCACAGGCCCGGCTCCACGTTCGATGGTTTTCGAAAGCTCAAGTGGGCTGCTCTTCGTGATTGGAGCCCAGCCATCCAGCCGGGAAGAACCGAAACGAGCGCGTACGGGAGCAGCAGCCCGAATTGCAAACGCTACGCCTCATGGAGCCGAATCGTCGGTGACAGTGATCGACGTCGAGCACAGGGCAGCACTGGCGGAACTTGTAATTCCTGGAGATTTGGGGTTCGCGCAAAGCGATGGAGATGGACGGGTGTATGTGACGGTCCGAGACCGGAACCAGATCATCCGACTGGATGCGCAGGCCATTGGAAACGTGCTGCATAGAATCCTTGGCGCGAGCGCGAAAACGATGCCGTTGCCGAATCCGGTGAATGCCACAGCCGGCACGCCGCGAATTCCGGTGCTCAACTGGTTTTCCGATGGCGCAAAGACTCCACCCGTGGAGGCGCTTCCATATGCCTTGAATCTTGGCTCGATTTGCGAGGGACCTCGCGCTTTGGCCATCGATGCGAACCATTCCCGGTTGTTTGCAGCCTGCAGCAATTTCAGAATGGTCGTGCTCGATCCCCAGACGGGGGGCATCATCTCTGCCCTGCCGATCGGTCCGGGTCCGGATGCGATCGTATATGACGCGAATCGAGGATTGATCTTTACGGCGAATGGAGCCGGTGACGGAAGCGTAACGATCATTCGGCAGGATGTGACGGACACCTACTCCGTAACTCAGACGTTACCCACGCGCCAGCATGCCAGAACACTGGCCATTGATCCTTCCAGCGGGAATGTCTACCTCACGAGCATCATCTCCGGCGCTGGCATGAATACTCCAATGACAAACGGCAGGCCGGCTCCGTTGAAGGTTTCTCCAATTGACAGCAGCTTCCAGGTTCTCGTGGTAGGGAATTGATCCGCATTCTCGCAAACACGAGTGCTTGTGTACGACAGCAGCAGGGCCTTCGGGGGCCAGGGCACGCGCGAATACGGAAGAGCGCAGCAATGAGTGATCGCGGGATGCATGCAGGTAAGTCATTCGGATACATCCATATAGCTTGAGAGTCAACCTTCCTGCCAATCGAACGCCGCACCTTTGGCCGCCTCAATTCCCAGAGTATGTTGCCTGGTTTGATAGGAGTCCGGAACGCCGATTTATTGTAGGTGGATCGCCTCGTATCAGCGTGAACTAGATCACATCGCTCTGTTTTGATCCACGCTTAGAATTGCGGAGGTTGCGGACGGGTTGATGGTCTTCATCACCGATGCCTGTTTGGCAGTCCGGCCGCAATCAGCCGTATCTGGAGCGCGAATGGCGAGGTTGGAGCTCAACAGAAAACCAAAAAGCATGCAGGAGAGGATTGCCGAACTCCGTGCCAGGCGCGCCGAACTAGAAATGGGCGGCGGCAAGGACCGCATTGACAAACAGCACTCCTCAGGGAAGTTGACTGCGCGAGAGCGCGTCACTGTTCTTGCCGATAAAGGGAGCTTCGAGGAGGTCGGAATCTATGCACTGCATCGGGCGACTCTCTTCGGCATGGCGGGCAAAGAGACACCCGCGGACGGCGTGGTCACCGGAGCAGCAACCGTCGAAGGGAGGCTCGTTCACCTGGCTAGCCAGGACTTCACCGTACTGGGTGGCGCCGCCGGCGAGGTGCACTGCAGCAAGATCGTCGAAATGATGATCATGTCCCTGAAGACCGGAACTCCATTCATCTTCATCAACGACTCCGGTGGGGCACGGGTGCAGGAAGGTATCGACAGCCTTGACGGGTATGCCAGGGTTTTCTACCGAAACGTGCAACTGTCAGGCACGGTGCCGCAGATTGCCGTTATCTGCGGGCCTTGTGCCGGGGGCGCCGCGTACAGTCCCGCCCTAACCGATTTTGTGATTCAGACCCGCCAGGCTCGAATGTTCATCACAGGCCCACAGGTCATCAAGCAGGTGACCGGCGAAGATGTGAGCGCGGAGGAACTTGGCGGGGCCCAATCGCAGATGAACCGCTCAGGGGTGGTACATTTCATTGCCCAAGACGACAAAGAAGCTTTGCAGATCTGCCGAAAACTACTGAGCTTCCTGCCTTCCAATAACCTCGAAGATCCACCACGGATGGCGTTCAATTCGCGCATCAAGTCTGATTCAGACATGAACGCGATCGTGCCGGTTGATCCCAAGGTTGCATACGATGTCCGTGCCATTGTGACGCGAATCGTGGATTACAACGATTTCCTCGAGATACAGCCTGGGTTCGCGCCCAATTTGGTCATCGGTTTCGGTCGGCTCCAGGGTCGGCCGGTAGGCATAGTAGCCAATCAACCGAGCGTGATGGCAGGTGTGCTCGACATCAATGCCTCAGACAAGGCTGCGCGATTTGTCCGCTTCTGTAATGCATTCAACATTCCATTGCTGACATTTGTGGATGTTCCAGGATTCTTGCCGGGAGTGGATCAGGAGCGGGGCGGAATCATAAGACATGGCGCGAAGCTGCTGTTTGCGTATTCGGCTGCAACGGTGCCGAAGATCACGGTGGTGCTGCGCAAAGCGTACGGAGGGGCATATATCGCGATGTGTTCGAAGGGCCTCGGTGCCGACCGCGTGGTTGCGTGGCCAACCGCAGAGATCGCCGTAATGGGTGCGGAAGGAGCGGCTGAGATCGTGTTTCGACACGAGATTGAGGCATCGCATGACCAAGCCACACGGAGGCAGGAACTCGTTGAGGAGTATCGGGAGACATTCGCGAATCCGTACGTAGCTGCCGGCAGAAGGTTGGTCGACGAAATCATCGAGCCCGCTGAAACCAGAAGATATCTGGCACTTGCATTGGAATCGATGCATGGAAAACGAGAACTGCGGCCCGCGAAAAAACATGGGCTGATTCCGCTGTAAGGAGCGAGTGTGACATTGCATGGAACAGATCTGATTGCGATCGCAGGACTCGTTGCTGCTGGTTCGGCACTGGGTTATGCATTTCTCTGGTGGAGAGTGCGGGCGCTCATCACAGAGCGGCAGCTGAAGACCGCGGACCAGATTGGTGCCCTTGATGACGCGATCCGTGCAATGGAGACGAGACTCGCAGAGCATCAGCTGGCGTCTTCGATCGAATTGCAGCAAGCACCGGATGTGCCCCTCGCGACAGAAAGCGATTCTGCTACTGATGAAAACGGTGTGATTGCCCCGGAGATGCAGGCTGCCATCGCTGCTGCCGCTGTCGCGGCTCTCGGGCGCAACGCCGTGGTGCAATCGGTTCGCGCGGTTACCAGCCCGTGGACTCAGCAGGGACGAGTGCTGGTGCAGGGTGGACACAATCTGCGGGTGCGCCGGTGAACAGGAGAAAGCCTTGAGGCTTCGAATCAGAATCGAAGGCAAGACGTACGAAGCGGAAGTGGAAATTCTGGATGCCCAAGCAAGCGCACCGGAGTATCCGCCCTATCCTCCCGTTCAGCCCGGGTTTGTACACGCGGTGATACCGGAACCGGCGGTGAGTTCGCAATTGAGTGCAAGCGCAAATGAAAAAGAATGTCGCAGTCCGGTTGCAGGCATGGTGATGAAGGTGGATATTTGCCCGGGCCAGAGAGTGGAACCACGCGCAGTCGTGATTGTTCTTGAGTCGATGAAGATGGAGATGCAGATCACGACTCCGCGCGGAGGTGTGGTGAAAAGCGTTCTTGTTGCTCCGGGAGCGGCGGTCAAGGTGGACCAGTTGATGGCGGAGTTCGAGTGATGTCAATTTCCGATTCGCGAGATGCGGTAGAGAGATCCGGTCTTTGCGAGAACATCCTGGGCATACTCTTTATCGATCACATCGCGATCGCGGTGAGACAAGGCGAACTGGACGGGCAAGTCGAGGCCTATCAGATGTTGGGTTTTCGCGAGATTCATCGGGAGGAGATGCTGGGGAAGGACCAAGTGCGCGAGGCACTGCTACAGATCGGAGACGGCCCCAATCTTATCCAGCTTCTGGAGCCGCTCAATACTGATTCACCAGTAGCCAAAACGATCGAGAAGAATGGAGGACGCGGCGGGCTGGCGCATGTTGCCTTTCGGGTTCAGAATGCGCAACGCGCATTTGAGGAATTTCGGCGGAATGGCTTCAGGTTGATCGATTCTGCCCCCCGGAAAGGATCGCGGGGGACCACGGTCTTTTTCGTCCATCCCAAATCCAAAGATGAAAGCCCATTTGGAATTCTGATCGAGATTGTCGAAGATCCCTCGAGTAAGTAGCCATGTCAAATTCAGCATTTCTGTCAGAGTTTCCGCCCATCCGGACTGATGAATGGGAGAAGGCAATCCGCGAGAGTGTCAGCGGTCCGGAATATCCGGCGAAACTGATCTGGCATCCAGAGGAAGGTCTAGCGGTGAAGCCCTACTATAGGGCCGAAGACATTGCCGGACTGCCGTTTGCAGCCCACCTAGAATCTCTCTATGCGCGCGGGCTTCGCGCCACCGCGGATTGGCGCATTCGCGAGCGCGTGGACATGGCGGACCCGGAACAGGCAAATCGGACAGCCTGTGAAACGGCTGAAGCAGGCGCAGATGAGATTGCTTTCGTTCATCCAGCGATTGAAACTTGTTCCGATGTCGCACTTCTACTCGCGAATCTCAAAGCCTCCGTGCACTTCGTGGGGCTTGGCCGGCCTGCGGTACAGACGACTCTGCAACGATTGCAGAAGAGCCCTCACCCGGAGTCGATCAGCTTCGATCTCGACCCGCTTGATGATCTGAATTTCACGGCGGAAATGTTGAACGCCGCGCTACCGGCTTCCAGGATCTTCGAGATCGATGCAACAAGTTTTCACGAGAGCGGAGCCGGCACTATCGAGGAAGTTGCATTTGCGATTGCTTGCTCTGCCGATTTTCTGGCGCAGATGCAAGAGCGCAATATAAGCATTGATCGAACCGCGCAATCGATCGGTTTCTCATTTGCGATGGGCCCGGAGTTCTACCTCCAGATCGCGAAGCTTCGGGCATTTCGGATGCTCTGGAGCAAGGTTCTTGAAGCCTTTGGCGGAGACCCTGCAGCCGACAAATTGATGGTCCATGCTCGTACTGCGAACTGGAACAAGACGGCCTATGACTCACACGTGAATATCCTACGCGCGACAACGGAGACGATCTCCGCTGTTCTGGGAGGAGCCGACTCAATTTCTGTCACCGCATTCGACGATTGCTATCGGCAACCTGATGACAACAGCAGAAGGTTGGCCCGAAATACGCAGCTGATTCTCAAACATGAGGCGCACCTTGCGCGCGTTGTCGACCCAACGGGTGGATCATATCTGATCGAAGCAATCACAAATAGCATTGCCTCGAAGGCCTGGAAGCTGTTTCAAGAGCTCGAGGACTGTGGCGGATTTCAGAAAGCGAGAGAAGCAGGAATTGTGTCATCCGTTCTCAAACGTCGCGAGTGCTTACGACAACAAGCAGTGAACCACCGGCAGCTAGTGCTGACTGGTACCAATCGATATCCCGATTGCTCAGACAGGGCTTCTGAGCGAGTAGATCTTGTGCGCTTGCGAATTTCAAAACATGCTTCGATCGAGTTCGAAAATTTGCGCCTGCGTATGGAACGCGCAACCCTCGCTGGAATAATGCCGCGAATCGTTCTGGCCGAAATAGGGGATTCGAAAATGCGCACCGCAAGATCGCACTTTGTTGCAGAATTCTTGAGCTGCGCAGGACTTTCGGCAAGCACACAGGTATTTGGAAGCTCCGCCCAGATCGCCAGGAGCCAAGCTGATGTACTTGTCCTCTGCAGTTCAGATCCTGAATATTCGTCCGTTGTTAGCGAATTGATGGCGAATCTGACCACAACGGGAAAGCCGAGGTGCGTACTCGTTGCCGGAAATCCAGTTGATCGAGAGCAATTGGCGGCCCTCGGCGTAAGTGATTTCATTCACGTCGGCAGCGATGCAGTTGCGGTGCTTTCGAGGCTGTTGCAACAGATCGGTATTGGGGAGTGACATGCGCCCGGATTTTTCCAAGATTCCGTTTGAAGTGGCCACCGTTCGTGGTTGGCAGTCTCCATCCGATGAGTGGCTTTCGCCAGAACACATTGCAGTCAAATCGAGGTATTCGGCAGATGATCTTGCCGGAGTAGAACACCTGGAATATGCAGCAGGGCTTTCCCCTTATCTCAGAGGACCCTATAGCACGATGTATGTGCTGCGGCCGTGGACTATCCGGCAATATGCCGGCTTCTCTACCGCGGAAGAGTCGAATGCTTTCTATCGGCGTAACCTGGCAGCTGGACAGAAAGGATTATCGGTGGCATTCGACCTTCCGACTCATCGCGGCTATGATTCGGACCACGATCGCGTGAGAGGTGACGTTGGCAAGGCGGGGGTGGCGATCGATTCGATCCTTGACATGAAAATACTCTTCGATCAGATCCCTCTCGATCGAATGTCGGTGTCGATGACGATGAATGGTGCGGTATTGCCCATCATGGCTTTCTATATTGTTGCCGCCGAAGAGCAGGGAGTCTCTCCGGACAAACTTTGCGGCACCATCCAGAACGACATTCTCAAAGAGTTCATGGTTCGAAATACTTATATTTATTCCCCGACCCAATCGATGCGAATCGTCGGCGATATCTTCAGGTATTGCGCCGAGAAGATGCCGAAGTTCAACTGCATCAGCGTGAGCGGGTACCACATGCAGGAGGCGGGTGCCACGGCGGACCTTGAACTGGCATACACCCTGGCGGATGGGCTGGAGTATCTGCGAACGGGCATCAACGCGGGGCTCAAGGTTGATGATTTTGCTCCGCGGATCTCGTTCTTCTGGGGCATTGGCATGAATCATTTCATGGAGATTGCCAAGCTCCGCGCCGCGCGAGTCTTATGGGCCAAGATCGTGAAACAGTTCGGAGCAGCGAATCCGAAGTCGCTGGCATTGCGTGCACATTGTCAAACTTCTGGATGGAGCTTGGCGGCACAAGATCCGTATAACAATGTGGTTCGTACATGCGTAGAAGCGTTGGCGGCGGCATTCGGACACACGCAGTCATTGCACACCAATGCTCTGGACGAAGCACTTGCTTTGCCGACTGAGTACTCAGCACGCATTGCAAGAAACACACAAATACACTTGCAGCAGGAAACCGGCATTACGCGCGTCATTGATCCGTGGGGCGGATCGTATTACGTAGAGAGGCTGACACACGAACTGATGCATGGCGCATGGGAAGCAATTCAAGAGATCGAGGAACAAGGTGGGATGACCAGGGCTATTGAAGCCGGCATTCCGAAGATGAGAATCGAGGAGGCTGCAGCGAGGAGGCAGGCGAACATTGACTCCGGCAAGGAAACGATCGTCGGGGTCAGTGCGTATCATTCCAAGGAACAGCCGGACATCCCGGTCCTGGCAGTTGATGATGCGTCAGTTCGCAACACCCAGATCGCTCGACTGGAGCAGCTGAAGCGAAACCGTGATTCGCAGGCCGTGGACCAATGTTTGAGGCGGTTATGCTCGGCGGCAGAATCCGGAACAGGCAACCTGATGGAACTTGCCGTTGAGGCCGCCCGTGCCCGGGCCACTTTGGGAGAAATATCGCAGGCGCTCGAGAATGCGTGGGGTCGCTATGAGGCTGTTACTCGAACGATTACAGGCGTCTATTCGGCCGGGGCGAACACTACAACGGAGTTTCAGAAAGCCCGGGCTATGGCTATCGAGTTCGAAAACGAAGAGGGCAGAAGACCAAGGATATTGGTTGCCAAGATGGGGCAAGATGGGCACGATCGAGGAGCAAAAGTGATCGCGACTGCGCTCGCAGATATAGGTTTCGATGTCGATATCGGGCCGCTCTTTCAGACTCCGTCGGAGGTCGCGCAATTCGCCGCAGATAGCGATGTGCACATTGTCGGGGTTTCCTCTCTCGCGGCGGGCCACAAGATGCTCGTGCCAGAGCTAGTTCAGGAATTGCGGCGCATGGGCCACCAGGACGTGGTGGTAGTGGTGGGAGGAGTCATTCCGGTGCAAGATTATGATTTCCTTCTCAAAGCCGGAGTATCCGAAATTTTTGGTCCCGGCACTGTGATTCCGAGCGCTGCGATGCGAATGATTGGAGCCATCCGAGGCAGGCAGCTTGTGGGAGTTGTTGATTGAAAGTTGAAGCTGAGGCCGGGCAGTCGAAGCCTACTTACGCCGGTACAGAGCCGAGTGGCGACAGATGCCTCACAAAACGGGGTGAACGCCTTTCAGTTGCTCAGTACGTCAGCGGCATCCAAGCGGGAAACCGGACCATCCTGGCGAAAGCGATCACGTTGATAGAGAGTTCCCGCGCGAGCGACCGCGATCTGGCCGAAGAGGTCATGGAGAGCTGCTTGAGCGGCAGCGGCGATTCGATCCGGGTCGGGATCACCGGTGTTCCAGGCGCCGGCAAGAGCACCCTGATCGACGCGCTTGGCCGTTATGTCATCACAGTTTACGGCGGGAAGATAGCAGTTCTCGCCGTCGATCCGACAAGTCAGGTCGGCGGCGGCAGCATCCTGGGCGATAAGACGCGGATGAACTTCCTTGCGTCCAGTGACAAAACGTTCATACGACCGTCACCGACGCGGGGTGTTTTGGGGGGAGTTGCAAGGCATACGCGCGAAGCGATTGCGTTGTGCGAGGCAGCCGGATATGGCAATGTTTTTGTGGAAACCGTTGGGGTGGGGCAGTCCGAAACGGCCGTACGCGACATGGTCGATTTCTTTCTTCTCGTGACAATTCCGGGTGCAGGAGATGAGTTGCAGGGTATCAAGCGCGGAGTCACGGAGATGGCTGATGCTGTCGTCATTAATAAGGTGGACGGCGACCATATCCATGCTGCGGAGCGTGCACGTGCAGATGCTGAGGCGGCCTTGCATTTGCTTCCTGCCTACTCCCAGGGATGGACGTCTCCGGCCCTTATGTGCTCTGCGCGGACCGGGCGGGGAATACCTGAAATCTGGTCGTGCATACTCGATCATCACTCAATCGGAGCGAGTACTGGGTGGCTGAACAAGCTACGTCGCGAACAGAGGCTTCGCTCTTTCCGGGAGAACGTGGAGGCGGGACTTTGGGAGCTGTTCGTCTCGAATCCGCTGGTGAAGCAGCGAATGCCACATTTGGAGCAGGAAGTAGCCACGGGAAGCCTGAGTGCCGTCAGAGGCGCGCGCAAGCTTCTATCGCTTCACCCATCGGACGGCACTACAGCAGATAAAAACTGCCGAACTTAGCAGCAACCTTTCCATCGCGAACCGCCTCGTGAAGTCGACTCACCGTTGCGCCGCGAGCCGATATCCATCCCTGGTTCGCAGGTGATACTTCTGCATGTCTTTCCCTACCAGCCGCACTTTGATTGAACGCCATCCCCTGTTTGGGTTTGACTGGGGATAGTAGCTCAACGTGTATAGATGTACGAGATCTTCGCGAATCGAACTGAATGCTTTCTTTTCGTCGAGCCAGTTCTTCGCGAAGTAAGCCTTCCCACCTGAGACTTTGCTCATGCGTTCAAAGGCCGCAGCAGAAGCCGGATCTTCTTCGGCTTGTCGGGTGCTGATTATATAAATGATGGTCCCGCTTGATTGAGCCAACTCCGCAACGTCCTCTGGAGGAACCGAGCTCGCATTGTCCGGTCCGTTCGAAAACACAACGATCGCTTTGCGACCCTTCAGGGGAGCTGCATCCTTAACCGTTAAGAGGAGGCTGTTGTAAAGCGCAGCATCGTCTCCTGCGACCGTGCTCCTCACCGCATTCACGATGCGAAAATGATCTGATGTCAACTGCATTGCCCGCGAGAGGTCGCGACAATAGGAATAAAAAGCGATCCGGCTGGCATTATTCATGGAACGAATGAAGTCCGTGATCGCATCCTGGGCGAAGACGAAGCTCCGATACATATAGTTGCTTGTATCGAAGAGCACGAATACGCTCGCTTCGTTCGCATGTGGTCCGGCGTTGGCGATTGTTTCTGCTGGCTCGAAGGAATCAACCCTCTGAATTTGGGCCGGCGAAGAAGCAGGTGCATTCGAAAGGTGATCAGGCGGTGTACCATCGGTTGGGCCAAGCTCATCGCCGCTGCCCTCGTCGAAACTGGAAATCTTCTGCGGAATCTTGTCCTCGGTCACTTCGAAGTTTTCTGGGCGAAGCCCGGTAACGTAATTCCCTTTGCTGTCGATGACTGCGACGCTGAGCTGCACGAGTACTACGTTCATGCGCAGATGCATTGGATCATCTTGCGGGGCAGGCTGGGTGGCAGCCGGTTGCAGCATAAGGTAAGGGATCAGACCATATAAGAGAAAGGCTGCTTTTCGCATTGATCTCCCATTCATGCAACGGTTGGCTTGTTTAGGGCCTACTCCGCCGAGCTAATCGCTGCTTCCTGCAGTGGTATCTTGCCCTTGCGGAATTGTTCGCCGGTCTCGTGCATCGCTCGGAGCAAGGCGGGCCAGTCATCAGTATTGCTGGCGAAAATGTTCGTAATCATGCTGCGAGTTAACTCAGGGACGAGGAGGTTTAACTCTACTGGTGGATACTTCAATTCGTCAGCAATCCTTGCCCAATATAGATTGTTCGAATCCCAAGATTCCGCGAAGATCCGGCCCGCATTGCCTCCGAAGGTCGAAATTGCCTTCATATTAAGTAAGGCAGAGGCGTTGCTAACCATAAATGACGGGTGCGGCATGCCGAAATCGGCCGATAATCGCGCCCAGCTTGAATCCGCTGGATCTTCTGTGCATAGCTCATTGAGTTCTTTTCCGGCGGGTCCGGATCGTGCGGCTTGATCTGGATATTGCTCCCGAAGAGCGAATGCCAGGTAGAAAAGGTCTGAAGGCGGCATCGCCGAGATGATTTCCTGAGTTCGGTTTTGCTGCAGAGCCGTTGAGATTCGTTCTAGTCGAACCGGCGGTACCCGATCTGACAGTATCCCGATTACCTGCGACTGCAGATTCTCGTCGTGCGCGGCTGCGTTGATGAGTTCCTCGCCGGCTCGCTGATACAGAGCTGCGATATGGAGCTCATTCTGACTTACGGTCCACCACCGCGGGAGAGTCGCGCCGACTATGAGATTTGGAACCACTTCGCGCCAAATCAAAGCCTGCACGTTCTTCGGTACGATGAAATCCTCTTCCGTTGTGGCGAGTGCATAAGGGAGGTCGGCGAGAGAACCCAGGAGATAGGCACCACCTCCCGCTGTAACTCCTACTCCGACAAGACGCGGCACATCCCAGATGTCCACCACTCCTTCAATCGACACAGACGTGAAGTCGTGAGAGCGCACAAACAATGGATTATTGTGAAGAACCTCAGCGCCGGGCGGCTCGTAATAGGCATAATTCAGCCCCACGAGAGTGTCACGCAAGAATGGGGTTAATTGACCGCGCGCCGCATCAATCTGCGCCGGCGACGCAGACGACTTAAGGATTCTTGTCAGGTCTGTTCTTACTTGTAATTCAGCATGCCGGCTTGTATAGATGATAGGAGCCCAGGCACTCCTCTCGTTGCCGGAAAAGATAGGCCGGGGCATCTCAAAGTCGCGGAGAGATTCGGCGAACGGGAGCAGAGAGTTTCCCACTTTTGCCCCACGCGACATTTCACTCAGCCCGTCGAAGAGTCCGAACAGAGAATCGAGTGATGCGAGCCGCTGGTCGTCTAATACGGCGCGGATTCTATTCGCTAAATCTGCATGAACGCGCTGGCTATCTCGATCCTGATGTACAGGGCCGGCAAGCAGCTCGACGATCTGATCCTGTGAGAGGCTGCCAGTTGCGCCCGCCGCGTGCAACGTTGTTTGTAACGCAGAGCGAGCCGCCTCAAAGACTTGCGCGGACGAACTGACTGCGAGGAAAGGCTGGATAACACCGAGCCACGAGGAATTCAACTGATCGTCGGGTATCTGATGTTGCCGTGCAAGGATTTGCCATAAGCCGATATCCGCTTGGAATGATCCAAGCGCATTCGCCCGCAAGCTGGTATTCGAAATCCCGTCGATTTTGTCAGCTGCCGCTACAAAGTTTGATACGGCATCGTCCCCGAGAGCCGGGAATTCGGAGAAAATTTGAAACCAATGGTTGAACTGGGAAAACCTGCGTGCGATAAGCTTTTCGCTTTCAGCAGTCAGTTGGCGTTCCGGCCGCCTTGCTGCATCCATCGCGCTCAACATGAGAAAGACCTGAACGGGGCCGCTTTCTGACCGGAAATTGGCCGACGCGATCAAGCTCTCGAGGAGGCGACCTGAGGTATTCCACTCACGCCCTCGTCCCAGCCATGGGCGAACCTCTCTTGATTTGGCCATCTGCGAAAATATCTGATCCCATGTAGCCACATCGCCAGGAATAGAAATGTCACCATCCGGCTGCCATTTCAAAGATGAGAGAAGGATGAGAAGATCTCCGTTTCGTGGATAGACGCCTCTCGACGCCTGAGAGCGCAGCGCAGTTGATCGATATACGCCGTAAAAACGCTTGAGGCGGTTACCCTCCGTGAAGTGAACCTGTTGCTTTGGGTTGAGTCGGCTCAGGGCGTCGAAGTAGGCAGCGGTCCATCCACCATCCTTCGACAGCAAATTAGCGATAAATCGCCCGGGCGAATCTGGACTCTCTCCGACGAGTTCCTCCCATGCCTTTTCCGATCCCGGGACGATCACATGACCCGACGCCACACAGAGCTGCCCGCCGTACAGATCAATAACAGGCGCCACCGCCAAAAGATGCTTGAGCCCCGGCGACTTATTCAAAGCAACACGGGTCTCCCTATCGTATTTCGACATCGCGGAGTAGAGGCGATCCAGATCCTGATCATGCAGCAGTACATCGAGCAAGGTGTCATCGGGCCTGCGCTTACCCTTGCTCGCAGAAACCCAATCCTGCTCTGCCAGGAGGATTGGGACACGGTTGGCCGGGAAAGAGTACTCGAAGGAAGCATCTTTTTGCAGGGCTTCTTCGAGCGTCGTTAAAGGGAATCCCGAGTCAATTGTTAGAAATGCGCGCTCTGCATTTGCCGTTATCAGGACAGTATTTCTGTGCCCACAGTCTTTCTGGAATTTGTATCCCAGGGCATTCAGAAGCTGATTCGCGTCAGAGCAGCCTCTAATGTGAATCGTCCCATCGCTATCGGCGAAGTGCTGGATTTCTCGTGCGAGATGCACATATCGATCAAGCAGAATCAGATATTCCTTCTGGTTTCCACCACTGTAACCGTAAAGGGCCAGATTTCGAGCGAGCATCGGAAGGATCTCCTCGGTACTCACCTCTTGACTGATCCCGGCCATGCGCAAGAAAGAACGTAGCGGCCCTGGAATGACAACGTAGTTGGGGGCGGATTCCGAAAGGGCTGGTTCCAGATGGCCTGAGCTTTGTTCAGCAGAGCACCGAACATGGAAGGGGTAGCAAGCTACGATGCAAAGAAACCAGAGGCGGAAAAGGTGGTGGCGAGGAAACCCCATACGGCATACCTCTTGAAGCCAAGCAGCTCGACCGGCGTAGGTTAACAACCCTGCATGAGTGCGTTCATTTTCAGGCTTGAGTAAGGCTGGAGAAGGTTGATGCCGAACTCTCGATTGGAGATGAGTTGCACGGAATTTGGAGAGGGTTGGTCGCCTCCGTTTAAGATTTGCTGCAAGACAGCTTGCTATTGAGCATCAACTATCGGCTCTGCGCGGCGTCTCCAAGAGCAATCGGCGTTAGGGAAAGCGCGAGCAGGACACTCATCATCGCAAAACAATGCTTTTCCGGCAAGGGATATTGCAGGAAGTTTTTCGAGAGACCGAGCTTTTGGGGTGCTGGTCTTAAGAGAGCGGAGTTCCCCTGCAGGAACCAGCGCAAGTTGTAATAGCGGGAATTACAATTGGCGCGACGCAAGCATTTTCAATCTAGCCGATTGAACATGATTGCGGATTGCAAATGGACAACGGAGCTTCGGGATGTTATTGAATCTCTTGAAGATCAGAAGCGAGACTGGTCTGAGTGACCTGAGGCTTGGGGCTACAGCAGGGTCTATTCCAATGCGATGCAGGTTCTTCCGTGTGGCACTGCAGGTTTTCGGTTTTACGGCCATCTTCACCATGTTGGCATGCGCGCAGACCGATATCGCAGGCGCCTCAGCGGTCTCCGGTTCGGTGCGAGATGAATCGGGAAATGCCGTTCCAGACGCGTCCGTGCGATTACAGGCGCAGGGTGGTGCACGTGCGGAGGAGCGAAAAACGGATACATCCGGGAATTTCGGCTTCTCGGGATTGGCGGCTGGAAGTTATGTATTGAGCGCATCAAAAGGCGAGCAGCACAGCGTCGAAGTGACAATAACTCTCGCCAGGCGGACCGCGATACAACGTGTAGATCTCACGCTTGCCAGTCCGACCAAAGCGGAATTCGACCATAAGGGTCAGGACGCCGGTATCGAATTTTCTGATGCTCCAAACTTTACCGTTGCAGCAGTGACAGATTGGACCGCTGCAGGGGGACATGGTTCAGACGCCAGCCTGCGTACGAGCGAAGCATTGAATCGAGAGACATCGAGGCTCAAACCGAACTCAACAGACGCGCAGTCAGGCGATCGCAGCGGCGCCGCGACGGAACAGGCCCTGCGTTCAGATATTGAGAAATCGCCGGGTGACGCTAAGAAGATCCAGGCCCTGGGACGCCTTTACATCAGCGAAGAACGGTATTCAGATGCTGTTGTTTCTCTTGAAAGGGCGCACGAAATCGACCCCGACGACGAAGCGATTGAGGCGGATTTAGTGACTGCACTCTCGCGTAACGGAAATCTCGAACGTGCTCGGGATCATCTGGCCCATCTGCTTTCCAAGGGGGACAAACCGCAATGGCATAGATTGGCCGGAGAGGTGGACGAAAGTTCCGGCGATCCCCTCGGTGCGGTTCGCGAGTTCGAGGGAGCGGCAAAAGCGGATCCAAGTGAAGAAAATTACTTCGCCTGGGGCTCCGAACTGCTTGAGCACCGGGCAATTTGGCAGGCGAAGGATGTGTTCGAGTCGGGTGTAAAGGTTTATCCAAAATCTGCAAGGATGTTGACGGCACTTGGCACAGCGTTGTTTGCTGCTGCTCTCTACGACCAGGCCGCGCGACGATTATGCGAGGCCTCGGACCTTACACCCACCGATCCCAAACCCTATCTCTTCATGGGCAAGGTGGAACTTGCGGCGCCCAATCATCTACCCTGCATTGAAAACAGGCTGAAGCGGTTTGTGGAGATGCAACCGGCGAATGCGTTAGCCAACTATTACTACGCAATGGCCTATTGGAAAGAGCATGGCAGGCGAATTGACGCGCAGACGCTGGAGTACGTGGAAAACTACCTTAAGAAAGCCGTCAATGTGGATCACCGATGCAGCAGCGCCTATCTGCAACTGGGCGTGCTGCGCGCCTCGCGCGGGGACTATGCTGAGGCCGCCGAGTTCTACCGGAAGGCGATCGATGTTGAGCCCGAGTCGACGGAAGCACATTATCGGCTGGGCGTCGCCTATGACCGACTGGGCGAAAAAGACAAGGCGACGCTTGAATTCAGCCGTCACGACCAGCTTGAAAAGCAAGAAGCCGCTCTGGTTGATCGACAACGTAGAGAAGTGAAACAGTTCGTTGTGCAAACGAATGGAAACATGCAGAACAGCCCGCATCAGCCTTAGCGTCAGGGCTCTATGCCGGTGCGTGTGAAGTGACAATCCCATCTCCTTCGCGGATGGTGAGGATCTGGTTTGCCTTAACACTCTCAAACCTTTCAACTTTCTGAGTTGTCGGCCATTTGATCTCGATTCGATCTACAACTTTGTTCGCACCGATACCGAAGTGCAGCCGGAGGTCATTCTGCGACATGACGCTCGCGCCACTTTGGACCTCCGCCATCTGCACGTGCTTTCCAGTGATAACGCGAGCGCGTGCTCCAATCGCAGTGCGGTTGCATTTGGTGCCGACCAGCTTCAGCTTGATCCAGTTTTGTTTCCTGCCGCCTACGTTGTGGAGAAGTGACGGAGGCTCATTCATGTTAAGGATCAAAATGTCCATTCCGCCGTCGTTATCGTAATCGCCGAATGCCGCGCCACGGCTCGAATGCCGGGTGGAAATTCCGGAACCCATTTCTGGTGAGACGTCCTTGAAGTTTCCATTGCCCAGGTTTTTGTAGACGATGCGGGGATTCTTAAAGGTTTCCCCGAAGTTGTATTTGTCGATTTCCGGGTAGACATGGCCATTAATCTGTACGATGTCGGGCCATCCGTCGTTGTCGTAGTCGATGAAGCCACAGCCCCAGCCGACATATGTGTTGTTAATACCAACCCCTGAGTTGAAGGAAAGATCTGTAAATGTCCCGTCACCGTTATTGTGATACAGATTGCTGGTATCGTCTGCAAAGTTTGTCTTGAAGATGTCGAACCATCCGTCGCAATCGTAGTCTGCAACACCGAGGCCCATGCCTGCCTGCTCGTGGCCATCTGCGTTATAAGCGCAGCCTGCCATCACTGCGATATCCGTAAAAGTGCCATCATGGTTGTTCTGATAGAGGATGCTCGGCATGGAATCAACGGCAACATAGATATCCGGCCAGCCGTCGTTATCGAAATCGCAGCAGACGGACGTGATCGAATAGCGTGGACCGGGTTTCAGGATCCCGGCTTTTTCCGAGACATCGATGAAAGTACCATCTCCCTTGTTGCGATAAAGGATATTGGTGTCGCCAGGAAGGCCGCGTGGCCCGCACATGGTAGGGACACCTTTCCACTGGCAGAAGCTTGCGCTTCCGATGGACGGAGGGTTGTCGGGGTCGAGATGCACGAAGTTGCAGACAAAGAGGTCCAGATTGCCGTCTCGATCGTAGTCGACGAAACTGCAGCCGGTTCCCCAACGGCCTTTCGTTTGGGTGAGCCCTGCTTTTCCCGTGACGTCGGCGAAAGTTCCGTTGCCATTGTTGTGGAATAGGATGTTGTGTCCCCAGAACGTGCAGAAGAGATCGTCCCATCCGTCGTTGTCGTAGTCGCCAACGCAGACACCTGTTTGCCAGCCGCTGCGACCGAGTCCTGATTTCTCGGTCACATCCGTGAATGTTCCGTCGCGGTTATTCTTAAACAAATGCGTAGTAGGTGCGGCTCCAACGGGCCACTTGGTATCGAGCCTGCTGCCATTTGTGAGGTAAATGTCCAGCCAACCATCGTTGTCATAGTCAAAGAAGGCGATGCCGCTCCCCTTCGTCTCGATGATGACCCGTTTATGTTCAACACCGCCCCATACGTTCGGCACTTTTAGACCGGCACGCTCGGCCACATCAATGAATTGGACGGGGGACGACGGAGTAGACGCTACTGTTGTCTCCACCTGAGCTGGAGTTGTGCTGGCCCACAGGGGCGTCGTGAGCTTGTCAAGCAGCGCGTTGCCTAGAACTAACGCGGTCGATCCGAGGAAGCGGCGACGAGGAATGAACATGCGATTCAGTCATTATAAGAGTGGTCAATTGGTAATGGAACCCCGCAAGAGATATGACAGGCATCCGAATCAACGAGGTGTGACCTTGGGAAACGGATGAGAGACGATGCCGACTCCTTCCTTTACAGCGATGATGGAATCAACTGGGACATCCGCTAGCTTGTCCACATGACCGCTTGGCCACGTGATCTGAAGAGAGTCGATCTTCTTTCGACTGCCGAGACCAAAGTGAATACGGGGATCACTGGCGGACATGTAGCTGGTCCCTCCTTTCGCCTGATCTACCTGGACGACCTCGCCGGCTGAAAGCTTGAGACGCGCTCCGATTCCATCGCGATTGGAGGTCGTTCCAATAAGGAGGACTTCAAGCCAGTGATTTGGGGTGCCTTCATTCCGCAAAACCAGCGGAGACTCGCCACGGCAATTTACCGCTATCCCAACCTGGCCGTCGTTGAAGAAATCGGCGGTTGCAAGTCCGCGTCCGGGCATGGGGCGATTGAAATCGGGGCCCAATGACTCAGAGACCTTCTCAAACCGGCCATGACCGAGATTGCGGAACATGAGCAGCGGCTCTTTGTAGCTGACGAGGCTGTGGTAGAGCTGTACGTTGTCGACCATTGCTCCATTCGCCTGCAGAATGTCAGGCCATCCGTCGTTGTCGTAGTCGATAAACTTGGCAGACACTCCACTGAGCAAGATTGCTTTATTGCCGATACCGGAGCTATAGGTCACATCGGTGAAGGTTCCGTCCCCGTTGTTGTGATAGAGGCGATTCAGCTCAAAATCCAAGTGAGTAATGTAGATGTCCAAATTCCCATCTCCATCAACATCAGCGGCATCGATGCCCATGCCGGCTTCATACCGGCCATCTTCACTGGCAGCAAGTCCGGAAATCAGCGAAACGTCCTTGAAGGTCCCGTCGTGGCTATTTTCAAAAAAGAAATTGGGCCATGTATCGTTGGCGATCGCAATGTCCGGCCAGCCATCGTTGTTCAAGTCCGCGAGCACCATGCTCATTCCTTTGGATTCCGGGACTCCTACACCCGACTTTTCGCTCACGTCGGTGAAGGTGCCGTCGTGATTGTTGTGATAGAGCTTTGTCTTCTGGCCGCGGTAATTATTTGGATTGCAGTAGGACCGATAACCAGGTTTGCGTTCTCCACACCAGATATTGCCCTTCGGAGACCAATCGATGTAGTTCGTGACTACCAGGTCGAGCCAACCATCTTTGTCGAAATCGAACCAGCCTGCGCTCGATGACCAGTTCCCATCGTCACCGACTCCGGACGGAGCGGTCACATCCGTGAAGGTCCCATCGCCATTGTTGCGATATAGGATGGCTCGACCATACCCAGTTACGTAGAGGTCAGGATAGCCGTCGTTGTTGAAATCGCCGACCGCCACTCCTTGACCATAGTGTCCCTCGCCCCCGACATGAGCCTTGTTGGTCACATCTGAAAACGTGCCATCGCCGTTGTTGTGAAAGAGCGCCGAGCGGAGAGGATGTGCCGGTGAATATGCGTCAGTTGCGCCCGATTGCACAAAATACAAATCCATCAACCCATCCTGATCGTAGTCAATCCAAGCCACACCCGTGCCCATTGTCTCCAGGTAATACTTCTGGTCGGTCTGGGTAGAATCCTGGACAAAATCGATTTGGGCAGATTGACGAATGTCGGTAAACCGAACGCTGGGTGTCGGGTGGGCCGGTTCAGCTTTCCTGGTTTTTCCGGCCTGCTGACCGATGCTGGGATCGATCGATGGCGCAAGAACGATGCACCCGACGAGACTTAGTTTCACTGCGCCCCAAGAAGGCCAGTTCATAGCGTCCGATCAGCCAATGAGAGCGCGAATTGCAGAAGTTGTTGGCGATTTTCGGCGCTCAATGCGGCAGGTCGTTCAGTCCTCGAGTCCGAAGCGCGAGCGAGAACTTGCTCGATGCGGCCTATATCCAAAGTAGGGCCCACGCTGCTTTCCCTGAAGCGATTCAGAACCTGCTTTGCCTTGTTGACTTCGCCGATTTGAAAATAGAAGACGCCAAGTATGGAATAGCCGCCGGGCCATTCCGGCAACAGTTCTACCGCACGCTCAAACTGAGAAGCGGCCCGATCCAGGTTGCCTTCCATGGCAGACGCGAGCCCGAGCCCCCAATAGATCTTGCCCGAACTCGGAAGGCGCGACTGGCCTTTCGCAAGTGTCTCCTGTGCCGCGGCGATGTCGTTTGAGCGGAGATCAATCAATGCGAGCGACAAGTAATTCTGGTCATTGTCCGGATTCCGCGTGATCGCGTCTCGAAAGACGTTAGCCGCTTCCGTAGTCTTGCCTATGTGCCCGTAGATGTCTCCCAAAAGCGTTAGATATGAATCATCCTTGCGTCCCGCTTCGGTAATTTGATTTGCAATCTCGAGCGCCTCGGAAAATTGGTGTTTCTGAAAATACGCATTCGCGAGATTGAATTTCACTTCATCCGAGGCCGGGTTGACCTGCAGCGCGGACTGGAAGTGCTTGATCGCGCCACCGTACAGGTGATAGCGAGCGAGCAGGACGCCGACGCCATTGAGAGTGCGAAAGTCGTTCGTGCTGAGTTCATCGAGCGCCTGAACGGTTTTGCTCGCATCGCCGGTTTTCCCAGCCTTCAAGTAGGCCTCGGCCAGCATATAGAGATCTTGAGGCTGGTTTGGATGTCTCTGTATCTCCTTTTGAAGTTCAGAGATGTCAAGTTGCTGGCGAGCCCCCCCGCCGAGTTGAGAACGATTGTTGAGGTAGTCAAAAAGATGCTCGAATGGGTATGGTCCATTCTCCGTGTTCTTAGACAGCGATTTGAATACGCTCAAATCGCGATTGGCGGCATCGGTCTCGTGCAGGCTCCTTTCCACCATCGCAAGCTTGTAGTAGCCATTCGCGGGATCACGGGCGATCTTGACGTAACGACGAAGTAGTTCCTCCGCCTCCGGCAGTCGCTTCGCCGCACTGCGAAGGTTCGCAAGCTCCAGGAGAGCGTCGGAGTATGAGGGGTTGAATTTAAGAGTGTCCTGGAAATAGCGCTCGGCGGCCACAGTGTCGCCCTGGCGCTCCGCAATAAAGCCGAGATTGAAAAGACAGGTAGAGTTTCGTTGATCGACAGCGAGGCCCCGCTTGAAGTACGTCTTTGCCTCATCGAAACGGCCCAGATTTCTGAATGAGAGTCCCAGGAAAGCATAGGAGCGCGCCGACCGGTCGATTTGCAAAAGGAGTTTGAACTGATCGATGGCCTTCTCTGGCTTGCCTGCCATGAAATAGCATTCGCCCAGGTCTGCGAGAAGATCGGCCCGCTGGGGAGCAATCTTCAAACCCGACTCAAGGAGCGGGATCGCGTCTTCAAAGTAGTTCTGCGACATCGTAACCTGTGCCATCTGGGAAATGATGTCGACATTCTCTGGAGCCAGCTTATGCGCCCGAATGAGAACGTCAAGAGCATCCAGCGGACGTGACTGGCCGGAGTAACTCTGGGCAAGGAGATAGAGTGCATCTGAATTGTCCGGTTGCAGCTTGATGACGCGATCCAGGATTAGTTCAGCTTTGGCGTTTTGGCCAGAGCGGAGAAGCACCTGCGAGAGGTTGTACAGAATCTCGAAGCTATTTGGCTGGAGTGCTGCAGCTTGTTCGAGCACACGCTGGGCCGCCTGGTACTGATGCTCCGCACCCAGGAGGACCCCTAGCGAGAACTGAATCTGGACGTCGCTCTTGTTCGCTTGTGCAAGCGTGTCCGCCGTTCTCAGGGCATCCGAAACACGGTTAAGTTTCAGATAAGCTCGGACAAGGTTCAGCTGTCCCTCAGCCGTATGGACGCGTACAAGATGAGGAACGGCGTCGGCCCAGGCGCCTCGCATCATCAGCAAAACGGAAAGGTTGTAGTTAGCATCAGCATTTGCCGGATCACTTCGGAGGGCTTCTCGGAATTCGCGCTCTGCCGACACCCATTGTCTTTGGGCGGCGTAGGTATTGCCGAGATTGTTCAGTGTCTTGGAAGATCCTGGTTTCAGACGCAGAGCGTTTTCAAAGGAATTGATGGCGGCGGGAAAGTCCTGTTGATTCGATTCGATGATTCCAAGCAGGTTGTACCCATCAACATTGGGGTGTTTCTTCAACTGCTCAAGCGTTTCGGTATGAGCTTCAGCCAATCTGCGTTGCTGAAGGAGGCTTTCTGCCTCACGGAAAGGCGAGTTGGCCGGTGTTTGCTGCGCTCCGGCTGTTGCGCATAGAACGAGTAGAATGCTCACCCGACGCTGAGATGCCGTTCTTAGTTTTAGCAGCGCCTTTGCTGAGATGTGGGGAGCCATCCTCTACATACCTGTGCAGACCGGGTTATGGCGCTGATTGTAGCACTGACATTGCTTCTCTTGCCTTCGAGCTGTCTGGTTGCAGTCGCAGCAACTGCTCGACAATGGCGCGCGCCTTTTGCCTGTTGTTCTGAATCGCATAGAGGCGAGCGAGGTTTAGATAAGACTGTTCGAATCCCGGCGCAACCTTGATGCCTGTCCGGAATTCCTCTTCCGCCTTCTCGTAGTTCTTGCGTTTTACGTAAAGTACACCTAGGTTGTTAAGAGCTTCAGGGTAGTTGGGGCGCAGTTCAATTGCTCGCTCGAGATGCCGGGCAGCTTCTTCGAGATTCTCCTGCTGTGCGCACAGCATCCCGATGCTGTATTGAATCTCCGGATCATCCGGGCGAAGCGACAGCGCTCTTGTGAGGGCATCCGTCGCTTTCCCAAAAGATTGTTGCCTTCGATAGAGGTTGCCGAGATTCATATAGGCAGTGGAGTAGTTCGGACGAATATTCACTGATCTCTGAAAATCTTCGATTGCCTCGTCCGCATTTCCCTGCTGAGCGGCCAGCATTCCCAGGTTATTCCAGGCTTCAGCGAAGTTCGGTTGAAGCTCCACTGTCTTCTGGAGATAGTGCTTTGCCTCATCTGGACGGTTTCGGCGAAGATTCAATGTGCCGAGGTTATAGTAGGCATTTGCATTATGGGGCTTGGCTGCAATCACCTGCTGGAATGACTCTGAGGCCTGGTCTAGAAATCCGTGTTGATAGAAAGCGACACCCAACGTGAAGTCGTTTCGTTCGAAGGTGTCCTGTACGAGCAGACCGGGAAACGGCAAGGCGTAACGCATCCGCCTTTCCTGGTTTTCTGGGATTGAGTTGCTATCGGAGGCAAATCGCGAACTATCGGTGAATCCCTGGTAGACTTTCGCGATCATCCCGTCTGAATCGAGCAGTAGCGAGAATGGAATCGGCAGATCGCGCTGACGATCGAACAAATGGCGATAGACGAGGTTGTAGATGCCGGCCGCTTCCTCTGTCGCGAATAGCATCGTTGCCGCCGATCGATAGCGAACTGCAATTTTGCGGGCATCAGTGACTCGACCGGGTTCATCGAGGCTGACAGCTGCGCACCTTAGATGGCTTCGTTCCAGGATCGGCATCTTTGCTCGAATATCGCTGAGCTGACGCAGACTTTCGGCGGACGCAGTAGACCAGAACGTGAGAAGGAGCCGGCTCCCATTCCACGAATGGAGGGCGTTTTCAGATCCGTCAAGATCAAGGAGCTTAAAATCCGGCGCCTTTAAAGGCTGAATCAACCATGTCTCTGAATTCTGTGGGAGCCGAGTGTCTCCACCTGAAAGAGAAGCAGAAGCCTGCACCTCGGACCGCTTCGAAAAGGGGGTTGCGCGAAAGGGTCTGGCACCTTCCTCAAGTTGAATCCGATTACTGATTGGGATATCAACAAACGTCTCTGTCAGTCCAGAAGGCCAACGGATCTCGGCCTTCACTTTTCCCTGGTAGGAGCCGAGGCCGAAGAAGAGTTCTTTTGCATGTTGCGAAATGAATCCTGAACCAGCCTGAAGGTATTTCGTTTGTGTCAGGTCACCGGCTGTGAGTGTGATCGAAGCACCAATCGCATCCCGATTACTGCGCGTTCCGCGCAGTCGAAACGAGACAGCATTGCCAATCGGATCGAGGACGTTTTGAAGAACCCGGATTTGCGGAGCATTGCGGTTCTTAAGGATCACCTCGATACGGCCGTCGTGGTCGATGTCGGCGAGAGCAAACGCGCGCGCGTCCTCGCGGAAATCGAGCAGTAGAGCTCCAGATGCCTCAGTGAAAGTGCCGTCGCGGTTGTTCGTGAACGCTACGTTGCGGACATGGCCGTGCCAGGTGTGATCTGCGCGAATCAATTCATTTATCGCGTTCCATCCGCGTTCGTAAGCAACCAGTGGGCTTGAATCCTCAGGTGACTTGGCGACGATTTGTCGCCAGAAGAAGCCAGCGAGTTCGTCTCGTCTGGGCCCGGTGAGGTATCCATTTGTGACGTAAAGGTCGCTGTAGCCGTCGTGATCCCAGTCCCAAAAGTCAGAAGACCACGACCATCGCCCCATTTCCACCGAGGCTGCATTCCCGACGTTCTCGAAGACGCCATCGCCCAAGTTCCGATAGAGCGCATTTCCTCGGGCGTGCCGTTGGTATTGCTCACGAATACTGGGCGGTGCATCGCGATGAAATTGGGGCTGCCCTGATACGCGCTGGCCTGCAGCTTCCCACATGCTCGGAACGTAGATGTCCAGGTGCCCATCGTTGTTGAAGTCGGCCCAGCAGCAGCCCATGCCGGCACCGACGCTTTCGATATGTGCCTCTTTCGAGACGTCGTGAAAAGCACCATCACCTTTGTTGCGATATAGCTGAGAGCTTCCAAAATCGTTCGCGACGAACAAGTCGGGCAGCCCATTGCCGTTCGAATCGCCCCATGCACAGGCAAAGCTGTAGCGATTGTTGTTTAGATTTAACCCGGAGGCTTCGGTCGTCTCGATGAAAGTTCCGTCCCCTTGATTGTGCAAGAGGCAGTTGGGCGGCCCGTTGCGGGCGTCGTAATAGGGAATCGGATAGTTGTACTGCTCAAGACCGAGGTAATACATGTACAGACAGAAGTAAATATCGAGACGGCCATCATTGTCGTAATCTGCAATTGCCGCATGCGTAAACGAGCCCTGCGGCGTTCGCGAAAACTTGAACGCATCGCGCTTGAGCGAGAATGTGCCGTCACCGTCGTTAAGGAACAGGAGAGGCCCAGTGCCACAAACAACCAGCAGATCCTGTCGACTCCGATTCAGGAAATCCGCGAAAAGAGCGCAAGACGTGCTGTCGAGTACACCTACTCCGGCCCTCTCAGTGACATCCTCGAAAGTGCCGTCGCCGCGGTTACGATAAAGACGGTTCGGCAGCCCCGCAGGCTGACAGATGTAGAGATCATCGAAGCCGTCGCCATCGAAATCTCCAGCAGCGATGCCGTGGTTCCCATAGACGTCAACTCCAACGGCACCATCGAGAATGGTGCGCCAGTAATCGGCGCCGTGCGAGAGCTGGGAGTGGAAGGAGTCGATTGCTCCGAAACTTCTGGGCGTGACATCTTTAAAAGCAGGACCCTGCACCCTGCAGAGCGTCTCCAGAGTGAAGTGCCATCTTTGGGCTCTCCAAGTCTGTGAAGCATCGCGGAGCCACTCCATGTTCCACGTCCCAACACGTTCTTCTCGCTTCTCATTCGCCAAGGTCGAAACGATGTCGTATCGAACCTGGACGCGTACCGAGAAAGGGGTGTCATTAATCGGCTCTATGCTGAAGATCTCGAATTCGGCGGTCTCGACTGACACGGCAGGCTTGAGCCAATTAGCGAGGTTCTGGATGAACTGGTCTCGGGAGAATTGTCGATCTGAGCTAAAAGTGCGCCTGGAAGCATGGACCGCAAAGTCTGATCGCAGAGGCGTCTCAGCGATGGATTCCAGATCTGAAGCTTCCACCTTTTCATCAAGCGAGGCTGCAATCGTTGTGATTTGGCCCACCGACTCCCCAAGAGTCTTGCCCCATTCATCAAGTTGAGACTCAATTTCGATTGCGACCTTCTCCAGTGGGTACTCGTCTGAACCCGGCGACACGAGGCGAAGGATGTCAGCTAGCGGTGATTCAGAGGGATAGTGAGGCAAAAGCCTGACATCGACATCAGAGAAGGCTCCCATACCCGACTCTGACGCTGCTAAGGAGAAGGGAAAGATGGGAGAGGGCCGCAGGAAAAACGGCGCGGAGCCGAGGAATTTGAGAGCCGAACGTCTGGTGATCCTTTTCGCCTGCGACTTAGGGAGAAACTTCATCAGGTTTCTAGTTGAGCGGATGCTGGGAATCATAGCATCGCGGACTGTGCCCCGGTCTGAAGCTTGAACCTGAGTCCCCGCGCCGAGAGGCCTCTCTAGCCAAAAAATAGAGGCTAAGTTTCGATGTTGTCAAAGCTGGTTTCCTGTTCGCAGACCAGAGCTTACTCCCCATGGATTTTATTGGCTATGTTTGTTGTAATCAGCTGAATCCAAAAGGTATACGGGACAGTAATCAGGTCTTAAAAAGACGCTTTTGGAATCTGGACTGTACCTGGTCTGAGATCAAAGTACAACTTTTGGTTGACAAACATTGTGAGAATCGCATAACGTGCTGCTCCAGGAATGAAACCGTTTACACGAAAACGATTTCATTTCTTCCCAGTACCCGCAACAACCTAGTTTCACTCATTAGAAGTGTGTGTCCCAGACGAGGAAACAGAGGAACGGAGGTTATTCTCATGGGCCGTGACTTCAGCAGGCTCCAGTTGGTGAGGGGGCTACGATTTGCAGTTCTGGCGATCGTATGCATTCTTCTCGTCCAAAGCAAATCCGCCCTTGGCCAGGTGGATGAAGGATCTATCACCGGAACAGTTCAGGATGCCAGCGGCGCCGTCGTGCCCAACGCAGACGTGACGCTGCAGAACACCGACCAGGGCATCACACTGCAGACTAAATCGAACGCGAGCGGCATTTACACGTTCTCTCCCGTGCGTATCGGCCATTACACGATTACGGCCACGGCGCAAGGTTTCGCGAAAACCACTCAAAAGAACGTGACCGTGAGTGTGGCCCAGGTGCTTCAGGTAAATATCTCGCTGAAGCTCGGCGGGACAACCGAAACCGTTGAAGTGAACACGGCTCCTCCGGTGTTGCAGACCCAGGAAGCCTCGGTGGGACAAGTCATCGGTGAGACACAGGTCAACGATCTACCCCTCAACGGACGGAATTTCACATTCCTAGCGCAGCTCGGCGCAGGCATGCAGACGCCGCAGGCTGATACTCGCGGCAACGCAGCTTCGGGAGCCTTCTCCGCCAACGGCCTGCGACCCGCGCAGAACAACTACTTGCTGGACGGAATCGACAACAATTCGAATGCAGTCGACTTCCTTAATGGGACGAACTACGTCATCCTGCCGCCAGTGGACGCCATTCAGGAGTTCAAAGTGCAGACGGCCGATTTCAGCGCCGAACTGGGCCGCTCGGCTGGAGCCGTTCTGAATGCCACGATTAAGTCGGGCACCAACTCCCTCCATGGCGCTGTCTGGGAGTTCTTCCGAAACGACAAGCTGGATGCTGCTGACTATTTCGAGAACAATACCGGAATCGGCAAGGGCAAGCTACGGCAGAACCAGTTTGGTGCCTCCGCCGGCGGTCCCATCATCAAGAACAAGCTTTTCTTCTTCGGCGACTATGAAGGATTTCGCCGCGTGCAGGGCTCACCAGAGAGCGGAAACGTTCCGACTGCCCTGATGCGGAGCAGCAACTACACCAATCTTTCGGACACGCTGGCCGAAAATGATGGGACAACCCGTGCAGACGTGCTCGGCCGCAACATCCAGAAGGGAACCATTCTCGATCCGGCAACAACCCGTTTTGTGGCTGCAAACGCCGTTGATCCGGTATCCGGACTTGTCAACACCTCCGGCTCCGGTGGTTACGTCCGCGATGCGTTCAGCTCAGTTTGCGGACCAGGTTCGAAGACTATAACTCTGGCAGCTTGCCCTGATCTAAATCAGCTCACGGGTGCCAATGCGGCCCGTATTGATCAGAACGCGGTCAACGTGCTCAACCTGTTTCCGGCGCCCAACTCCGGCCTGCAGACTTATGGCAACAGCCCGGCGCTTTTCGAGCACCGCAACCAGTTCGACATCCGCGGCGACTTCAACCCTGAGGAGCACGATCAGATCTTCGTTCGTTTCAGTTATTCCGACGATCCCATTTTCATTCCTGGCATCTTCGGAGGAATTGCCGACGGGGGTTCTTTCGATCAGGGTCTGCAAACAGCCAAATCGGATCAGGCCGTTGCGGGGTACACGCATGTATTCACCCCGAGCACCGTCAATCAGCTCCGAGCCGGCTTTGCCCATCTCCACACAACCCGTTTCGGGCCGCAAGCAACGGTCAGTGGAATCCCCGGTCAATATGGCATTCCTGACAACGGAGGCATTCCGCAGGACCAGGAAAACGGTGGTCTCCCCGCTTTTAGCATCGGGAATCTCGCTCAGCTTGGCAGCAACTCGTTCCTGCCCTCGGACGAAGTCAGCCAGACGCTCCAAGTTACGGATGACTTCACCAAGATCTATGGCAAGCACAGTTTCAAAATGGGGATCGAGTACCAGAACGTCAAATTCTCCACTTTGCAGCCTGCTTGGTCGCATGGCCAATTCGATTACAACGGAACATTCACTGATATTCCGAACCTGGGGCAGACCACGGGCGGAGTCGCGCAATTCATTCTGCCGCCCGCCGCGGCGCCAGCCACGATCAACGGAAATCCCAACCCGAATGGCTTTAGCTACTCGGGTGGATCGAATCAGACCTACGCGTCGAACATCAATAAGACGTACGACCAGAAGATGTACTTTGCTACCTACTTCCAGGATGACTGGAAGGTCAATTCGAAGCTCACCCTCAACCTGGGACTTCGCTGGGATTACTTCGGTCCTATCAACGAGACCAATGGTGGGCAGGCAAACTTCGTGCCGTATGCGGTTCCCGGTACACCGATCGGCGCTCCGACATTCATAATCCCAGCGCATGGCAAAGACAACCGAACGCTTTCGCACACATCTGATTGCCTCACGGTGCTTGCCAGTTGTACCGGTTTCCTGGATCTGCTTGCGCAGGACGGAATCACACTTTTGGAGACGGACCGCTGGGGACAGGGTTTGTTGCAAACGCAGAAAACGAACTTCGCGCCCCGCATTGGCTTTGCCTACCAGGTATCACCCGCACTGGTGGTCCGCGGCGGCGTAGGGCTTTTCTACAATTCCTTCGAGAATCAGGGCTACGGTCCCAACATCGGCGAGAATTATCCCTTTGTGTTCAACCTGACACCCAGCCCGACTGCGCCTCCAGGGTTCAACGGCCCGTCCGGTGGTGTGGTGCCCACCAGTTACAACACTTCCTACTCACACTGCCCTACCGCGGGAGGAGATCCTGCGTCGGGGCATGGAACTGCCAACTTCGAATCGGGCTTTACATGCATGAGCCTCGATCCGAAAACCTTTAATGCGCAGAGCTTGGGGTTGCAGGGACTGCAGTTCAACTACAACACTCCGCGTACCACGAGCGCCAACTTAACGGTGCAGTACTCTCTTACACACTCAATCTCCGCGCAGGCGTCATATGTCTATACTCATGGTGCTGATCTGCAAGGAGGAGTAGGTTACCAAAACGTCACTCAGATTCTTCCCAGCAACGTCAGCGGCACCAAGAGCGGCAGCTGTATCACCAAGGATGCCAACGGGGATGTGATTCATGATTACGGTGTCTTCCAGGGTGACAGTTGCGTGCAGTTCCCTGACTTTGGCGGCGGAAGCTATCAGGCGACATACGGAGAAAGCAGTTATCACGGACTCCAGACAAAGCTTGAAGATCAAATGTCCAACGGGCTGACATTCCTGCTCACCTATACGTACTCCAGAGCAATGTCCGACGCCGGCGACTTGTTGAATGGAGGTTCGACGGGCGGTCTCCGTGCCTATAACGTACCCGGTCTGGGACCTAAGTTCGATTGGTCTCGCGCCGACTTCGATCTTCGCAATGTATTCCACTTCAGCGGCGGATATCAGCTGCCCTTCGGCAAGAACCAGAAGTACATGAATCACGGAGGCATTGCGGATACCGTTCTTGGAGGATGGGCCTTCAACTGGATCACCACCCTGCAGGGAGGTCAGCCAGTGAATTTTGGCTGCCCGACTGGCACGACGTCCGGTACGGGCTGCAATGTCGTTCTGGTACCGGGTCAAGATCCAAAACTAGGGATCAAGACCCAGACAATCGATGGCGCACCAAGGCCGTTCTGGATCAACAACAAGGCAGCTTTTGCGCAGCCCTGCAAGTTGAGGGATGACCTCCAGGGGTCGATTGGAACCATTACCCCGGATCCAAGCTCGATTTCTGGCTGCATCCCGCTGGAAGGAGCGGCAGCGCTGGGTTCCAAGCCAGGTCAGATCGATGGCCCGGGATTCCACCGCCTTGACTTCTCAATCTTCAAGAAGTTCCCCATCAAGGAACGGTTCTCAACAGAGTTCCGTGCCGAGTTCTTCAATATCCTCAACCATCCCAACTTCAACGCGCCCAACTTCGGCGGAAACGGCGTAGTAGCCATCGGCGGCTCGGGCGATATCACGAATGCTCACTTCGGCGAGGTCGGATCGACGCGCGACAATCCTTATGATCCACGTCAGATCCAACTTGCCCTGAAGCTGTACTACTAGGCTAAGATTGATTCACCCCGGTTCGGACCAGTACCGTCCGGACCGGGGTGTTTCATCTGATAGCACGCGCCGCTCACGCGGAGGGCAATGTGAGCAAGAAGTTCCGGCTTCACATCCTGACCAGCATCGTTGCAGTTTGCTGGACGATGTGCGTGGCCGGTCAAAACAGTCAGAAATTAGATCAGCAGTATCAATCAGCGGTTGCCGATTACGAGGCTGGTCGGTATGCGCAAGCGGCTGCCCGTCTCGAACCCCTTCTCCGGTTTGCTCCCAAAAGCTTTGAGATTCATGAATTGCTTGGAATGGTCTATGCCTCGATTCCCGATGGCGAAAAGGCGATTCTGCATTTGAACACGGCCGTTCAAATCAAACCGGAGTCCGGCGAGGCGCGAACGAACCTGGGCGCAACTCTGCTGCGTTTCGAAAAACCAAATTTGGCTGGCGAGCAATTCAAAAAAGCATTGGCGCTGGAGCCCGCAAGTTACGATGCCAACCATAATCTGGGCGAGTTCTATATCCAGACAGGCAAAACGACAGAAGCTCTGCCATTCCTCAGCCAGGCTTACAAGGTGAATCCCGCGGCGTATGACAACGGTTACGATTTTGCGATGGCCAACTTTCTGCTGGGCAAACTTGATGACTCGCGAACAGTGGTAGAAGCGCTCATAAAGCAGAAGAACACCGGCGAACTGCATAACCTGCTCGGCCAGATTCATGAGAAGGAAGGGAACTTTGTAGCTGCCGCAAATGACTACGAGGCCGCAGCGCACCTCGAGCCAAGTGAAGATAATATGTTCGCATGGGGAAGTGAGATGCTGTTGCATCGCACCTATGAACCGGCGATTGCAATCTTCCAGAAGGCTTCGGAGATGTATCCGAAATCACCTCGAATTCTCATCGGGCTGGGGTTGGCGCTGTATTCACGCGGGATTTATGACAAGGCCGTGCGCGCATTGATTGGAGCCGCAGACCTGAACCCGAAGGATGAACGTTGTTACGTGTTCCTTTCAAAGGCTTACAACAGCTCGCCGTTACAAGCGGATGAAGTGGTTGAGCGTTTCAAGCGTTATGCCGATCTTGAGCCAAAGAACGCCCTCGCGCAGTACTACTATGCTGTGAGCTTATGGAAGGGCAAACGCGCCGGAAGTCCGAATATCGACATGGGGCTGGTAGAGGCGTCGCTCAAGAGATCGATTGAGCTGGATGATTCGCTGGCCGATGCTCATGTACAGTTAGGAAACCTATACGCGGACGAACACGAGTATGCGAAGTCCATTCCGCAGTATCAACGCGCGCTGGACCTCAATCCGAATCTCTCGGATGCACATTACAGGCTCGGAACGGACTTGGTTCACGTAGGAGAGAAAGAAAACGCGCAGAAGGAGTTCGCGTTGTACGAGAAGCTGCGAGCTGCGCATCTGGCCGAAGTGCAGAAGGAACATGACGAAGTTCAGCAGTTCGTATATTCAGAGAAAGCAACAAACACAGAAAGGCCCTGAACGTGAACCGCTCGTCGTTTGAACGGAAAACACCGTTCACAGTTAGCCATACAAGGCGGGAGTTCCTGCGAGATGCTGCCGGTCTTGTGCTGGGAGGCTCGGTTCTACAGGCGAGTCCGTTTGTGCGAGCGGAATCGGCTCGAAAGAAACGCAAGATTGTTGTCGTAACCTTCGGAGGGGGCGCGCGCGATCAGGAGACCTTTGCGCCCGAGGGACAGGAAAACATTCCGCATATGTTGAGCGAAATGGCTCCGCAGTCGAGCTTCTTCACTCATGTCACAAATCAAGGCATCCTCGGTCATTACGTAGCCACGGCGAGTCTGGCGACAGGCGTCTACGAAACTCTCAACAACTTCGCTTCGGTCGCTCCAGAACACCCCACCGTTTTTGAATACTTCAGAAAAGAGCTGAAGAGGCCGTCTTCTGATGCATGGGTAGTCGCTCCGAGCAATGGGTTTCACAGAATCGGTGAGAGTGATGTCAGGGGCTTTGGACCAGGCCAGGGAGCGCGTGTCATTTTGCCGAAGCGATTGCTCGGGCTTGCAAGCGCGGGCAGCAGCGGAGATTTCGAACATCTGCTGCACGATAATTACGAGACGCCGCTCTATACGCCAGCGCTTGTCGGTGGTGAAGTAGAACTTCAACAGCTTGAGACCATCCTGAAGCTCTCGGTTCGTGATTTCGCTTCTCACGCGCGCACTCTTTCCAGTCCTGACGAACTGTCGCTTTATATTGCGAGGCAGCTGATGCGAGAAGAGGCGCCGAGTCTGCTCTGGATCACGATGCACGATATCGATGTCGCGCACTCTGGCGCATATTCGCTCTACATCGACGGAATCCGGAGAACAGACAGGCTCTGCGCGGAGTTGTGGAAGGCGATACAAACAGAACCTGAATATGCCGGCAACACGACAATGTTTGTGTTGCCTGATTTCGGACGCGATTCTGACTTTGATGCCGGCGGCAACGGCTTTCAGCACCATCGAACAGGCGATGCAGCCAGCCGCACGACATGGATGATGGTACTCGGTCAGGGCATCCGTCAAGGCGTGGTTTACGATACGCCGGTACAGTCGGTTGATCTCGTGCCAAGTATCGGCGCGATCATGGGATTCTCGCCTTCGCAATCGAACGGCAAACTCATCCAGGAGTTGGTATAGCCATGCTGCCACCCGATCTGACGGCCGAGAGTTTTGCGAGCTATCCAACGGAAGCACGGGCACTCGTTGTTAAGCACATCGAAGGAATTCGTCGGTTGCCAATAACATTTGTGCCGAGCTTACTACGCGAACTGATCGATTACGACTACCGTTTTCCCATTGAGCGCAAGATTGTCGAGAGGGAGCTCTCTACAATCAGCGGCTTGTCTGAGGCGGAACTTCATGGATGGTTCGGAAGCTTTGCTGCGATCTCGGTTTCTCCAAGTCTCGAGAACTTCAATTGGGTGAATCTCCCTGCTCAGTTCGTCGAGCAAGAAGCTGCGTATCTCTGGTCTACACACCAGCTCGATGCTTTCAGGAAAGCAGCTACGGATTATGGCGACCGGCTCGATAGAGTAAACAAACCCGAGCCTCTGCCGATGCACCGGCTCGGCATGGCCGTGATCGGACAAGGGGTAACAACATACACGGCGCCCCTTTTCCGCAACCTGCGGAAGCACGGCACGTACTTCACAAACGTTCGTGCTGAAGACGGGCTCGAAGCTCTGGTTGCGGCACTCGAGAAACGGGCAGAGGCGCATTCGGCGCCATATGCGCATTGGTACGTTGATGGAGGAGCAGCGGCTACACACGGCGGATCAATTACGTCGGTTTCCTACCAGGCGCTCGCTCCGGTGCGGAATTCGTTGCTGAAGCGAATGCAAGCAGAAATAGATCGTCCGGGGATGGGACCGGAAGAGCTTCGGACTGTTTTGGCGCGCCTGAATCCGAGCGATCTCGGAGTTGAGAAGAATTCTGATCCGGTGCTTAGCCGTTTTGAGCTGAAGTTGTTCACCGAAGGCTCGGGAACGCAGATTTACAGCACCACGTTTGCTCAATGGACGGCTCGGGAAACGCTGCGACGCGCTCAAGCTTTGACACTGCTGGTCAGGTTTGCTCCGCGGCAGAGGCAACGGCCAATGAACGAACTACTTGCAGGAGGACACGGCGAATCTGAGCTGGACCCTTCCGGATCATTGGTGGATGCGGAGATGGGCGCTTACTACCATTGGATCGATCAGCAGAGATTGCCTGAAGCAGAGCAATCCGGCTTTATCGCGTGGTTCGAGGGCCACAGCGAAGCGGTGGCAATCGGTCCAGCGATGCCTCGAGGTGCCGAGTCGAACACTGCGATTGAGATGGAAAAGCTGATTTCGCTGGTTTCATCCTGATGTTAGTTTTCGAGGGAAATCTTGCGGGATGGCGGAGAGAGGGGGATTCGAACCCCCGATAGAAGTTTTAGCCCCTATAACGGTTTAGCAAACCGCCGCCTTCAGCCACTCGGCCATCTCTCCGGGCTCAGTCTGGATTATAGCGGAAATTGAGTTATACTCGCCGATTAACAGAAAAGGCCGTGCTTTGGTGCACAGCCCTCTCCGTGAGTAACGTCGGCGCAGGCGCGCAGAATGAGACCGTCGACTATTTCGCGACCTTTTGTTTCATCGCCACGGGCTTGGGTTTGGCATCTTCGATTTTCTGTTTGGCTTCGTCAAAGAGCTTGGTTGCGCGTACTACCCGATCGCGGGCGTACGCAGCGTCGTGCCATCCCTTGATTTCTACGCGTTTACCCTCAAGGTCCTTATATATGGAGAAGAAGTGCGTGATCTCCTTGAGCATGTGCGGGTAGATGTCGGTGTAGTTCCAAACATTCGTGTAGCGCGGGTTGTTCTTGCCCACAGCCAGCACCTTCTCATCGAGCGTGCCTTGATCGAGCATTTCGAGGAGGCCGATAGGACGAACCTCATGGACGCATCCCGCGAAAGTGGCGTGCGGAACGAGCACGAGAACATCCAGGGGATCGCCGTCATCGCTCAGGGTTGAGGGAATGAACCCATAGTCCCCGGGGTAGTGAACGGGAGAGTGAAGGTTGCGGTCGAGTTTGAAGACGTGCAGCTGCTTGTCGTACTCGAACTTATTGGTACCGTCCTTGGGAATTTCAATGACTGCGCGAAACACCTCGGGGGACCGATCGCCAATCGGCAGTTCCAAATAATTAACCATTCTGTATGTCCTCTCGGGGTTGGGTCCGGTAAGCAGAAGGGGACCGGTTCTTTTAGATGCGCATAGCGCAGTTCGTTTGCCTTGGTTCGAGGGAAGGACCAGAAGGGCGCCAGCAATCCCCGGGACCTCTCGATCGATCTTCCACCGAGGCACTTACCGGCCATCCGCCTGAACCTCTATAATCGCGGATAATGAAGGCGCATGTCTACGTTACGCTGAAGACCTCAGTTCTGGATCCCCAAGGGCAGACCATCCACAACGCACTGCGGAAGATTGGCTTCTCCAATGTTTCGGCGGTGCGCCAGGGTAAGTACTTCGCCCTTTCGCTTACCGACGGGATTGATCAGTCGGCAGCTCGCACTCAGGTGGAGCGGATTGCTCGTGAGGTGCTGACGAATCCTGTGATCGAAGAATTCACGTATCGAATTGAGGAATAGCAGCGTTTTGAATCTCCCGTGCTCCGGCGGCATACTGCTCGACTCAACTGACCTTTTGCCGTGAGCGTCTTCAAATAAGCTGCCTGTTCACAAAGGTTTGCATCGGAACTCATTCCGATCGCTCCCGTCATTCCGATCCCCTTAGGTTGTCCCAGAACTCTGGTCTCAAAGCGGACGGCGGATCTCCGATCGTGTGCAGAACACACTTCGCTTCGATTCGTCTCGTGTCCGATCTACTGTTCATTTCTGGACGTCGGCTTCCATATTTGGACACAACTAAGATCCATCAGGTCTCGACTTCACTGAAAGCAACCTGCTTAAGGGCGCGATGGAATGGATCGGTGTTTGCAGTGTCTTTCTGAAACGCAGGAGGGCCGCATGCCGAAGCTCGCCCAGGATTTGAAATTTGCAGTCAGACATCTGCTGAAGAGCCCGGGGTTTACATCAGTAGCCGTGTTGATCATGGCGCTAGGCATCGGAGCAAACACGGCCATATTCAGTGTGGTGCATGCGGTGCTGCTGGAGCCTCTGCCCTTTCAGGATCCGGATCGGCTGGTGCAATTGTGGCACGTCCCACCGCAATCGAGCTTTCCCGGCATGACGCAGTTCGCGGTTTCGGCGGCGAACTTTCTAGATTGGCAGAAGCAGAATGACGTGTTCAGCGGGATGGCGTTGTATAGCCACGGCGGGTATGAGCTGACCGGACAGGGGAAGGCAGAAACCATACATGCGGGACGGGTGACCGCCGGATTCTTCTCGGTGCTGGGAGTGCAGCCGATTTATGGGCGCGTCTTCCTGTCGGAGGAGGATCAGCCGGGCCGGAACAAGGAGCTCATTCTCAGTTACAAGGCATGGCAGACGCGTTATGCGGCCGATCCGAATGTGGTGGGCCGAACGGTGACGCTCGATGGCTCGCCTTACGTGATTGTCGGCGTGATGGGGCCGAAGATGGCGAAGCCTGATTATGCCGAGGTGTGGACGCCCCTTGGAATGACGGCCGAAGAAGCTGCGGTTCGAGGCGAACATCACTTCCTTGCGATCGCGCGATTGAAGCCCGGAGTGACGATCGCCCAAGCGCAGGCGGAGATGAACACAATCTCGCATCGGTTGGAGCAGACCTACCCGGCCGATGACAAGGGCTGGGGCGCGAGCGTGATCTCGATGCGCGATGATCTGGTCGGAGATGTTCGGCCAGCTTTGCTGATGATGCTCGGGGCGGTTGGATTCGTGCTTCTGATTGCGTGCGCGAATGTAGCGAACCTCATCTTCGCACGTGTTTTCAGCCGGCGGAAGGAGATCGCGATTCGATCAGCGCTGGGAGCGAGCCGCAGCCGAATCGTGCAGCCGCTACTTACTGAATCAATCATTATGGCCGTATGTGGCGGAGCCTTAGGACTTGTCTTCGCCCACTTCGGCATCGAACTGCTGGTTAAGTTCTTCGCCGACAAGCTGCCACGCATGGGCGACATCGGCCTGAGCCAATCGGTCTTGTGGTTCACGCTTGGGCTGTCCGTTCTCACCGGGCTTCTCTCCGGACTGCTGCCCGCCCTGAGCATGATCAAAGGCGACGTGAATGAGGCGCTGAAACAAGGCCTCGGTCGTATGGATGCGGATGGCGGAAGCAGCATCACGCGTTCGGTCCTGGTGTCGGTAGAGGTTGCTCTGTCGATCGTGTTGCTGATTGGCGCAGGGTTGATGTTGCGAAGCCTATGGAGTCTGCAGAACACAAATCCCGGTTTCGACGCGCGCAATGTCCTCACAATGGCGCTGGAAATCCCAAAAAACCAATTTACGAAGCCTGCTGAAGAACATGAATACCTGGGCCAGGTCTTTCAGAGCATCCGTGCCTTGCCGGGAGTTGAATCTGCCGGTGGTGTGGACGATCTGCCGCTTGCTGGCGGTTCCAACCAGCCGGTCGCTGTCGAGGGACGTCCAGTGGTACCAATGTCCGAGCAGCCGGAAGTCTCTGTCCGCGAAGTCACGCCCGGGTACTTCGACGCCATGAGGATCCCTCTGCTGGAAGGCCGCCGCATTCAAGATGGTGACACGGCGGCTTCGAATGCCGTTGTTGTGATCAGCAAGTCAATGGCGAAGCAGTTCTGGCCGAACGAGAGCCCAATCGGACATCACCTGAAGTTGACGTTCTTCCCGGACAAAGAGCGGACCGTCGTTGGGGTGGTCGGTGACGTGAAGCAACAGGGACTCGACACTTCCTCTGGAATTGCCACGCTCTATTGGCCGCGTGCGCAGGTAGGCGATTCCGCCCAGGGACCATGGCGCCCATTCGGCATTTCCCTTGTGGTTCGAACCTCCACGCCCCCGCAAAACCTGGCCCCAACGATCACGAAAGCAATCGGCGAAGTGAATGCCAACGTCCCTGTCGACAATGTCATGACGCTGGAGGATTTTATCGGAAGCACGTTAACGCAGCGGAGCTTCAACATGCAGCTACTGGCGATATTTGGAGCACTAGCGCTCGTGCTGTGCACGATCGGTATCTATAGCGTGCTGGCGTACTCGGTCAAACGGCGGATGCGGGAGATCGGATTGCGGCTGGCGTTTGGTGCTTCGTTCAAGGATGTGATGACTCTGGTGGTCGCGCAAGGAATGAAACCGACATTGGTGGGGGTCGGGATCGGAATTGCGGCGGCTCTCGGGCTGGGGCGTGTAGCGGCAAGCCTGATCTATGGGGTTAGCGTCCGAGACATGGCCACGTATACGGTGGCAACGGTGTTGATTGTGTTCGTGTCCTTTGTGGCGAGCCTGGTGCCGGCGCTGCGGGCAACGAGGGTGGATCCGCTGACGGTGCTGCATGAGGATTAGTTCGTTGATCTCCAGAAAAGAGGCAACGAAGTTCGCCCCTTGTTCGCCTTTGGTGATTGACCTCACATGAGGAGACTCGTATAGTAGATTCAATGGCTTTGTGCTGTTCCATGTCGGTCGCTTGTTGCGCATGTTGTTGTGCGCCGCGCCGGACTATGGGATAAGCCACCACTAGATTTACCGAACCTTCCCATACCCCGCGCAGCAGTTTCTCTGCCGCCGCGGGTTTTTTATTGCTTCGAATACCCGGAGAATCATGACAGCAACCGCAGTCACAGAACAAAACACAACCAGCAACGGACACCTCCCTCTGGTACGCGAGGCCGAACTCACGCGCGACCGGCTCAATCATATTCAGCTTCTTGAGGCTGAAAGCATTCATATCTTTCGCGAGGTAGCTTCAGAGTTTCAGAACCCGGTGATGCTTTACTCGATCGGGAAGGACTCGTCGGTGATGCTGCGGCTGGCGCAGAAGGCATTTCATCCCGGACCGATTCCGTTTCCTTTGCTGCATGTCGATACGGGATACAAGTTTCGCGAAATGCTCGAATTTCGTGACCGGTATACGGCGGAGCTGGGATTGAAGCTGATTGTTTGGCGGAATGAAGAGGCGTTGGCGGATGGAGCGAACCCAATACGGCTGGGGACGCAACGTTGCTGCGGGCTGCTGAAGACGCAGGCGCTGCTGGATGGATTGCGGGCTGGCGGGTTTGATGCGGCGTTTGGCGGAGCGCGACGGGATGAAGAGAAGTCGCGGGCGAAAGAGAGGATTTTCTCGTTTCGCGATGGGGCGGGGCAGTGGGATCCGAAAAACCAGCGGCCAGAGTTGTGGTCTCTGTTCAACGGGAAGATCGGGCAGGGAGAGAGTATCCGGGTATTTCCGCTTTCGAACTGGACGGAGCTGGACATCTGGCACTACATACACATGGAGAAGATTCCAATTGTGCCGCTGTATTTCGCGAAGCCGCGCAAGATGCTGGTACGCGCCGATTCGTTGATTCCGTTGGAGCAGCCGTTTATCAAAGGCCTGCCTGGCGAGGAGCAGCTGGTGAAGTGCCGGCTTCGATCGCTGGGATGCAGCCCGTGCACGGGGGCGATCCGGTCAGAGGCGGACACGGTGCCGAAGATCATTGAGGAGTTGATGGCGGTGCGGAACTCGGAGCGCGCGAACCGGATCATTGATCACGATCAGGATGGGTCGATGGAGCTGAAGAAGCGCGAGGGCTACTTCTGATGGTTTCTGCCGAGGAGAGTGTGATCGGAGTGGTTGAAAACGCGCAGTTGGATGAGGCGGTGCTGCCGATTGAGCAGCGGCTTGAGGCGGAACTCAAGAAGGATCTGCTGCGGTTCTCAACGGCAGGCAGCGTGGATGATGGGAAGTCGACACTGATTGGGAGGCTGCTCTATGACTCGCACAATGTGTACGACGACCACATCAAGTCGGTGACGCACAACGCGGCGATCGACTTTGCGCAGCTCACGGATGGGTTGCGCGCGGAGCGCGAGCAGGGCATCACGATCGATGTGGCTTACCGGTACTTCTCGACGCCGAAGCGGAAATTCATCATCGCGGATACGCCGGGACATGAACAATACACGCGCAACATGGCGACCGGCGCGTCGACGGCGGATGTAGCCATTGTGCTGGTGGATGCGCGGAAAGGGATTCTGAACCAGACGCGCCGTCATGCCTGCATCGCTTCTCTACTTGGAATTCCGACTGTGATTGCGGCGATCAACAAGATGGACCTGGTCGATTTCTCACCAGAAGTATTCAAGCAGCACAGCAACAGCCTTCAGGCGCTAGCGAAGCAGTTGGATATACCCCTCCTGATTCCGGTCCCCGTGAGTGCGCTGGATGGCGATAACGTGGTGCACCGGAGCTCCCGGATGTCTTTCTATGACGGCCCGAGCATTCTGGAGTTGCTGGAGACGCTACCCCTGGCGATTGAGAGAACACAGGCAACCTTCCGGTTGCCGGTTCAGCGAGTGATCCGGCCGCACCAGGATTTCAGAGGATTTGCTGGGCAGATCACGGCGGGTGCAGTCCATCCGGGCGATGAGGTTGTGGCTTTACCGAGCGGGCAGCGGACACGGGTGAAGTCGATCACGACATGGGAAGGGGAGCTGGCACGGGCCCATGCACCGCAATCAGTGGTGGTTTCGCTGGAGGATGAGATCGATCTGAGCCGGGGCGACATGATCGCGGCAGTTGATGCAGCCCCGCAGAAGACGACGCGCATGGAAGCGACAGTAGTGTGGATGCATGCGAAACCGCTGCGTGTGGGCACTACCTGCTTGTTGAAGCATGCAAGCCAGACAGTGCGCGCGACGGTGGTGGAGCTGAAGTCGCGAATTGATGTGGAGCACCTCGCAGAGAATTCAGCGGCACAGCTTGGATTGAACGATATAGGGCAAGTGGTGATCGAAACAAGCCGGCCGCTGCTGGCTGATCTGTATCGCGAGAGCCGCGCGACGGGCAGCTTTATCCTGATCGACACCGCAGACAACGGGACTGCTGGTGCGGGGATGATCCGGGTGATCCACGAAGGATCTGAAGTTCATCGACGTGCAACCAGCGGGTTGCTGAAGGTTGGCGACAGGCCATTCCTTGCCGGGCAACTGGAGCAGGCACTGCTGGCGACGGGTGCCTTGGTACTGCGAACGCGTTATGCGGGAGCGGCACAGCTGGCAAACCTGGCGCGCGCCGGCGCGTTTGTGATCAGCGAGTCGGATGAGCTATCGCCCATCGCGTTTGTACGGGCGGATTCGCTGAGTGGGAATTTTTACGAAATTACACCTGAGCTCGAGTACGCACGACCGGAGGAGTTTCTGGCCGAGATCGAGCGAATCGCTTCACTTCCGACTGGAGAGGATGAAAATGACAACGGTCTGGGCATCTGACGAACTGGCGCAAGCAGCTTCGAATTTTCTGCGAGAGCAGCTGGAAGATGCGCGGCGCGCCTGCGTGACGAGCAGCTTTCAGGCTGAAGATGTGGTGGTGCTGCACATGGTTCTGCAGCTGAAACCTCGTATTCCGGTGTTGTTTCTGGAAACGGGATATCACTTCCCTGAGACCCTCGAATATCGGGATCGAATTGCGGCAGAGTGGGATCTGAATCTGGTGAACGTGGAACCGGAGATCACGGTTGCGGAACAGGAGTCAAAGTTCGGGATTCTGAACCAGACCGCTCCCGACCGATGCTGCGGGCTCCGCAAAGTTGAGCCGCTCTTCCGCGCACTTGGCGGATACACGACATGGGTGACGGGACTGCGCCGGGAGCAATCGAAGACGCGGGCCAATTTGCAGATGCGCGAGTTCTTTACTTTGCCGACTGGGCACATCCTTGCCAAGCTGAGCCCTCTGGCGGAATGGACGACGCGGGATGTTTGGCGGTATGCAGAACAGAACGAGATTCCGCTGCTGCCGCTTTATGAGAGGGGCTATACCTCGATCGGATGCGCACCATGCACGAGCCTGCCTTTTGACCCCAGTGATCCGCGCTCGGGGCGCTGGTCAGGTCAGAAGCTTGAGTGCGGCATTCACCTGCAGGCGAAGTAAACGGAGCCAATGATGGAACTGGTCCTTGGATTTGCAATTGCTGTGTTGATCGCGATCACGGGCGTCGGTGCCGGTTCGCTGATTGCGCCGTTGCTGATCCTTTTTCTGCACGTGCCGGTGGCGGAAGCGGTCGGCACGGCACTGATCTATTCCGCGGCGGTGAAACTGATCGTGGTGCCGGTGCAGATATGGCAGCGGCGGATTGAGTGGAAGACACTCGGCCTGATTCTTGCGACCGGGCTTCCAGGTGTTGCGATTGGGTCATTCATTTTTCAGCGGGTGGCACATAACGAGGCGAACAACTTCTGGCTGTATATGGCTCTGGGAGTGATGATCGTGGTGTCCTCGGGGTGGCATATCTATCGGCACTTCAGGCCTGCGGGAGAACTGGCGCGGCGGTCTGACTCGCCGGGGTGGCTGGCGGTTGTGATGCTGCCGATCGGTGCGGAGGTGGGGTTCTCGTCCTCGGGGGCCGGCGCGCTGGGAACTCTTGCGTTGTTGGGATTAACGCCGCTGGATGCACGGAAGATCGTAGGCACGGACCTCGCGTTCGGGTTGTGTTTGTCGATCGTGGGCGGGACGTTACACCTGCATAGCGCGGGGCTGGATGCAACCCTTCTGATCAACCTGATTGTGGGCGGCGTGCTGGGCGGCGTGGTGGGAGCGGGGCTGGCGTCACGGATTCCGGTGCGCGTGATGCGGCTGGCGCTTTCGATCTGGCTGCTGGCGATGGGCGTGCAGCTCTGCTGGCATGCTCTGGCGTAATTTCATCGTGCGAATCCCGATGTTAACGGGCTAGAGGGCCTCCCAAGACGCCCTTTTTCAAAGCGATATACTTTCCTTGGCGCTCTAAATGCCCCAATTATTTGTGCAAGCGAGAGTTGACCTTGGCGCGTGAACTGCATACGGCACGTCTGTTGAGAAAGGCGTGCATCTCTGAATCGGCCCAGTGCTACCACTTCGAATTTGTTCTTGAAGACCGGGAGAGCTTTCCTTTTACCTCGGGCCAGTTCATCTCCGCCGTTGCACCTGATGCGAACGGAAAGCAACAGACGCGCGCTTACTCGATTGCGTCGGCTGCCAACGGCAATCAGTTCGAGCTGTGCGTGAATCGGGTGCCGGAGGGATTCTTTTCGAATCATCTGGCGGATCTGACGGATTTGCCGCCCGGTGGAAAGATCCAGGTACATGGGCCGCACGGGCACTTTGTGCTCAAGCAGCCGATTACGGATTCGATTTTCATTTCGACGGGAACGGGGATCGCCCCGATGCGCGGGTATGCGCAGTGGCTCTTTCCGGAGAGCGGACCGGATGCGGGTGTGGATCGCAGCGAAGGCAAGGATATCTGGATGGTGTACGGCACGCGGTACGAGAGCGAGCTCTACTACCGCGAAGAGTTCGAGCGGCTCGCAGCGAAGAAGCCCAATTTCCATTACCTGCCGACGCTGAGCCGCGCCGACGAGAGTTGGAAAGGCCTGCGGGGATACGTGCAGGATCACGTTGCGAGAATCGTGGAAGAACGCGCAGCGAGGCTCGGGCAGACACTGCCACTGCCGCCGCCGGACCCGAATGTTCTGCCGTCGGAGCTGAAGTTCGATATCTACGCTTATATCTGCGGACTGAACAATATGGTCGCGGGTGTGCGGGAGAAGCTGGCGAGCTATGGGTGGCACCGGAAGCAAATTGTGTTTGAGCGATACGACTAAGAAGCAGCTTGTGGCTATCAGTCTTTAGCTCTCAGCTTCCATTCGGAGGCCCTCGGCGGGCGAGATCGTTGTCGCTTCGCGGCCCGTACTCCGCAGCAGGCTATCGGCATTCATCGAATATTCTGCAGTTGTTCAAACCTCAGTCGTCGGTGTCTATTGTCGATAACGGCGGCACGTATTGGAAGACCGCGTCGATTCTTCGAGAGTCGGCGCTTGTTTCGTTTTTCGTGATGGGATCGTTCGCTTTGCTCGCGTGGATGCGCGGGCGCAAAGGCTACTCGGACGAGGCCGCGATCACAGGTTGAAGAGTTCTCGGAGGCGCTTGGTCTGGGCGCGGCTGACGGGAATTTCCGTCTGCTTTTTGTCGTTCATGCGGAGCTGGTAAGTGGATTTGAACCAGGGAACGACTTCGCGAATCTGATTGATGTTGACGACGAAACTGCGGTGAGCGCGCCAGAAGAGCGCGGGGTCGAGTTGATCGAGGAGCTCCTCGATGGTGCGGCACTTCGATTGACCTTCGAACTGCTGCGTGACGACCCGGATGACACCTTCGTTGATTTCGGCGAAGCAGATTTCAGCCTGATCGACGAGGAGGAGGCGGCTGCCTGCCTGGACGATGAGCTTGGCTGGCTGGGATACGCGCCCTTGTCCCTGCTGGCCGTTCTTAAGCAGGTGCAGCAGCGCGTCGAGTTGAGACTCAATGGGTGATTCGCCCTGGGCCGCGGCTGCGTCACCAGCGATACGAGTACGGACCCGTTCAAGGGCCTTGTCCACACGACCACGATCAAATGGCTTGAGAAGATAATCGACAGCATTGACGTCGAAGGCGCGGACAGCATACTGGTCATACGCAGTGGCGAAGACGAACTGGGGCAGCTGCCAGGATTGATTGTCCTTCAGCTTGCGGCGCCGATCGATGACGCGCTGAATGACGGCGAAGCCATCGAGACCAGGCATCTGGACATCGAGAAAGACGATGTCGGGATGGTGCTGCTCGATGAGTTCTACGGCCTCAATCCCGTTTGCACCGTGAGCGAGGACCTCGATATCCGGGGCGGCCTGGAGCAGGTAAGCAAGCTCGTCGCGGGCGAGCTGTTCGTCGTCGATGATGAGAGCGGAGATGGTCATGAGCTGCAAGCCGAAGCTTGATTGTAGGTAGCTGAATGGCACGGGTCAATTGCGGGGCGGGTGAGCGGGGTTGAGAGAGGCTTGAACGGCTGATCGGTCCGCTGAGATGTCAATCGTGCCCTGCGTGAACACGGAGGCGGGCGGGGATGTGATCCCGTTCGAGCTCGTGACCGCAACGTGTGCAGAACAGGTCGGTGGGTCTAACGGTGCGGAAGCAGTTTCCGCAGCTGGCAGTGAGCTGATAGTCGCATTGCGGGCAGAAGTGGAAGTCGCTCTGCACATGGGTCCGGCATGCGGGACATGTGGAGACGAGGGGAGCGCGGAGGAGGAAGTAGAGTACGGCGCCAATTCCACCGGGCATGACGAAGCAGATCAGCATCCAGAACCGGGAACTCATCGCGCGTCGGGGAGCATCCTTGCTGATGTAGCCGACCATCAGGATGTAGAGCGAGGCGAGAAGGCCCCAGGTGATGTCGAAGTAGGCGCGGAGGCCCAGGGGGACCTGATGGTGCTGGGTTCTGGGGAAGACGACCCAGAAGTAGTACTCAACAAGAACGAAAACCGCAGCGGCACAGACGATGGACCAGACCGGCACCAGCCGGGTGTCTTCGTTCGGGTTGATCGATTCAGGTTCGCGCATGGTTTATATAGCCTCATCAGAGGCGCTCGCAGCAGCCACAGAGCCGAATGCTATTGAATGGACGAACACGCCAACGCCGAAGTTGCGTCCGATTGAATTGAAGTGGGCTCAGTATAGCCCGGAATGATCAGGATCGGCGACGGAGCCAGCCCGCAAGTAATGCAGAGCCGAGGAGCGCTGAGATGGAGAAGAAGCCCCAGATGGCGATTTCGCCAAAGGTCGTGAGATGCTGCTCCTCCACCACGGTTTCTGCAAGCCACCAGATGGGGGGCGCAACGATAAAGAAGACGACGAGGGTTGCGGCGATGGCCCACGCACGGATCTTTTTTCGACCGGCGCGCTGGTCCTGCATGACACCAGCGGAAGCCATGACAACACGGCGGGTCTTGTCGGCGGCAGTACGGTCGCGATCACCCTGAAGTCCAGACACAGCTTCGAGCAGCTCATTCTGCGAGGGCTTGGGGGTGCCCAAAGCCGACCCGGAAGAGCTCACACAGCCTCCGAACGCCGGTTCTGAGCGCGCTCAAGCCGTGGCTTGATGGAAGCCATTCCGCGATACAGGCGGGATTTCACCGTGGAGAGCGGGGCGCGGGTGACCTTGGCTATTTCCTCAAGGGAAAGACCCTCATGAAATCGCAGGACCAGGACTTCACGATAGAGAGTATCAAGCTGAAGCAAGGCGGCTGCGATCTGTTCGCGATCCTCGACGTTGGACATTCGGTCGAATGGGCCGGGCTCGTGGTCGGGGACCTCAAAGGCCAGAGGACGGTCGTCTTCGCCGCCGGCTTCAAAGAGCTCATCGAGGCTGGACATGGTGCGCTTGCGGCGCTGGTCGATGACGAGATTGCGTGCGATGGTGAAAAGCCATGTCTCAAATCGAGATTTGCCGTTGAATTGGGTACCGCGGGTGAGAACGCGCATCCAGACTTCCTGGAACAGATCTTCGGCCTGCTCGCGGTTTCCAGTAAGGAACAGGAGGTAACGAAGAAGGCGATGCTGGAAGCGCATAATGAGCTGGTCCAAGAGGCCGGGGTCTTGACGCTTAAGTCCTTCAGCGACAGCAAGATTCTCCTGCCGTACCTGTTCATCAGTCGGGGAGAGAGCAGCTGGTGTAAAGAGCGCGCGAATGGCCGAAACCGTACCCATCTTGTTCCATTAGACGACAAATGGTTGCCCTCAGCCGCAGAAAAGATGAGTTTTCACCAAAAATACAGCGATTTACCTGTTCGCCGACAAGGGGAGGCGGCGGCGGGCGACGATTCGGATTAACGCCGCGAATGATTTGTTTAAGTTTTTTGGATCAGTCAGTTGCGATTGCGCACGAAAACCTGTTGATCAGGAGGTCAGGGGGGTACGAAAACCATCAGATTGAGCTACTTCGGGCCACTCAAGCGTACTCGGAAGGCATCCAGGAGGAAAATGCGAGCCAGATTTTCTGTCCCGGAGTTGTGATGGGTCGCCAGACACCTTTTAGAAGAACCGCAGACGTTTTAAGAAAGACGATCCAGCAACTCGAACATGATCCTACGATCGACACGAAAGGGCCTGCGTTTGTGGACCTGAAGTGTAACCTGCTCCATCGGATTCTTGAACTGGAGGAGGGGAAAGCTCGGGCGGAGTCGGTCATTCATCTTGTTGACTTGCAAAAGCAGATCTCTCCGGATGCCGAAAGCGAGTCGGATCGGGATTCGGCGATCGCCTGAGGACATCTTGAATTGAGTTGCGAGTGATTAGAGCCGAGTGATCCTGTAGGGCCTTCGTGCGCGTCCGCCGCGCGCATTGCGCCGCTCAAGGAAACGCAGACGATCCGAACGAGGAGGCTTCATCAAGCGCAAGAAGATGAAACTCGTTTTGCACACGAGGCCACGCCGTTCTGTTCTCAGCTCCGTTTAGGATGAAACCTGAACCCATGGCTGAAAACAGGAAACTCTCCCCTGCTCTTCTTCTTCACATTGCCACTCTGCTGACTATCCCTCTACGCGGTTTGACGGCGGTGATTGAGCTGCTGGATGACGGCGGTACGGTTCCGTTTATTGCACGGTACCGGAAGGAAGCGACGGGAAATCTAGATGAGGTGCAGATTCGCACCATCGAAGAGAAGCTTGCGTATTTCCGCGAACTCGAGGAGCGTCGTGAAAGTATCCTCGCGTCCATCGCCGAGCAGGGCAAACTCAGCGACGAGTTGAAGGTGCGCATTGAAGCGACGCTGGACAAAAATGACCTCGAGGATCTTTATCTGCCATATCGGCCAAAACGCCGCACAAAGGCTACGATCGCGCGCGAGAAGGGTCTGGAGCCGCTAGCGGCATACTTGTGGGCGCAACAGGCGACAGGCGAGCCTCTGACGTTGATGGCTCCGAGGTTCGTCCATCAAGCGCTGGGCGTTGCAAATGTGGATGATGCTCTCGAGGGCGCGCGACATATCGTGGCCGAGTGGCTCAGCGAAGCCGCCGATTTGCGAAAGGCTCTACGCTATCTCGTGTTTGAAGAAGGCGTCGTGATCAGCCGGAAGGCAATGGACGCAGTGGATGAGCGCGAGAAGTTCAAGATGTACTACGAGTACAAGGAGCCGGTGAAGACAATTCCCTCGCACCGGATGCTGGCCATACGGCGCGGCGAGACGGAGAAGGTTCTGTATTTCCTGATCGAGATTGAGGCGGAACGTGCACTGTCGATCATGCGCAGGCATGCCTTGCGCTCGCCCGGAGACTGGACAGAGCAACTGGAGTTGGCGATTGACGATGCGTGGAAACGGCTGCTGAACTCGTCGATCCAGACAGAGATCCGGCTCGAGCTCAAGCGCCGCTCGGATGCAGAAGCGATCCAGGTATTTCGGGACAATCTGTACAATCTGCTACTCGCTCCGCCTGCGGGGCCGATCTCGGTACTGGGAATCGATCCCGGGCTGAGAACCGGATGCAAACTTGCCGTCGTAGACCAGACCGGCAAATTGCTGGCCCACGATGTTCTGTACCTCCACACATCGAAGCACGGCAACGTTGAAGCGGTTCCGAAGCTGGAAGCGTTGCTGCGCAAGCATAATGTTCGAGCCATCGCAATTGGTAACGGGACCGCTTCGCGCGAGACCGATGCGTTTGTTCGCGAGTTTCTGCGGGAGAAGGGAATTCAGGAGATCTTCTCAGTGACCGTGAGCGAGGCGGGAGCGAGTGTGTATTCTGCGTCGGATCTCGCGCGACAGGAGTTTCCCGATCTCGACTTGACGGTGCGAGGTGCGATTTCGATTGCGCGACGTCTGCAGGATCCGTTATCTGAAATGGTGAAGGTGGATCCGAAGTCGATTGGCGTGGGACAGTATCAGCACGATGTGGATCAGCGCCAGCTTGCTGATTCGCTGGAAAAGGTTGTGGAGAGCTGTGTCAATCGTGTTGGCGTGGATCTGAACACGTCATCGTGGACGCTGTTGCGTTATGTTTCCGGAATCACGGAACGCACGGCGATGAACATCGTCAGCTACCGGAATGAGCATGGGACCTTTCGTTCGCGGACGCAGGTTCTGGATGTGCCCGGGATTGGCACGAAGACGTTTGAACAAGCCGCTGGGTTTTTGCGGATTCGTAATGGCGAGAATCCGCTCGACGTGACGGCAGTACATCCAGAGTCGTACGCGGTCGTGGAACAGATCGCGGCGACTCTCGGTACAAGCGTGGGCGAGTTGATCCGGAATCCAGAGCTGGTGGAAAAGGTTGATCGCAGCCGGCTGTCAGCGGGCCAGTACACTCTGGAGGACATCCTGGCAGAACTGCGCAGGCCGGGGCGCGACCCGCGCGACAAGTTCGTTGCGCCGCAGTTTCGCGAGGAGGTTCGCGAGATCGCCGACGTGCAAGCGGGCATGGTGCTGGAGGGAGTGGTGACTAACGTGACCAAGTTCGGCGCCTTCGTGGATATCGGCGTGCATCAAGATGGCCTGGTACACATCAGCGAGCTGTCCAGCAAATTCATCAAGGACCCCTCTGAAGCAGTGAAGACGGGACAAATCGTGAAAGTGAAGGTGCTCAGCGTGGAGGCGAAGTCAATGCGGATTGGCTTATCCATCAAGGCACTCACGCCTGGGGCAGCCCGTCCTGAGACCAGGAAGGCGGTTCCGACACAACCGCCAACGATGGAACAGAAGCTGGCTGCGCTTTCCGCCAAGTGGACGGGCAGATCCTGAGATCACGGCAGGAAGCACTCGGTCGAACTGCCCACGCCAGTATCGAAGCCTGGTCACATTTGATCCTGAAGAGCGAAGGACTCTTTTCTCGACCTGAAGGGGTAGAGGTGTATTTGCACCTTGGTACCTGAGGGGCCGCCGAAATCTGTTTTAAGCTTCGTCGTGAGCGGGTATTCTCGCGCAAGATCAATACACATAAAGCTGAACATGTAGACGCAGTGATCTCTTGTCTTCCCCGCACGAGGAGATTCTTTGCAGGCACGCCCTGAACGTCTTTTTGTCTTCAAAATCCTGCTGACCCTGGGAATGAGCCTGAGCGCCGTGTGGCTGAACGGCTGCGCAAGCGTGACGGTCGGTAACCCGAGTTCGTTTACCGCGATCTCTGCGCCGATGAGTTCGCTGCGCGTGACTGAGACGGCGCAGTTGGCGACACACACGCAGTTCGATGGGACGAAGCTGTCGTTCTATGTGAACGGAGTGCTCAATGGAAACTCCGAGGTGGGCACGATCAGCAGCACCGGGATGTATACGGCTCCCGCGATCGTGCCGCTTCCGAGCAGTGTGATGATCACGAGCGTCTCCACAGCGCATCCGGCCTTTCCCAACGGCTCAGCAACGATGGACATCTGGAATCCAATCCCCGTGATCGACAGTGTGACGCCGTCCGGTTTTCCGGAAGGGGATACGCAGGTCGCGGTAACGGGCTCGAAGTTTGTGTACGGGGCGCAGGTGATGTGGAACGGCAAGGGCGTGGACACGACGTTTGTCTCGAGCACGCATCTCGAGGCGATTATTCCAGCGCCGAATCCGGGGACGTTCCCGTTGCTGGTGAGCAATCCGGATCCGGGCTCCGCGAATTCAAAGACTCTTCAGGTCCAGGTGGCGCCCGGACAGGTGAAGCTGAAGTTGCAGGCTTACAACGGCAGTGATGTGCGAGTGCGGAATTCCCTGAACCTCGGGCTCGAAGTGACAGGAACGAGCAACAAGGCCGTAACAATCGCAGTGAACGGCGTTGCGGGTGGGAGCGCGGGGATTGGAACTGCGGTTTCGAACTCGGACGGAAGCATCACGTACACAGCGCCTGCAGTTGTTCCAACGCCGAACAATGTAGTGACGCTGACCATCACGAGCGTTGACAATCCCACGATTTCTGTAAACCAGAACATCTCGGTGTTGAATCCGATTCCGGTTTTGAGATCCGGGACTCCCCTGAGCATGAACCCGGGGCCGCCGGCGACAACCGTTGTGCTGACCGGATCGGATTTCATCAATGGGGCTCAAATCCTGGTGAATGGCGCGGCGGTGTCTACGACGTTCGATAGCGGAACGCAGTTGACTGCGAATGTGAGCCCGACGGAGCCGGGAAATCTGGATCTCCAGGTTCTGAATCCGAGTCCCGGTCCCGCGACTTCCGCAGATCTGATTGCCACGGTGAATGGAACCCCGCCGGTACCAATTGTCTCGCCGCAAGATGCATCACGGTTTCTAGATCAGGCGACATTTGGGGCGACGGACGCGGACATTCATCATTTATCGCTGATCGGGTATCAGCCGTGGCTGGACGAGCAATTTGCGACGCAGCAGACGTTGATGGCGCCCGGCGTGGAGCAGGCCCTGCTGGTAAACGCGCAGCCCGCGTGTGCGTCGGGAGATTTGACGTGCAATGCGGAGCTGTTCATGCAGAACAACCAGGGGCAAGTGTATGTCGAGAATGCTTTCTGGCAGCAAAGCCTGACTGCGCCAGACCAGCTTAGGCAACGCGTGGCCTATTCGCTGCACGAGATGCTGGTGATCTCGATGGCTTCGACGATGGCGGAGAACATGCCGCGGGGAGCGGCGCACTACTACGATGTACTGGCGGCGGACGCCTTTGGAAATTTCCGGCAGCTACTCGAAGACGTGACGCTGAACCCGATGATGGGCGTGTGGCTGGCGATGCAGGGCAACGACAAGGGCAACGCCACGACCGATCCCGATGAGAACTACGCGCGCGAAGTGATGCAGCTCTTCACGATCGGTCTCTACCAATTGAATGACGATGGCACGCAGAAACTGGATGGGTCGGGGCATCCGATTCCGACATATGCGAATACAGATGTAATGGGGCTCGCGAAGGTATTTACGGGTTTTAGCTGGAATGTGCCGGGGAATACTTCGGATACTGCGTGGTCGAACTGCTGCATCTATGTCGGGCCGGGACACGGGGAAGATCTGCTGCCGATGCAGAGTTATCCCACGCATCACTCGACGGCGGAAAAAAACTTTCTGGGCGTGACGATTGGCGCGGGGCCTGGCGATCCGAATGCGGACCTCAAAGTTGCGCTGGATACGCTTTTCAATCATCCGAATCTGCCGGCGTTCTTCTCGAAGCAGATGATCCAGCACCTGGTCACGAGCAATCCGAGCCCGGCTTATGTTGATCGGGTGGCTGCAGTGTTCAAGGACAACGGTCAGGGTGTGCGCGGAGATCTGAAGGCGGTGATCACGGCGATTCTGCTGGATCAGGAGGCGCGGGATGGGGCTGCCGGTGCAGGTAATCCGCAGTTTGGGAGGGTGCGCGAGGCGCTGATTCGGTATACGCACTGGGCACGGGCGTTCACGGCGCAATCGCGAACGGGTGCGTACTGGATCGGCAGCACGGAGGATCCGATCTGGGGACTGGGGCAGATGACGCTGCGGTCACCGACGGTCTTCAACTGGTTTGCGCCAGGATATGTGCCGCCGGGCACCAGCATTGAGCAGGCGGGAATGACGGCGCCGGAGCTGCAAATGACAAACGTGTCGTCAGTGGTTGGGTATCTGAACTTTATGCAAACGGCGGTGGGATCAGACGCGACAGACGGGTTCGATATCTTCTCGAGCTATGCGGCGGAGCTGAACCTCGCGAGCAATCCGGGGGCGCTAGTGGATCGCGTGAACCTGTTGCTGATGGCAGGTGAGATGGATAGCACCCTATATAGCCAGATTTTAAGTGCGGTGAGCGCAATTCCGATTCCGGCAGGCGATCAAAAGGCTATCGATGCAGCACTGGGAGCGAGAGTGAGGACGGCTGCATTTCTGACGATGGCGTCCCCTTCGTATTGTGCGCAGTACTAGGAGAGATCATGTGCAAGTTTGATCATTCGCGGCGATCGTTTCTGAGGACAGCGTCGTTGACTTCAATGGCCGGGTTCTACGCGAGCCCGTTCCTGATCGGGTTGAACTCGCTGGCTGCGATGGCGCAGGGCAGCGGGTTGAGCGACTATCGCGCGCTGGTGTGCGTGTTTCTGCAAGGCGGCAACGATGGGCACGGGACTGTGATTGCGACAGATCCAGCGTCGTTCAGCGCGTTCACGCAGGCCAGATCAGGGGCGGCCGGGCTCGCGTACCCCATGACCGAATTGTTGCCGATTGTGCCGAAGACGTCGCAGAGCGGCCGGACGTTTGCTCTGAATCCGGCACTGACGGGGTTGCAGAACCTGTTCAATGCGGGCCGTGCGGCAGTTGTGGCGAACACAGGAACGCTCATCGCGCCCGCGACCAAGACGCAGATCAATGCGAACTCTGTGCCGGTGCCGGCCTCGTTGTTTTCGCATTTCGATCAGACGGCTGCTTGGCAGGCGATCGCCTCGAACGCCGGAAGTGCAGAGCACGTGGGTTGGGGCGGCGCGGTTGCGGACGTGATCGAGAGCATGAAGGTGAACTCGAATTCGATGTTCACGTGCATCTCGACGGCCGGGATTGCCCTGTTTCTAGCCGGTGAGTCGTCATACCAGCTGAATGTAACGTCGGCGGGACCGATTCCGATTTACGGCACGGCGAATCCGCTGTTCGGTAACTCGGCAGGATCGAGCGCGCTGCAGTCAATCTTGTCGGCGGATGAGACAAACCTGTTTGCGAAAGAGTATGAAGTGGTGGTCCAGCGATCGATCCAGGCGCAACAACTGCTGGCGACGGCAATGGCTTCGAGCGGTGTGGGCGGGATTCCTAATCCGCCCCAGTATCTTGATCCGGAGACGAGCAAGCTGGTGGACAACGACCTTGCGGTTTCGATGCAGACAGTAGCGCGGATTATTGCAGGAAGGGCAATCCTTGGCGTGAACCGGCAGATCTTCTACGTGCAGCTGGGGAGCTTCGACACACACGACGGACAGGCTACGCAGCATGCGAAGCTGCTGTCGCAGCTCGGGGCGGCGCTGGAGTACTTCGACGCACAAATGATCGCGATGGGGCTGGGCGACCAGGTGACGACGTTTACGGCGTCGGATTTTGGAAGGACGCTTACGTCGAACAGCGATGGGACGGATCATGGATGGGGGAGCCATCACTTCGTGGTGGGAGGGTCGGTAGCGGGTCAGGATATGTATGGGACGTATCCGGTAGTGGGCGCGAATCAGACGGATGATCTGGGGGCCGGTCGCCTGATTCCTACAACGGCGGTGGATCAATACGCAGGGACGCTGGCGCGCTGGTTCGGCTTATCGGATGGGCAGATCAAGACGATCTTTCCGAACTTCGGAAACTTCGGGGCGAATCCGTACTTGGGATTCATGGGATAAAGACCGGCCCCCTCCTGACCTGCATGCGCAAATCGACCGTCATTGCGAACGAAGCATGAGGCTCGTCGTACAAGCCGCCGCCGATGGTTTCGATAATCAGGGTAGCCAGCACGATATAGCTGGATTCAATTACCACGAGGTTATGCGCAAGCGTCCGAGATCCAACCACCGCTTCGCTGAGCAGCACGGAGATCCGATTCTCGATCCCATTTTCCCTTGAGAGCTTGGGCCAGCCCGGATAACTTCAACGGCTAGTGAGCTTTGTACCACTCGTAACGCGGACCGGCTTTTGGTAACCGCGGATCGGTAATTTGCAAGATTTTGACCAGCGGAGGATGATCAATCTCGTTTCAGACCTCCTCCTGGGAAGCTAGTGTTGATTAGACGCCTGCCGTTTTGGGGATGGCAGGCGTTTCTCATTTTGGCTCATGCTCAGATTCGAGCATTGCCGAGGTGAATCCACAGATCACGGTCGCTCCGTCCCACCCGCTCTGAGCAGAGGTTGAAAGCTCCATCGTGTTCAGGCCTCGAGGATACGCGCGATTGCGGCGGTGCGGCGCTCCCACTGCTCGGTTTCCGCATCGAGAGCTCTGCGACCCTTCGCAGTAAGCCCGTAATACTTTGCGCGGCGGTTATTTTCTGTCGCACGCCATTCTGATTTCACGTTACCTGCTCGTTCCATGCGGCTGAGCGCGGGGAGGAGAGAGCCGGCGTTCACACGGAAGACTCCGCCGCTGATCTGCTCAATTCGAAGCGCGACACCATATCCGTGCATGGGTTCAAGGGCGAGCGTTTTGAGAATCAACATCTCGAGCGTGCCCTGCACGAGGTCGCTATTGCTTTCAGGTCTAGCCACTCCGGTCCCCTCTAGATGATCTAGAGTATTCAGATTACCGAGCTTCTCTAGATTGTCAACAGGAGAGTTGCTCGCTTCCGTCAGGGAGGGAAAAGGGGCTCAGCGGGTGTGGGGAGCGTACAGCTCGAACGGAGTCAGTTTCCGCGACATGAACAGGAATGCGGGGTCGCAGTCTGAGCAAATGTGGCGAATAGTGACGAACCGAGGCGCCGGCTGTTCATGGCGATTTGAATTCGTGCGAGAATCGAGGCACCGGGCTTCGTCTGGAGGTCAAGATGGAGACTCAACGTGAGCGCAGCAACGGCACGCTTCGCGCGGTGATCGTTTCTGTGGCAATGCATGGAACATTCTTCGCGTGTGTGGTTCTGTTCGGTGCACGAACACGGGTGGTTCTGGTGCACGAGGTGCGTCCACAGCGCGTAGCGAATCTGGCGATGGCCGGAGGTTCGCATCGCATCCGCATCGTTTTGCCCACTGCGGCGATGTCCGCGCACGTGAAGGATCCAGACGCGCATGCGGATTCATCGAAGAAAACGATCATTCCGATTCCAGTGCCGGAACAGGTCAAATCGGGAGGCGGTTCGACGCGAGATCCGCACCACGGGGACGGCACGGGGAAAGCCCTGAGGGGCAACGGAGCGGATACGATCGATATGACGCCGGCGTTTCCTGTGTTCTCGCCGCATCCGCCGATCCATGATCGTGCGCTGCTGCCGCAGACTGCGGAGAAGATCGTGATCGATGTCGATCTGGATGAGGCAGGACTGGTTGTGAAAGAGACGATGGTGAAGGGGCTGGGGAATCCGCTGGATCAGATGGTGCTGCAGATCGTGAAGACGTGGCGGTTCCAGCCCGCGAAGGTCGATGGGAAGCCGGTGGCAAGCCAGGCAGAAGTCATCTTCCCGCTGGATCGCAATTATCCGGTGGCGGATTCCTAGTTACATCCGGAGACCTGTTTTGGGGTTGCCCATCCCAATCCGCAAAGAGGGCGGTTAGGATCGGCACGCAATTCATGCCGACGCAGGCTTTCTGATGTGCGAAGGTTTGAGTCGTGGATTTTGACGTCAATCCGAAACTGACGAAAAGTTTTCGCGCGAAGCTGGAGGCGACGGGAACGTCGCTTCACTGGGTGATTGCGCGCGTACCCATCGACCTGAGGAAAATATGGCCGATGTGGAAGAGCAGGCGCGTATTCGGCGAGATCAACGGATTCACGTTCAAGACGGCGCTGATTCCGGGGCCGAAGGGCGAGGGGTTCACGCTGCTGGTCAACAAGAAGATGCGAGCGGGTGCGGGGGCGCGCAGCGGCGAAACGGTGCAGATCAAGCTCGCGCCTGATCTGGGTGCCGTTGTGATTGACCTGCCTGCAGAGTTCGGGAAGATTCTGAAGAGCGATCGGGCGCTGAAGAAGTTCTTCGATGACCTGAGCCCGTCGATGCGGAAGGGGTTCACGAATTTTATTGCAGACGCGAAGACAAAGGAGACGCGGCAGAAACGAGCGGAAGCCATGGCAGAGAGCCTGATGCTCGCGATGGAAGGTGAGATTGAGCCGCCGCCGCTTTTGCGAGTGGCCTTTCAGCAACAGCCGGAGGCACAGCGGGGCTGGGATTTGATGACCCCGACACAGAAGAGGAATCACCTGCTGGGGATCTTCTATGCGCAGACCGTGGATGGACGGAAAAGACGGGCTGCGAAGGCGGTCGAAAACTGTCTTGAGGTAGCCGGAAGACGCGGGTAGGACTGAGGTTGTCCTTTGCCACTCTCGCCGCTAAAAGACGCGATCAAGATGGGATACTCAGTCAGCGAAGATTCTTCAGGTCCGTTATCTACACTAGATAGATGGAAGTCTTGTATGGCGTGCACCCGGTGGCGGAGGCGCTAAAGGCGGGGCGGCGGCGCTTCGATCATGTACTGGTTGCGGCCGAGAGGCATGACGAACGATTGGCCAGGCTGGTGTCGGAGTGCCGGCAGGCCGGCGTCCGGGTAAAGCAGGAGAAACGAGAGCACCTGACACAACTTGCAGGAACCGCGGGGCACCAGGGCGTGGTTGCGGTGGTGCGTCCGAAGGAACTGCTGACAATAGAGGATTTGTTTGAAGGATCCGGCGCGAGCCACGAACGATTGCTATTGGCGCTGGATGGGGTAGAAGATCCGCAGAATCTGGGAGCGCTGTTGCGCGTGGCCGATGGAGCCGGCGTGGATGGCGTGATCGTGACAGAGCGGAGGTCGGCGCCGCTGAGCCCCGTGGCGATGAAGGCGAGCGCAGGGGCAGTGGAGCACTTGAGGATTGCACGGGTGGTGAACCTGGTGCGCGCGCTCGAGGAGCTAAAGGAACAAAACATCTGGGTCATCGGTCTGGATGAGAGAGGTGAGACGGATTACGACCGCTTCGATCTCACGGGGAACTGCGTGCTGGTGCTGGGGCGCGAGGGTGCGGGGCTTCATGACCTGGTGAAACGGACATGCGATCACCTGTTGCGCATTCCGATGGCTGGAGGAGTGAGTTCGCTGAACGTATCGACTGCAGGCGCGGTTGTGCTGTATGAAGCGGCGCGACAGCGGCGGGCGCAAGCACGTGGCGCAGTTGGCGATCTTAGCCCTGGCGCGTCCAAGAAGAAGCAGAAAGGTTTAGGTTCATGAGGTTGTATTTCGGCCGTGGAGTGGCGGTGGCTGCAACTGCCGCGCTTACGGCACTAATTCCGTGCAGGGCACAAGATTCATCCAAGACCGATCCGAGTCAGACCCAGGCCAGCCAGGCCGCCCCCGGGCAGACTGCTGCCCCGGCGAAGGGGAAGGTTCTGTTTCAACGCTCGTTGGATAACAACGGAAATGTGGTGAGCACGAAGGGGACGGAGGCGAAAGCAAGCTCAATGTCTGTAAAGGCGCCAGTCGCCTCCGATGCGGAACGCATGGCTACGGCGGTCACCGGTCTTGATCTCGATGTTCGTCTGAACAGCGAGGGTCAGCAGATTGCTGTGCGCGGGCTGGTGATGGTGCGCAATGCGGGCAGTGCGCCTCTGAAGCAGATTCCGTTGCAGCTTTCGTCGTCATTGAACTGGGAACGTATTCGTGTCCAGGGGAAGGATGTTCAGTTCCCGATTGCAACGGTGGATTCGGACTCCGATCACACGCTGCAGCTGCATGAAGCTGCGGTGCAGCTTACAGAGCCGCTCGCGGCGGGTGCTTCGACGCAACTGGACGTGCTGTATTCCGGGAAGATCCAAACGGAGGCACGGCGGCTGGGTTCGTTGGGAGCACCGGATGATTCGGTGGGGCATTCGGACTGGGACGAGATCAGCGCGGAGTTTACGGCTCTCCGCGGATTCGGAAACGTGGTCTGGTATCCAGTAGCAAGCGTGCCGGTGATGGCAGAAGATGGAGCGCGGCTGTCCGAGGAGATCGGTCGGGAAAAGCGGCGCGCTGAAGGGTCGCCTTTCCGCCTGAGACTGACGGTGGAGTTTCCGCGTGAGCATCCGCCCACGTTGGCGGCAGTGAACGGGCACAGGCTGAAGCTGGCGATGGCAGATACCAAGGGGCAGGAGGCAGATGTTCCGGGTATCGCGACAGCAGATACGGGTGAAACGAAGCTGAGTTTCGAGGTGCCGAGTCTGGTCGTGACTACGGTCGCCGCGCATGCCGGAACGCATATGACGGTGTACTCCGGGCCTGAGGATGAGGCGGCCGCGCAGAGCTGGCTTGAGGCTTCGAAGACGGTTTCGCCAATGATCGAGCGGTGGCTGGGATCGGAGCCGCGGACAGATCTTACGGTGGTGGATCTTGTGGATGCAGACGACGTGCCGTGGGAGGCAGGGGCGCTGCTTGCCATTCCGGTGCGTGACGGTCCGACGGAGCAGATGCAATCTGTATTGGCTCATTCCCTGACACACGCGTGGATGGCGCCGAGTCCCTACTGGCTGAATGAAGGCGCAGCGAACTTTATGGGGACGATGTGGGACGACCACGAGCATCGCCGCGCGCGCGCGCTGGCGACCCTGGAAGCCGGCCGGGGCGCGCTGGCGATTGCTGAGCCGCCGAGTCCGGGTGAGGCCCAGGGGCAGCCCCTGACAAGCGCGACATCTGCGATCTACTACAGGACGAAGGCTGCATGGGTGTTGTGGATGGTGCGGGATATTTTGGGAGATGACGTCTTAAGTGCGACGCTGAAGGCGTCGAATGCGGCTGCGGAGAAGGGGGCAGATGAATCAGCCCACGCGTTCGAAACCGCACTGAAGGCAACGGCTCCAAGGCGTGACTTCAAGTGGCTGTTTGCAGACTGGATCGATGCCGATCACGGACTTCCGGATCTGAGCGTCGACAAGGTTTTTCCGAATGCGGTGCAGTCGGGAAACTGGCTGGTGTCGGTGACGATTTCGAATGCGGGATACGCGGCTGCTGAGGTTCCCGTTACGGTGCGCTCGGCGACGAATACGACGACGGAGCGAGTTCTCGTTCCGGCACGAGGGACAGTGACACCGAGGCTGCTGGTGCAGGGCAAGCCGAAGGAGGCGCAAGTGAACGACGGGACAGTGCCGGAGACGGAGGCTACGGTCCACGTGGTGCACCTGGACGAGACGGCGGATGCAATGCCCGTGAAACCAGCACCGCAGCAATAGTCCACTTGTTCAAGTATCCATCCAAAGTTTGATGCGCGAGCGTAGATGCAGTCGAATAGGATGAACTGACCATGGAGGTCACTTCCCCAACGCCCCAACGCGCACCCGCAGCGGAGACGATTCCGAGGTCGTCGCACTCAACGAAACGCCAGATGGGAGTCTGGGCGGCGACAGCAGTGGTGACCGGCGAGGCGATCTCCCTGGGTATCTTCCTGACACCGGCGGGAATGGCGAAGTCTCTGGGATCCCCGGCGCTTCTTGCCGCGGTGTGGTGCGGCATGGCGGTGATCACGGCGGCCGGGGCGCTGTGCTTTACGGAACTGGCAGTGAGGAATCCGGAAGATGGGGGCGAGTATGTCTACCTCCGCCGCGGATTCGGACGGCAGGTCGCCTTTCTATACGGCTGGATGGCTGCGGTGGTGATGTATCCCGGGGTGGCGGCCGCCTTGACAGTTGGGATGGTGCCATACATCCAGGCGGTTTTGCCCACTCCGGCGAGGCTGACCGGGATGATGCCGGCCGCGATTCTGCTGCTGCTCGGAGCGCTGAACTACTTCGGAACGAAACTGAGCAGCGGAGTGATGGCAACGCTGAACTGGCTCAAGGTCCCAGTGCTGACCGCGCTGGTGGGATGGGCGTTTCTGTCCGGGCACGCGACGATGGCGAATTTGCTGCCGCTTGCGGCGCGCAGGGCGGGCGCCGATCCACTGGCAGACGGAATAGCGGGCGCAACGATCAGTGCATTCTTTTGTTTTGGCGGATGGTGGGAGGCGGGCAAGATCGCCGGCGAAGTGAAGAATCCATCGCGCAACCTGGCAATTGCATTTTCGGGCGGCGTGTTTATTGTGACGGCAATTTACCTGCTGCTTAGCTTTGCATTCGTGGCGGTGGTGCCAATGCAGCAGATCCAGTCGAATGCAGCGTTTGTAGCGCTCTTTGGAGAGGCGCTATTCGGCGCAGCCGGAGGACGGGTTCTGGCTCTGTGTGTGGTGCTGTGCGTTCTGGGCGGACTGATGGTACTGACAATGGCGGTGCCTCGCGTAACTGTCGCTCTTGCTCAGGGTGAGAACGGAAAGAGCAAGCACGGTCCGCTCGCCGCGTTTGCGAAACTGCATCCACGGTTCGGGACGCCGGCGAATGGAGTGCTGTTGCAAACGGGAATGGCGCTTCTGGTGCTGACCTTAGGCGCGTTCGATCGGATTTTGGCGTACATCATTTTTCCGTCGGTGGTATTTCTGGCGTTGACAGCCGCTACGCTTTTCACGGCGATCACTCCTGTACAGCGATGGTGGTATCCGGTCGGGCCTATTGTTTTTATCGGTGGCAGCGGTGTGCTGGGATTGATGCTCCTGATGCACAACCCGGGCGCCGCTCTGCTGGGCGCGGGGATTGTGCTGTGCGGGTTACCGGTTCGGTGGATTCTGACGCGTGGTGAGGCAATCGATGCTGCCGCGAAGGCCCTTACGCCAAAAGCCGATTAGCCTTCGTTCTTCTCTGCATTTCTGGCTTTCACTTTGAACCAGATGGGGGTGCCTTCGAAGCCGAAGGCGGCGCGGATCTGGTTTTCGAGGAAGCGCTCGAATGCGAAATGCAGCTTGATGTTGCGATCCGTGAAGAGGACGAAGGTGGGCGGGGCGACGGCGGCTTGGGTCATGTAAAAGATCCGGATCCGCTTGGCCATCGGGACCGGGGCGCGCTGAAAATCGATCTTGTCGAGGAAGCGGTTCATCTGGCCGGTAGTGACGCGCTTGCGCCGCTCGGCTGCGAGTTTCTTAATTTCTTTCAGAACGGTTTTCAAGCCTTTGCCTTCCTTGGCGGAGAGGAAGAGGACGGGCGCGTAGTCGAGGTACTTGAGCGTGCGGCGGAGCTGCTTTTCGAAGATGTCACGATCGGCCGGAGGTTTGCCGTCGGTGCGGTCGGTCGTGACTGCGTCCCATTTGTTAACGATGAGGATGATGCTGCGGCCGGACTCGTGCGCGTAGCCGCCGATGGTGGCATCGCTGGCGGTGACGCCTTCTGTGGCGTCGATCACGAGAAGGGCGACGTCGGCGGCTTCGAGATGGCGTCGGGCCATAACGACGGAGAGCTTCTCGGCCATCAGGTTGGTCTTGCCTTTGCGGCGGATTCCGGCGGTATCGACGAAGCGGAGGGTGTTGCCTTCGTACTCGACCGTTTCATCGACGGCGTCGCGAGTCGTTCCGGCGATGGGCGACACAATGGCGCGGGATGTGCCCGTGAGGGCATTGAGCAGGGTAGATTTGCCTACGTTAGGCCTGCCGATGATCGCGACTGCGGTTTCGTGCTGTTCGAATTCACCGTGGGTTCTATGGACCGGTACGTTTTCAGGTCCATCCTCTTTGTTGGTGGAGACCTTCGGACTAAGGCGCTTACCCTTTGACGTTTCTCGACTGGCCGATTCGTCGATACCTTCGGTTTGCTGGGCCGTTTCAGGTACGGTCGCAGTCACAGCATCGAGCAGTTCGCTGATACCGAGGCCGTGTTCGGCACTGATGGAGTAGACCTCGCGGATCCCGAGACGTCGAAAGTTCTCTGCCTCGAGAGCCATCGCGTCCCCTTCAACCTTGTTGACGGCGAGGAATACAGGCTTGGCGCCGCGTGTGAGGAGGCGAGCGAGGTCGTAGTCGGGACGGGCGAGCTCAGTGCGGGCGTCGACGACCATGATGATGGCCTGCGCTTCGTGGAGGGCGACTTTGGCCTGGTTGTAGATCTCGGTGGGGATGAGTTCCGGATCGTCGGGGATAATGCCTCCCGTATCGACGAGGCGAAAGCGACGACCATCCCACTCGAACTCGCCGTAGATGCGGTCGCGCGTTATGCCTGGTTCGTCGCCTACGATGGAGCGGCGACTCCGCGTGAGCCGGTTGAAGAGAGTGGATTTGCCCACGTTGGGACGGCCGACGATGGCGATGAGCGGGAGCGTTTCGGCGCCTGGCCGAGCTGGGATGACGGATCTGCGGTAGGTGGGCAAAGCTTACTCCGAACTGAACAAGTGCTGTTCAAGCACCTCTTTCAGTCTACGGGAAACGATGCAGGACTGAAGCACTCACTGTCGCTGACCGCTGATCGCCGGTTTTTCAAAGAACTCCGCCACATCCGTGATCGTTTCCGTCATCCGGTATGGCGGCAGGCTCTTCAGAAAAGTCTGCCCATATCGCTGCTTTCGGATCCGTGGATCGAGCAGCACCAGCACCCCGCGATCCTCCAGCGACCGGATCAGGCGCCCGAATCCCTGCTTCAGGGTAAGCACCGCCGACGGAACCTGGTAATCGAAGAACGGCTTCCCGCCCGCCTCCTCGATGGCCTTCATCCGTGCCATCACAACAGGATCGCTGGGAACCGCAAAGGGCAGCTTGTCGATGATCACGCAGCTCAACGCTTCGCCCTGCACGTCCACTCCCTGCCAGAAACTCGAGGTTCCGAACAGCACGGCGTTCGGCGTGGACCTGAATTCCTCGAGCAGCGCCTTTCGCGGAGCGGTTCCGTGCAAGAGGATCGGATAATCCAGCACCGGCATCAGCCGCTCGTACAGGTCGCGCATCTGCGCATAGCTCGTGAACAGGCAGAAGGCTCGCCCCTTCGACAGCTCCAGCACTCTCCGAATGGTATTGGCCGCAGCTTCGGGGAACTCCGGATCGCGTGGGTCGGGCATGGTCGGCGGGAGGTAAAGCAGAGCCTGTTCTCCGTAACGGAAATGGGAAGGCACCACGAGTTCGCGCGCTTCCGTCATTCCTATGCGCTTCCGCACGTGCTCGAATCCGCCTTGCACCGTTAACGTTGCCGAAGTCAGCACCACTGTGGGGATGGACTCGAACACCATCTCGTGCAGCAGGTCCGAAACGTCGATCGGCGTGGCCTGCACAAATGTATGTCGACTTTGTCCACGGCTCGTCTGTCCAGCAGCACTTCTATCCATGCTGCCAACGGCGCGGCGTTCGAGCCAATAGACCATGTTGCTCGAATTCGACTCGAGCAGAAATTCCAGCTCCGACCGCAATCGCGCCACGCGCTTCCGCAGCCCTGGAGCTTCATCGACGTCCGACAACAGCTCCATCTCTGATTCCAGCAGCCGCAACGTATTGCGCAGCGACAGATACAAGTCGCCTGAGGTCTCCAGAAACTCTTCGCGATTTTCGAATGGCTGCCTGCCGTCAGTGCTCATGGGCAGATTGGCGAAGAACATCCGCGCCCGGTCGCGCAGCTGCTGAGTCGCCGCTGGAAATTTGTCCGCGCCGGGCTTGCCGCGCAGAAGCGCATCGGTATCGCGCGCCAGCTCCTCGAAGCGCAGGTTGGATACGGAGAGCCCGAAGTAGCTCGAAGCCACTTCCTCCAGCTCATGCGCCTCGTCGAACACCACTGCCGCGGCCTCAGGCAGAATCCCAGCATCCGGAGCGCCGGCAGCTTCCTGCTTCACTGCCAGATCAGCGAAGAACAGGTGATGATTCACGATGATGATGTCCGACTCCAGCGCCTTCCGCCTCATCTCGGTGATGAAGCACCTTCGATAATCCGGACACGTCGACCCAAGACACGCCTCGCTCCGCGCATCCAGCTTGTGCCACAGCGTGCTGGTCTCTGGCAGTTCGTTCAGCTCCGCCCGGTCGCCGGTTTCGGTCACCTTCTCCCACTCGGCGATCTGGCGGTATTGATCGATCTCCTCCAGCCCGGACAGGATTGGCTGATCCCGCAGCTTCATCAGCTTGTGGCGACAGAGGTAGTTAGCCCGCCCTTTCATATAGCAGACGCGGAGCTCGCCCAGGAGCGACTCCAGGAACGGGATATCGCGGAAGTAGAGCTGATCCTGAAGAGCCTTGGTGCCGGTGGAGACGATCACGCGCTGGCCGGTTCGCAATGCGGGGAGGAGGTAAGCGAGTGTTTTGCCCGTACCGGTTCCAGCCTCCACGATAAGGTGGCGATGCTCCTGGAGGGCTCGCTCGACGGCTTTGGCCATCTCCAGCTGGCCCGGCCTGTACTCATATGGCAGGGGGGATTTGGAGAGTATCCCACCCGGCGAGAAGAACTCATGCAGCGTCGGAAGTGCTCGAGTTGAGGTCTGAGAAGTGGCCATCTGCGCCGGATACTCCCTCCATCATAGGTCCAACCTCGATAGCGAAGGGATTACGAAGGCCCGAGGCTGCTTCACTCTATGCAGGCGGTTCCGAATCGGGCCCGGGTCGGAGGCAATCCGTAATCAGTGGTACCCCCTCCCCCCCATACTCTGCAGATTAGTCATTGCGAATCAGCGACTTAGAGAATCGCGCGGAAGCTAAGCCTTTTTGAATTATAGGGTTGCGGCGCAGAGTCTAGATATGGAAGGGGTTAGCGGCGGGCGAAGCATGTTAGGCGAAGTGCCGGTAGTTGGCTAGGCTGCGACGCTCATGATCGAAGGATATCCGATCGAAACATAATGGCCTGCAAACGCGTTCGGGGAGAGTTCGCGTTGTGGAATCAAGGTGCTTGCAGCGAGATCGTGAACGGAGCGGCTCTCTTGACGCCTGATCGATCGGGACGAGTCGAAGGCGTAGACTTCGACCGGAATTCCTATAAGATTCGTTAAAAAGCTGATTGGGCAACTCCACGTTTTGGTGGGCACAGGTTTGCGGAACCGCAGGACAGTTTATGGCTGAAAGCTCAAAGCACGGGACAGTGTGGCAGGATTATGAGCTTGACGTGATCATTTCCGACTATTTTGCGATGCCTAAGCAAGGAACTAGCTCGGAGACCATACGTCAAAGCCCGACACAGTTCTGATGTGATGCGCCAGATTGAGAGAAGTCATCGCTCGGTCGAGTTCAAGTACCAGAACATCTCGGCTGTTTTGGATGAGCTAGGCCTGCCCTGGATACCAGGCTATAAGCCAAAAGAGAATTATCAGAACGCCTTGTTTTCCGCAATCGATCGGTACCTTTCGAGGACTCCAAGGGTCTTCGAACTTGCGCCCGTGCCTCCGGAACAGCCTAAAACAATCTCCAGTGTCTTTGTCACGCCTCCCGAGCATCTGCCACCGCGTCGCGATCAACCTGAGGCTCTTCATTCGCTTGTTAGAAAATTTGATCCCGCTGAGAGAGATATTCGCAATCGTAGTCTGGGCCGAGCCGGTGAGGCGTTTGTAATCGAAGTCGAGCGGAAGCGGCTCGAGGAGGCGAATCGCAGAGATCTCGCAAGGAGAATTCGTTGGGTCGCAGCGGAAGATGGCGATGGCGCTGGATATGACATTCTGTCATTCACCACATCTGGTTCGGAAAGCTTGATCGAAGTCAAGACGACGCATGGCGCAGCACGTACTCCGTTCTTTCTCACGAGAAACGAATGCGAGATGGCTCGTGAACGTCCGGTTGATTGGAGAATCTATAGGGTTCACCTTTTTGCTCGAGAGCCCCGCATATTTATGATTGCACCACCGCTCGAGAGTTCGGTTCAACTTATTCCGACGACATGGAGAGCGACATTTGCGGTCTAGAGGAACTCCGGTGAGAGGACACTACCTCATAGAGCAGAATTACTTGATGTTCTCTGAGAACCTTCCAAACGATCTTCGAGCAAGTCTGCTCAAATCTTGTGACTTGACCTGCATGATGTGCGGCATCGGTCCGGGCCAGATCGATTCTTATACAGGTCTGCGCGCGATACTCCACCTCGACTGCTCGAACGGAAAGGTGCTTATTGAAGCACGATGTTCGATTTGCATTGAAGGCAGACGCGAGGCGCGGCTGGCATGACTATTAGTCTCTGCCGGTGCGACGCGCTCATCGTTATCGATGTGCAGAATGACTTCTGTCCGGGTGGGGCGCTGGCCGTGCCGGATGGCGATGGGGTGATCACGCCAATTCTGCGCACGGCGGAGCGGTTCGAGCACATTGTGCTGACGCAGGACTGGCACACGCCGGATCACTACTCGTTTGCTTCGGCGCATTCAGGGAAGAAGGCGTATGAGCAGATTGAGTTGACCTATGGGGCTCAAACGCTGTGGCCTGATCATTGCGTGCAGGGCACGCGCGGCGCGGAATTCCACCCGGAGCTGAAGCTGACGCGGGCAGAACTCATTGTGCGAAAGGGATTTCATCGGACGATCGACTCGTACTCCGCGTTTTATGAAAACGATCATGCGACGCCGACGGGGCTCGGCGGGTATCTGAAAGAGCGCGGATTCAGGCGGGTGTTTCTGGCGGGGCTGGCGTATGACTTCTGCGTCGGTTATTCGGCGCTGGATGCGCGACGGCTGGGGTTTGAGGCCGTGGTGCTGAAGGATGCGTGCCGGGCAATCGATCTGAATGGTTCGGCGGCAGCAATGGAGAGTGGGTTTGCGAAGGCTGGTGTTGGGGTGATGAACACGGCTGACATCGCAGGCTGATGCGAAGACTAGAATCGTAAGAGGCGATCGCGAGCGCATGAGTATCGCTTGCGATGCAGATCATCACGCATGTCACGCAATTTCTACATCCTGGCCGGGGCACTTGGGTTCTTCGCGCTGCTTTCGGGCGGGATGATGATGGTGCCGGCAAGTTTTCAGCCGGGCCTGCCGGCGAATGGCTCGTTGTGGAGAACGGTGGCGTTGATCATGCTGCTCTCGGCGCTGGCATGCGCACTGATCGGCGTGATGAGCAATCTGTTCGAGCAGGTGGACCGGCGGAGTGAGGAACAGCGGATGGATGCGCGGCGGAAGCGAAGGGAGCTGCAGAAGCCGCCCGAGTAGGGGGCTGATTCAAACGAGTTATCGCGGGAATGGAGATGCGGTGCCGCAGTTCGAACTAGAATCATAGAGGTGGGTAGTTCTCGCAAGGGCTAAAGCCATGACCACTTCTGTGTTGCGAGTGCGCCCGGCTGAAGCCGTGCCCTTGTTACAAAGCCCCGGTTCGCCAGTTTGCCGGCTGTGTAAGCAGTGCCGAACGCGGGCGAGTTTTGCGGCACTCGACAAAGCTCGAGGGCTCGGGAGACTCTCATTGAATCTGGTGGCGTAATCTGGCCGCCACAAGGACGTGATCGCTGATGTATGAAGTTACCGTGGAGGGCGGGTTCTCCTCCGGACACTATCTTCGCAACTATCGGGGCAAGTGCGAGAATCCGCACGGGCACAACTACAAGGTGCGGGTGACGTTGCGCGGTCAGGAACTGGATGAGGCTGGGCTGCTGCTGGATTTCAAGCTGCTGAAGCAGGTGATGCGGCCGGTGATCGATCGCATCGATCACCAGATGCTGAATGATCTGGAGCCGTTCACGACCCTGAATCCCTCGGCGGAGAACATCGCGAAGTACTTCTATGACCAGACGAATGAGCAGCTCGCGGAGATGACGAAGGGGCGCGTGCGCGTGAAGGACTGCACGATCTGGGAGACGGACACGACGACGGCGACGTACTTTGAGTGAAGCCCTGGTCAGCGATCAGTAATCGAGATCCCAGTCTCAAAGTCGAGACCTGGGGCACCCAATTCAGAGATTGCGGCGGAAGCAGGTTGGAGCGTGATCGTTGACGATGCCGGCGGCTTGCATCCATGCGTAGACGATGGTGGGACCGACGAATTTGAAGCCGCGAAGCTTCAGCTCCTTTGAAATTGTGATGGACAGTGGAGTTTGCGGGAGCACCGGTTTGGTGTTCTGAATGGGCTTACCGCCGGACAGGTTCCATGCCCAATCGGCAAAATCAATTCCTGACTTTTGCATGTCGATGAAGATGCGAGCGCCCTGGATTGTGGCTTCGATCTTCGCGCGCGAGCGGATGATGCCGGGGTTCTCGAGCAGACGAACGATGTCAGGCTCTTTGAGCTTCGCTACTTTGGCCGGATCAAATTTGCGGAAGGCTTTGCGGAACGCGTCGCGCTTGCGGAGAACGGTGATCCAGGCGAGGCCGGCCTGGAAGCCCTCAAGCATGAGGAGTTCCCAGAGGGCGCGGCCGTCGTGCTGAGGCACGCCCCATTCTTCATCATGGTAGGCGCGGAGGAGAGGATCGCTTTGAGCCCACGAGCAGCGTTGTTTTTCTGCCATGGCGAGTATCTTAACTGCGACTGGCCGGACAGACTGCGGGAAATGCCGACCGTTGAGTTCCAGCGGACCTGACCGGAGCTAGTCGATGAAGTAGCCGATCTTCTCGAGGATGTTGTCGTTCAGTTCGACGCCGAGGAGCCTTGGGTTGAAACCTGCACGGATATCGTCTTCGAAGTGCTGGAGAACGGTGCCGGGGAGGTCGGTTTGAGCGCGCAGTAGACGGATGAGCGCGGCGCTGTCCGTTGGGTACTCGTAGTCACCCGGAAGCCCGCATGACGGCTTGAGTGTCAGCGAGAGGGGGATCGTTCCGATAGAGGGGTCGCCGGAAGACCGGGCAATCAGATTCATTCGCATGCCGAGAATGGTGGCACTGAAATGCAGGAGCCTCAATGACACGGATAGGGGATGAACAAGAGACCAGGGTAATGGCCGGCATTACTTCCGGCATGGGGCACAGCCAGCTGCTTCTGCAACGCAGGACTTACAGCTACCTCATGTCCTTCGATTTGGATTTGAGGTAGGTGTCGAAGGGGATTTCGAAGTAGAAGAGCTCGTTACCATCGGCATCGCGAATTTTGTGGAGATGGAGCTTGGCACCGTCAAGCGGGTGGTCGAGCTGGGAGACGTCGTAGAAGAGGAAGCCTGCGCGGGTAGTGTGGGGTTCGACGACGAGGGCTCCGTATTCGAACTGATTGAAGTCTGCCTCGATGTTTTTGTTGCTGGCCTTGGGCTTCATCTTGATGTTTGGAAAGGGGCCGGGCAGTGGAATCTTTTTGCCTTCGCGCTCGGTGCGGGTCATGAGGCGTTCGACGTCTTCGGGCTCGGCGGCCTGAATGCGGTCTCCGCCGGGCGTGTAGAAGAGGATGCGCGCATCGCGCAGAGAGATGGGGCGGTTGCCGTCGTTGGTGACGATTAGGCGGACCGGCATGATGCCGTGGGCTAAGTAGTCCACGCGGAAAATGGATTCCTTTTCGCGGGTGTCATAGGGCTCGACGGCGATGGAGACGTGTTCTTTTTCGTGAGTCTCGACGGCAGGAAAGGAAGTGGCCGGCTGAACGGGAGGAACTTTGTGGTCGCTGGCCCCGGCGGTGATGGTTAGCCCAATGATCAGAAGCGGCAGCGTGCGAACGACCTTCATCGTGCTCGACTGTATCATTTGAGGGTTAGACAGGGGGGAGGCGAATTCCGTCTCGCATGGTTTTGTTTTTCTATAACGTGGCGCTGCTTGCGGCACTGGTGGCCAGCGCTCCGTGGTGGCTGTGGCGGATGGCGACGACGGAGAAATATCGCGAGGGATTGGGCGCGCGGCTTGGGCTGGTACCGGAGAGGCTGAAGAAACTGGCTGAAGATTATCGGCCGGTGATCTGGCTGCATGCAGTATCGGTGGGAGAGGTGCTGGCGGTTAGCCGACTGGTGGAGGAGATTGGGCCGACGTTTCCTGGGCACAGGCTGTTGATTTCGACGACGACGCGGACGGGGCAGGCGCTGGCTCGGGAGAGATTCGGAGCGGAGCGGGTGTTCTATTGCCCACTGGATCTGCCGTGGGCTGTGCGGACGTATCTGAATGCCCTGAGGCCGGGGATGCTGGTGCTGGCGGAGACGGAGTTCTGGCCGAATCTGCTGCAAGGGTGCTTTCGGCGAGGCATTCCGGTGGTGGTGGTGAATGCGCGGATTTCGGACCGGTCGTGGCCGAGATACCAGATGCTGCGGGGACTGTGGAGGCCGATTCTGGGCCGGTTGAGCGGGGTGCTGGCGCAGAGTCAGCTCGACGCGAAGCGGCTGCGGGAACTTGGGTGCCGTGCTGAGGGGCTGGCGGTTTCGGGGAATTTGAAGTTCGACGTGCGAGTGCCGAAAGAGTCCGAGGCGACACGACTGTTGAAGGCGCTGGGCGCGGGCCTGAGGTTTGTGATCGCGGGCAGCACTCTCGATGGCGAGGAGGCGGCGCTGCTGGAGACTTGGCCAAAGTTACTGGCCGCGGATTCGAAGCTGGTGATGGTCGTGGCGCCGCGACATCCGGAGCGGTTTGGTGCTGTGGCGGGGTTGCTGGCGAGTTCAGGCGTTGAGTGGTTGCGACGGTCGGAGTGGAAGGGAAAGGCGGCGGCGGAAGTCACGCCGCTGAGGCCTGGACAGGTGGTGCTGATGGACTCGATCGGCGAGCTGGCTTCGGTATATTCAGTGGCGGCCGTGGCATTTGTGGGCGGCAGTGTCGCGGAGGCGGGGGGGCACAATCCGCTGGAGCCGGCACAGTTTGGGGCTCCGATCGTGATGGGGCCGCACTATGCGAATTTCCGTGCTATCACAGAGGATCTGCGGGCGCATGATGCGGTGCGGATTGCAACGCGTGAGGAGTTGGCGAGCGTGATCGTGGAGTTGCTGACGCGGGGAAATGAGGCTCGGGATATCGGGCTTCGGGCCCGTGAGGTGTTCGACAAGCAGGCGGGTGCGACGGCTCGGTCGGTGGAGGCTATACGAGAGGTGCTGGGTGTTGCGGCGGACAGTGCGGTCGGGGTTGAGGTGAGGCCCGCATGAGGCGTCCGCTGCTACTGCCCCTGGTGCCGTTGTACGCAGCAGGGCTGGCTCTGCGCCAGTTGAGGCTGGAGCACGGATGGGAGAAGGTGCGGATCCTCTGGTATCCCGTTATCAGCGTTGGAAATTTATCAACGGGTGGTTCCGGGAAGACGCCGCTGGTGATTGCGCTGGCGCGGCTGCTTGCCGATGAGGGATTTCGGGTAGATGTTCTGTCGCGAGGTTATGGCCGGGAGAGCAACGAGGGTGCGCGAGTGACGGCGATGGGCAGCGCTGAGGAGTTCGGAGATGAACCCCTGCTGATTGCGCGGAAGGCCGGCGTGCCGGTGTGGGTGGCAGCGGAGCGGTACGAGGCCGGGACGGCAGCAGATCATGCTTTCATCCAGGACGGAGGAGAGATGTCCGGGGATCCGGTCCCGCTGGTGCATCTCCTCGATGATGGCTTTCAGCATCGACAACTCTTTCGTGATGTCGATGTGCTGCTTGTCAATCGCGAAGACTGGAGCGACCAGTTGCTGCCCGCCGGTAATCTGCGTGAGCCAGTCGAGGCTGCGGCGCGGGCGAGCGTGCTGGCGATTCCGGCGGACGATCACGAGTTCGAAGAGGAGTTGAGGGAGTGGGGTTGGAGGGGCCCGGTTTGGCGGGTCCGGCGCCGTATGCGAGTTGCGGAGGCTGATGGCCCGGTCGCGGCATTTTGCGGGATTGCGCGGCCCGAGCAGTTTTTTGCCGGATTGGAGGGACGGGGCCTCCAACTTGTCTCCAAGCGAGTATTTCCGGATCATCATCGTTACACGAAGGGAGATGTGGATAGGTTGCTCGAGAGTGCGCTGAAGGCAAATGCAAAAGGCTTGATCACGACAGAAAAGGACCAGGTGCGCCTTGGCAATTTAGCGACTTCATTGAGCGATTCATTACCGCTTCGCACCGCGGAACTGACGGTTGAATTGGACGATGAAAAAAGCGCAGGTGCATGGCTCAAAAACAGGCTGGCGGGATCGCACATGGCGCAAGCCCATCGGAACGCTATTGAGAAGCAGTCTGCGGCGCCTTGATCGAGTCTGGAGATTCGCCCGATTGTTCTCTATCGTGTGAGAGAATTCTAGTTTGCAAACGCAATCCAAGTACCGTTTGCTCGTGGTGCGGTTGGGGGCCATGGGTGACATTCTGCATGCTTTGCCGGCGGTAACGGCGCTGCGCGCGACGCATCCCGAATGGGTGATCGACTGGGTTGTGGAGCCGATCTGGCGCTCGCTGTTGACGGCCGGAGATGGTGAGACGCGAGACACAGCGGCAAAGCTTCCGAAGCAGCCGGTTGTCGATCGGGTGTATTTCGCGTCGACACGGAAATGGCGTCACAACCTGCTGGCGCGCGAGACACGGGAAGAGATCGGAGCCGTGAGGCGGGCTTTGAAGCAGGAACACTACGATGCGGTCGTCGACTTTCAAGGCGCGGTGCGATCGGCGATGATCGGACGCATGGCGCGCAGCCGGCGATACATCGGCGAGGAGAAACCGCGGGAGGCTGCGGCAAAGCTGCTGTTCACAGAGAAAGTGGCTACGCGCGGCGTGCACGTGATCGAGCAGGACGTGGACGTGGCTGCGGCAGTTGCAGGCGACGCGCTGGAGGCGATGCAGCCGATGCTGCCGTTCGATCCGGGAGCGGAGAAGTGGGCAGACGAGCTGATGACGGATGCCAAAGGTGCGCCTGCGGTTTTGATTAATCCCGGAGCGGGATGGGGAGCGAAACGCTGGCCGGTGGAACGATATGCGGAGGTGGCACGGGCATTATTGAATCGAGGACTCCGCGTGTTTGTGAATGCCGGGCCGGGCGAGGTGATGCTGGCAGATGCCATCGTGAAGAGAACCGGAGGCGGTGCCATCGCGCTTCTGTGTTCGGTGGAGCAGCTGATTGCGATCACGCGCAGAATGACTCTTGCCATTGCGGGCGATACCGGACCGCTGCATCTGGCGTGCGCACTCGGGCGACTGGTAGTGGGAATCTACGGGCCGACGGATCCAAGCAGAAACGGACCTTTTGGAACGCGGTTCAAGGTGCTGCGGAGTTCGGAGAGCAAGCGCGATCACTCGCGCCGCGACGAGCCGGAAGCAGGTTTGCTTACGATCTCGGCAGACGAGGTGATCGAGGCAGCCGATGCGCTGCTTTACTCTGAGGCGGCGCGATGACTGATCAGAAGGCGCCGGAATCGGGAGCGATGGAGCGGTGGCAGAAGATCGCGAGACGGATACGCGTGCCGCTGGGTTTTTTGACGGCGGCACTGTATCTCTTCGAGCTGTGGCGGAAGGCGCCGCAGCCGGCGGCGATTGCATGGAGTCTGCTGCTGGTTATTCCAGGGCTGTGGCTGCGGGGATATGCGTCGGGATATGTGAAGAAGAATCGTGAACTGACGCAGACGGGGCCGTATGCGTATACGCGGAATCCCCTCTACCTGGGATCGATCCTGATTGCGGCTGGCTTCGGGGTTGCGCTGATGAGCTGGCAGGTGGCGGCGATGCTGGCAGCGATGTTTGTGATTATCTATGTGCCGGTGATCGCGTCGGAGGAGCGGTTCTTGCGATCAACATTTGCGGATTTCGACGCGTACTGCCGCAGGGTGCCGAGGTTGTTTCCAAGATTCACATCGGGAGTTGGACAAACCGAAGTTTCACCGGGTAAGTTCTCTCTTGGCCTCTACTTGCGGCACCGCGAGTACAATGCAGCTATAGGAGCCGCCCTGCTCTATGTGAGCCTGCTCTTCCTCCGGCCGGCTTTGGGCCTTGTTGTTCACGTGCCGCATTAAGGCGGTGCGTTCGAGACAAGGCGGGTACCGGTTATTGCGCGGAACAAGTCAAAAGAGAGGTAAGGAGCAGAGCCCGGAAGTGAGTGAGCGCAAGGTCTTGAAAACAATTTTTTGCGCACTTGTCCTCGCTTCCTGCGGGTATACCCAGCAACCTGCGCCTCCGGCTCAACAGCTTCCCCTGCTTCCTGCTCCGCGGGCAGGATTCAGTTTTCCGCAGAAACAAACGCTGACCTACTCGGTGGATTGGCGAGTCTTTTCGGCGGGGACGGCCGTGATCCGATTCGAGCAGGCAGGCGATCGCGAGAAGCTGAGCGCTGACGCCAATACGATTGGCGCGATCAACATGCTCTTCCATGCGAGCGATCACTTCCAATCGATTTTCGATCCAGTGAAGGGTTGTACATACCAGTTCGACAAGCAGACAGTAGAAGGCCGCCGCCAGGTGAACTCGACGCTGAAAATGGACTATGCGCAATCCAAATCGATTCTGGACGAAAAGAACCTGGTGTCAGGGCAATCGAAGCACGTGGAGTCCCCAATACCGGGATGCATGACAGACCTGCTTACCGGCGTCTTCTATGCGTCGTCGCAACCGCTGGAGATCGGACACAATTTCGTGATGCCGGTTGTGGACGCGATGCACAACGTTCCGGTGACGATGAAGGTGGAAGCGCGCGAGGTGGTGAAGACCACGCTGGGCACGTTCAAGACGATTCGAGTCCAGCCGACCGCTGATGCAGGCGTGGTGAAGAATCGGGGGAATATCTGGATCTGGTACACCGATGATGAACGGCATCTTCCGGTGCAGATGCGTGCGCGGCTATTCTGGGGAACCATCACATTTCGTCTGATCGGAAATGAAAACAAGTAAGCAGCCGCGAGTTTATTGGCTCTGGAGCGAACTGTAGTCGCGATCCGGACTGCCTCTTTGTGCCTATTGCATTCGGTATCGTTCGCGCATGAGGCGCTGGAGGCGCGGCCAGTAGATCAGGTTGAAGGCGAGCTCTTTATCGGGAAACATGAGGAGCGCAGCTTTGCGGGTATCTGCGACCATCTCCGCGGCTTCGTCTACGGCCAGGGATGAGTCCTGCGCGATGACCTGCATGACCATATTCATCATGATTTGAAGACGGCGGATTTTCCGGCTCTCTTCCTGAAGTTCTTCAGGCGATTGCGGGGGCTGCCGGTGAGCAGGCTCCGTGTCGGCGGGGGAAGCTGGGATAGCGTCGTTCTGCCGCTCCCAGGGGTTTCGGGATAAACCCATGCAGCAAGTCCTCCTGGGTATTGGATGAAATTGTCGTGCTTTCAGTGCATGGTAGCGCGGATTTGGACAGAAGGAGGCCGGCGGAGGTAATCGGGGCTCTAGTGAGCTACCCGGAGCGGCGTCGAACCAGAGTTCTCCTTCCAACCGGTAACCCGATTGTTCTGAAAGAAAACGCGGGAGTTGCCGTAGCCGAACTCATTTTCAGAGAAGAAGGTTGGGGTGCCCTGGAGAGCGATGACATCACTTTTGGAAGAGCCGATTCCAAAGGTGGTGAGGCCGGGAACAGATGAGGAATCGGACCAGAGCTTCACGCGGATCGGGGAAGCGGGATCGATTCTCCAGCCCGACACCTGACCATTTTTGAAATCGATCTCGGAGTTGTTGTAGAACATCTTTTCTCCCGACGATGAGGTCGGGGTGCCGAGAACGGAGAGAACCTCGGTCGGGCTGAGGCCGGCGGTGATGTAGGGCTTCACGGTCTGAACATGTTTGCCGGGGTTTCCATTCGTCGCGGCGGCCCCTGCAGGAGCCACAGCCGGAGGAGGAGGCGTGGCGGGAGGAGTAGCCGGAACTGCTACCGGAGTTGCGGGCGTGGCCTGAGGTTGAGCAGAGGCGCCCGATGTGAAGTGCACCGCGAAATCGTGCGCGACCTCGAGCTTGAGTTGGTCCCATGCACGTGACGTGAGCGCATTGCTGGAGAGTATGGAGTCGCCGGTAAGCCAGAGGATGACGATGACGGCAACAGCACCGATAGCCAGCCCTACCTTGAGGAGGATGGCCGGTACCTTCGATTTCTGTCGACGGCGGAAGATCCTGCGGATCTCTTCGGTCTCTTCACCTTCGGTCTCTTCGCCTTCGAAGTCCAGAGAGCCGGCTTCCATCGGCGTTGGAGGCTTGTCAGTGCGGGGAGCGGGGCGAGGCGGCTCCTGTTTCGGATGCGTGAGCAGATAGTCGTGCGCTGCGTTGATCTCTTTCAGCTTCTCTTCTGCTTCTGTGCGGAGCCTCTGGTCATGGGCGAAGCGATCAGGATGCCAGACTTTGACGAGCGTCAGGTAGGTGCTCTCGATGTCGTGTGGCAGTGCGTGGCTTCCAAGGCCAAGAGTCTGGAGAGAGGCGCAGCGGTCACAGAGGCCGCCGAAGGTATCGGAGACCATTCCGCAGGCGCAGAGGGATTTTCCAGCTTTGGTAGGATCGAAGACCATACGTGATCCGAAGTAGTGGTTTTGAAAATCGTAGCACCTGGCGTGGATTCCGAATGGGGTTCGGGGAGGTTGGGACGAACTTCGGTTACCGGGTGCGCTACTTACCTCGGATGTGAGGTAACAAACCCGCGTAACGCCGCCCAGGTTTGTAAATTCTGGCATTGCAGGGAGTTCAGCCCGCGCAAAGGGCGAGGAGGAGTGCCGAGTTATCGTGCCGAGTCAAACGTCGGTTGAATCCGTAGAATAGGACCGGATGGCTTTCACCGAACAATACGATATTGCTGTTGTGGGCGCGGGACATGCGGGTTGCGAGGCGGCGATGGCCTCTGCCCGTATGGGGTTGAAGACTGCCCTGATCACGATGAATCTGGACCTGATCGCGCAGATGAGCTGCAATCCGGCAATCGGTGGGGTGGCGAAAGGGCATCTGGTGCGTGAAGTCGATGCGCTGGGCGGCATTATGGGCGAGGTGGCGGATGCGGTTGGAATCCAGTTTCGGCTGCTGAATACTTCGCGCGGGCCGGCAGTGTGGAGTCCGCGGGCACAGTGCGACAAGCAGCTATATCGCGTCAAGATGCGGGAAGTCCTGGAGGGGCAGCCGGGGCTACACATCCGGCAAGCCGAGGTCATCGATCTGGTGATCGACGACAGGAGACAAGGGAACGAGGGGACGAGCGAACAGGAAGTTGGCGAGCTGCCCCGGCCTACGCGGCCCACTGGGCGGGTATTGGGACTGAAATTGAGAGACGGTCGGCGTCTGATGGCGGGAGCGACCATCATCACGACTGGCACCTTCCTGAATGGGCTGATTCACTGCGGTGAGGAACGGTATCCTGCGGGTCGCAGTGGGGAACCGGCTTCGGTATTGTTGGGCGAAGCATTGCGGAGGCTGGGTCTGCGGACCTGCCGGTTGAAGACAGGCACTCCGCCACGGCTGGACGGACGGACGATCAAGTGGGAGATGTTCGAAGAGCAGCCGGGCGATACGGAGCCGACGCCATTCAGCTTCAGGACGAAGAAGATTGTGCAGCCGCAGGTGAGTTGCCATATTGCGTTCACCACTCCCGAGACGCTGCGGCTGATTCGCGAGAACGTGCACCGGTCGGCGATGTATTCGGGGCAGATCGAAGGGATTGGACCGAGATACTGCCCTTCAATCGAAGACAAGGTTGTGAAGTTCCCCGACAAGACGCAGCACCAGTTTTTCCTCGAGCCGGAAGGATTGAATACGCACGAGGTGTACGTGAACGGGATGTCCACATCGCTGCCGATGGAGGTGCAGTGGCAGATCGTCCATTCGATTCCGGGACTGGAAGAAGCGGAGATGCTGCGACCGGGATATGCGATTGAATACGACAGCGTGGATGCGACGGAACTGGATCGCAGCTTGCGTGTGAAGTGCATGGAAGGGCTGTATCTCGCGGGGCAGATCAATGGGACCTCGGGATATGAAGAGGCCGCGTGTCAGGGGATTATGGCGGGGATCAACGCCGCACTCTATGTAAAGGACGATCCGCCGTTCACGATGAACCGTACGGAGGGATACACGGGGATCCTGATCGACGATCTGATTTCGAAGGGAACGAATGAGCCGTATCGGATGTTTACTTCGCGCGCGGAATTCCGGCTGCACCTGCGGATCGACAACGCGGATCGGCGACTGACGCCATACGGGCGGAAGCTTGGATTGATCAGCGACGAGGCTTGGGCGGAGTACCAGGAGAAGCAGACTCGGATGGCCGCGTTGACGAATTTCCTGACCACGCGGAAGGTGGATGCGGCAAAGCTGGCTGAAACCGGGTTCGGAGATCTGGGCTCATCGAAGGGACAGACCTGGGCTCAGTTGCTGAAGCGACCGGAGATGACGATCGAGACCGCGCTTAAAGCATTACGTGACGATATGACGGGCGATTCGGTTCTGGCTGAACTGGCGCACGTGGAAGAAGATGCCGCGGTACGGCGAGCGATTCTGCACAATGAGGCGCGGGCGGTTGAGACGGAGATCAAGTTCGCGGGGTACCTGGAGCAGCAGAAGAAGGCGATTGAAAAGCTGAAGGCAGCGGAGTCGGTTGCTATTCCGGGATGGCTTGATTATGGAGTGATCAGCGGCCTGTCGCGGGAGATGCGGGAGAAGCTGGAGCGAGTTCGACCGGGGACTATCGGGCAGGCGAGCCGGATTCCCGGTGTTACCCCTGCAGCGTTGTCGCTGGTGCATGTGTCGATACGAGTTCAGGGATCGGCTCGGACAAAGATCGCCAGTTAGGGCGGACTTTCATCCCGGATTCAGTTCATCCCGGACTCAGAAGCAAGATCCGACGACCAGTTCGGGACAGGGTCTTACAGTTCGCGAACTCGAAGCAGGTCCCAGCGACTGTTTGTACCCGCGATTATTTTTCGGACTTGCCGAAGGTAGGGAAGTGGAAGGGAAATTCGGAGGCGGATTTCTTTTTGCCTTTGCCATTGTCTTCGCGCAGAACGGTACGTTGCGAGTTGATGCAGAACCATCCACTGTGAGCGCGCTCGAAGACATGAGTGAACACGCCTTTTTCATCGATTTCGCCGGACGAGCCGCGATGATGCAGCACGTAGGTTCCATTGGCGATTGCGGTGTCTCCAAGCATCCGGACCGTGATGATTTTCTGCTGGAGGTGCAACGACTTGTCTTCAGTAGCGATGATGAAGGCAAGTTGCTGGTTCCGCGTCGTGACGTCGCCGGAGCCCGAGACATCCAGGAACAAAGGTGAGAGCACGTTTTCGAGGGCGTACTGGTCGCGGCGATTGATGGCCTGATCCCAGGCGTCTTCGATCTTCTGGAACTGGGCGATTTCGGGAGAAGCTGTGGATGTGACCGGCGCCTGGGCAGGATCGGAAGCGTTGTTTGGAGCCTGTGCAAACGCGGAGCAGGGAAGAAGAACAGCAGCTAAGCAGACCGGAAAGCGGATCATGAGCGTGCAAAAACTCCCAGATAAGATGATATCTCTTGGACGGGAGAAGCCAGGAATTGGGGATGGGGGACTGGGGAAATAGGGAATGGGAATCGAGAGACACTCCTTCCGGCAATTCTTGAGGCTCGGAACCGAAATGTGTTCTCGTCGTCCTTGGATCAGAAGAGGTTTTGGAGGCGGTCGGGCTGGTGAAGCGTGATCATGGAATCTTCGATTGTGATCGAGCCCTCTTTGCGGAACTGGCCAAGCGTGCGGGTTACAGTCTCTCGCGTAGTACATGCCATGGACGCCATCTCTTCGTGCGTGAGCAGCAGCGGGAAACGGTACCCGCCGTTGACGTGCTCACCGATCTGATGGGCGAGTTCGAGCAGGAGACGACCGAGGCGCCCGGCAACTGTTTCAGCGAGAGCGATGCGACATGCATCCTGCAGCGCGAAGCGGTATTCCTGGCAGATGCACTGTACGGCGCGCATCTGTGCTTCGCGGTGGTTGCGCAGGAAGGCGAGGAACCTTTCGCGCTCGACGGGACGAAGCTGGGCAGGCGTGAGCGATTCGGCTGAGACTTCGTAGACGCCGTGAGAGAGGGCGGCATACAGGCCTAGGACGGAGCCGGGCCCAGCGACGCGAACGATCATCTGGCGATCTTGCGCCCGGCCGGCAGTCAGCTTGAGATATCCACTACAGATCAGATAAAGACAGCGCGCATCTTCTCCCTGGCTGAAGAGTGAAGCCTGTGAAGGCAAGCTGATGGTGCTGGTCACCAGTTCGAGGTCAGCGAGTACTGCACTGCCGAGAGAGCAGAACCATCCCGGCCGGCGGTTGGCGCATGCCGCACAGCCAACCGGAGACTGGCGGTTGAAAGTCTTCTGCCGCCGAGGAGGAGCCGTGGTGATTCCCAAGTCCGCCATTTTCGTACCTTCCATACAGTCTGCCGATCCTTGAGGGTTGTGGATGTGATGGGGCTCACGCAAGGAATGCTGCCTAAAGCCCATACGGAGTTGGGACTAGGAGTATTCCTGAAACGAAAATGTGGGGCGCAAACCTTGACAGTCAGGAGAAGACAGAGCTCGCGCTCGAGAGTGTGACGGACGTCATCGGAGCGCCTCCGGAGCTGTCAGGTTCAATTACGTCGCGAAGCGGAAAGCGCGGGAAAGGCGGTGGTCCGAGCGGGAGCACGTTTTCGGACCGTAAGTTGCTCGAATAACTGATGATCAGAATCTGCGGGTAAGAGGGAGCCTGCTGCTTTGTCGGACTGGAGCGTTAATGCCCAGGAGGGTATTTTGTCGCTGGAGACGGCGCGACGGACCATGTGATGGAGGTCACCGTAACGTTCGTTCCCCGCAGGTTACGATTTCGGCCATAAGGTGATGCTCCACACAGGCACAACCGACTGACAGCAAGGAACCCTGTTCGACTGAAGCACGGTCCTGAAAAGGAAATGCATCGAGCCGAAGAGTAGCCGAGCTGGATCGAGGTTGGCCGGGAAGCTTGCCGCAGGTGATCTTGATGCATAGAGAACGGCCAGTTGCGCACAGAGAAGGCCACTCAACCTCAGGGATCGGGCCGAGGTTGTTGGTCTTCCTTTTGCTATTTTCTTCGGTATTTGTCTATTCGCCACGGAGTCTAGCGGCTCCGGTGAAGGGTGCCAACCCGGCGAAGACGAGTCAAGCCGCACCAGCTTCAGGTGATTTCGTAGGTCAGGAGACCTGTGCTACCTGCCACGAAGAGGTCTCAAAGGGATTCTCTTCCAATCCTCACACCAAAATCGCCGAGATGCATGGAAAGAGCGGCGTAACGTGTGAGGGCTGCCACGGGCCGGGCAAAGCGCACGTCGACGGCGGCGGTGATGTATCGAAGATCTTCAATCCTGCGAAGGCGTCGGCAAAGGAGATCGATGCGCGATGCCTGAGCTGCCACCAGGGACAGCATGCGAATTTCCAGCGCACGGCGCATGGCGAGAACAATGTGAGCTGCATAAGCTGCCACAGCGTGCATCACAGCAAGACCCCTGAGCAACTGCTAAAGGTGGAGCAGCCGAAGCTCTGCTTCCAGTGTCATACGGAGACGAAGTCGCAGTTCAACATGCCTTTCCACCACAAGGTGGAGGAAGGGCTGATGAAGTGCACGGATTGCCACGACGCGCATGGGACATTCAACCGCAAGAACCTGCGAGCGTCGGCGCAGATGGATGCGGTTTGCACAAAGTGCCACAGCGAGACTGCAGGACCATTTGTGTATGAGCACTTCGTAGTGAAGACGGAAGGCTGCACGGCCTGCCACTTCCCGCACGGCGGGCCAAATCCGCGACTGATCAACCGGGCGAGCGTGAACACGCTTTGTCTGCAATGCCATTCACCGTCGCCGAATTTTACGGCGAGTCAGCCCTCTGGTCCGGCACACAACCAGGCGACGCAATATCAGGCCTGTACGACATGCCACACAAGCATTCACGGATCAAACACCAGTCCAATTTTCTTCAACTCAACGGAGTAAGGGGCGAGCGATGACGAAGCAGATTGAAAATGGACACAGTCTGGCTGGGTCGCCGGTCGGGATCAAATTATCTCGACTGACCGCCCTGACCGCGGTAGCAATTCTTGCGATGGGTGGAGCGCTGAGCGGGTTTGGTCAAGACCCTACGGCTCAGCCCGAAGCTGCAAAACCTGCGGTAGAAAAGAAGCCGGCTGCTGAACTGAAAGAGAAAATGGCCGGCCCTTACACGATGCATTCGAGCGTTGAACTGGGCGGCGTGCTTACCCAGAAGGACGGCAGCAGCGCGATGTGGGCGACGATGGTGAACGAAGGCACGGGAATGCGCGTGCTGAACGAGTCACTGGAGCTGCGCACGACGAATCCAACGAAGACTCCGTTCTTCGATCGGCTATCGACGGCAAGCTTTGGTTACGGTGGCGAGCCAAACAACGTTTCGTTTCTGAATGTATCGAAGGGCCGGTACTACGATTTCGCGGGGAACTTCCGGCGCGACCGGAATTACTTCGACTACAACCTGCTGGATAATTCGCTTCTTTCAACAGCCTCAGCTGCGACGCCTGTGCTGGTGCCGGAGCCGAGCTCGCTCCATGTCTTCAATACGGTTCGGCGGAATACGGATGCTTTGTTCACGCTGTTTCCCTTATCGCGGCTGAGTTTCCGGGTGGGATATAACCACAACACGCATGAAGGTCCGACATATTCGACGGTACACGGCGGCGGCGACGTTGTCGTGTTTCAGTGGTTCAGGAATGCGCTGGATACCTATACCGGGGGTGTGGATTTCAAACTGGCGAAGCGCACGACGCTGAGCTACGACGAGTTGTTCGCGCTTTATAGGGGCGATTCGTCTTACGAATTAGCGCCCACGCCATTCACCCTGGCAAACGGAACGCCGACATCGCTGGGTGTGAATACGCTTGCGACTACGACATGCGGAACTGGAGCAAGCAAAACCGCTGAAGTGGTAAATGGGATTGCCAATCCGTTCTGCAGCCAGACGCTGGTGCAGAGCCAGGGGGCGCCCACGCGGACGGTTTTTCCGACGGAGCAGTTGCGTTTCAGTTCACATTACTGGGACAAAGTGGCGTTCAATGGGCGGCTGGCATACAGCGGCGGCGTGTCGAATGTGAACCATTTCAACGAGACGTTCAATGGCCTGGTGGCGCGCACGTTCAACCGTCAGGAAATCGATACAGGCGGATATGCGAACGGTCGGCTGGCGCATAACAAACGGAACAGCCTCAATGGTGATTTTGCGGTTGAGGCTGAGCTGAGCAGATATTTCTCAGTATCCGAGTCATTTGACTATCGCTATTTCCGCACCGAAGGGAACGACATTCTCGTATCGACGATCTGGGGTAGTCAAGCGGACCATCCGGCGAACATTAGTGTCAATACGCCGCTCAGCGCTTTCACTCCGTTGACAACTACAACGCCGGGCGGAGACACGATCAACCAGAAGATCGAGCGCAACACGGTGCTCGGAATCGTCACGATCTCGCCGGTGTTCAGGATTTCCGGTGGATGGCGCTTCGACAATCGGCAGGTCATTGACGATGACGAGAGGCGTATGTGGCACCAGAACGGGGTCTTGATCGGTACGGCGATCACACCGTCACGCGCATTCCGATTGAATGTGAATCTGGATACATTGAACTGGGAGGCAGCGAACTCGGAGACACCGACAAACACTTATACACGAGCGGCGCCGAACAAGGCCTATCACGTGAGAGCGAGGGCGGTTACAACACCAGCGAAATGGGTGAACTTCGCTATAACGGCGAACGACTTTGAAGGAAAGAATGACGACCCGCTGGTCAATCATAAGGAACACAATCGCAACTTCAGTTTCGCGACACAGGTGATTGCAAGTGAGCAAGTAAGTCTCGATTTCAACTACTCGCATGACGAGGTGTTTTCGGAGACGGACATGTGCTACATCTTTGTTGCCACGGCAACATATCCGTTGCCGGCCGGGGCGCAGGGTTCAACGGGCACATGTTTACAGACAGCTAATAATCCGGGCGGGACCTTACCGACGGCAACACCTGCGTCACAGCTCTATCGCGGAAATGGGAGTTATAACGCGCCTTCAACTTTCTTCTCGGGAGCATTTACTTACTCGCCTTCGAAATATTTCCGGTTCAATGGTGGTGCGCGAGTAACATCGAACAGCGGCTCGGGTGAATTTCTAAATCCGCTGATGGTCCCGGGCGCTCTGAACTCAAAGGTTGTCTCGCCTTTCAGCGATCTGGTTGTGAACATAGCGCCGCAATGGGCCTGGCACGGTAACTGGGTACATCATGGGTACCAGGAGGCTGGCGGTCCTGGCCCGGCTGCTCGGAACTTCCATGGCGATGTGGTGAGTCTGGGAGTTAGGTACGCATTCTGAGTACTGCGGGTGGGCTGGAGATCGAAAAGTGGTCTTGGTACGCCTGTTTGCGATGAACGACGCAGTCGGAGCTAAATTTTAAGACTTCGGCTGTTTTAAACGATGTCCCTCGCACCGATCTTCCCCCGAAGCAGGGGAGATCTCTCGAGGAGATTGAGAAATGAACAAACTTGTGCGCAACGTGGGTGCGGCAATGCTGTTAGCGGTGCTGGCCGGATCGGCGAGCTTCGCGCAGTCATCGACTGAAGCGCTTTACAAATCGAAGTGCCAGATGTGCCATGGCGAAAAGGGCATGGCGGATTCGGCGGCAGGCAAGTCGATGAAGGTAAAGCCTGTCACGGATGCTGACGTAAAGAAGATGAGCGAAGCGCAGATGGTGGAAGCGGTCGAGAACGGAATGGGCAAGATGCAACCGTATAAAGGCAAGCTGACCGACGCGCAGATTAAGGATGTGGTGGGGCACTTCAGGACATTCTTGAAGTAGACCCAATGCGGGGCTGTACGAGCATTTAGTTGAAGTAGCCAGTGGAAGATTGAGCCCGGCGCATTCTTGACGAGTAGGATGCGCCGGATTCAGTCAGACGGGCACGGGACAGTTATCACAAGACAGCTACTTTCATCGGACAGCGGTGTTTGGATAGGTAAGTTCCTGGCAGTTTGCAGTAGGTGAATGGGCGTGGCCCCCAGCGATCTGGCCATAATGTATTTTTGAAGGAGTCTTGCATGACGAAGACGATTCGATCGATGGCGGTGCTGGCTGCGACAGTGTGTCTGGCTGGTTCCATGGGCTTCGCGGAAACAGGTGAAGCGCTCTACAAGGCAAATTGTCAAAGCTGTCACGGCAGCACGGGCACGCCGAGTGCGGGTATCGCGAAAATGATGAACGTGAAACCCGCAGCGGAGTACAAGACGAGTGAGAAAGAGCAGATTGAGTCTGTGAAGAACGGCAAGGGAAAGATGAAGGCATTTGCCGGAAAGCTTACCGATGAGCAGATCAAGGATGTCGTCACATATTTCCGCACGTTGAAGTAGTCGAACACTGACCCGCTTCGTGCCGCATATGTGAAAACGGGTCCCGGCCGAATGCCGGGGGCTGAAGCGGGTTTTCTGTCTTGGGGGGGACGAAATGATGCAGCGATTCCGCGAGAACTGGGTGCGGCCGGCACTGTTCTTCGGCAACAATCCCATAAGCCTTGCAGGCGGCGCGATTACGAGCGCTGCCGGTGTAACCATGATCGGTTACTGGCTGGTGGAGCTATTTGGCCGGCCGAATGATAATCCATACCTCGGCATTATTTTCTTTCTTATCTTGCCGGCCATTTTTGTGCTTGGGCTGGTACTTATACCTGTTGGAGTTCTTCTTCGCCGCAAGAAGCTGCAGCAAGCTGGCCAGATTCCGGCTGAGTTTCCGAAGATCGATCTGAACGATCGCGTTTTTCGGCACGGACTGGATATCGTGCTGGTGGCGACGATCGTAAATCTGCTCGTGGTTTCGATGGCAAGCTACCGAGGCGCGGCATACATGGATTCGCCCCAGTTCTGTGGATCCTCCTGCCACGTAATGCATCCGGAATATTCGGCGTACAAGGTATCGGCTCACTCGCATGTAGATTGTGTCGCGTGCCATATCGGGACCGGAGCGGAGTCATATTTCAAAGCTAAAGTGAACGGCACGAAACAGCTTATTGAGGTGTCGGTCAATAAGTATCCGAAGCCGATTCCTTCGCCGGTGATGAATCTGCGACCGGCACGGGAAATTTGCGAAGGCTGCCATACGCCGGCCAAGTTTGTGGGCGAGAAGCTCCTGGTGAAATCGAACTTTGCGGATGATGAGAAGAACACGGAGACGCAGAGTGTGGTGCTGCTGCACCTGGGCGGCATTGATTCCCTTTCGCATCTGACAGGAATTCACGGCGTGCACCTGGGACACATCGAGTACGTTGCCACAGACCCGACGCGCACGACAATTCCTTGGGTTGAGCGGACGTATGCGGACGGCTCAAAGACGGCGTTTGCAACGTCCAGCCTGAAGGGGGCTGTGCCGCAGGGTGAGCGGCGAGTTATGGATTGCATCGACTGTCATAACCGAGCGGCGCACACGATGCAGACGGCAGAAGACGCGCTCAACCGGGCTATGGCGGAGGGCGCGATCAGCCCCGAACTTCCATGGGTTCACAAGCAGGGCCTGGCTCTCCTGAAGGCGGATTACAAGACGGAAGATGAGGCGCGGGCGAAGATACCGGAGGGACTCACGCAGTTCTATCGCAACGAGCATCCGGAGGTGCTGGCGCAACATCCTGACCTGGTGAAGACAGCGGGCGCCGGGCTGGTGCAGGTGTTTACGACGAACGTGTTCCCGGACATGAAGGTGACGTGGGGAACGCATCCGAACCACATCGGTCACATGAGCTATCCGGGCTGCTTCCGCTGCCATGACGGCGACCATGTTGCGCAGAACGGGAAGTCGCTGACGCAGGACTGTGCGGTCTGCCACAATCTGCTCGCTGTGGATGAAGCAAAGCCGAAGGTGCTGGCAGACCTCGGCATTCAGTAAGTGTGGTGCACCGCTGGGGGAGGGACGACTTCGCGGTCGTCCCTTGGTGTTTCTGACGACTGAGGCAGCGTGGTAGGCTGGCTCTTCACGTCAGGAGACTCTGAACCGGATGCATTCCACGAAGAATTTCAATTTCAATCTGATTGCGGCCGCACACGCCGACATGGTCGAGCACGGTTTTCAACCGGACTTCCCTCCAGGCACCGATACGGAACTGGCAAAGATCGAGGCTCAAGCGAAGTTGCCGGTGCCAGAAAATCTTCAGGATCTGCGCGGATTGCTGTGGTCATCGATCGATAACGATACCTCGAAGGATCTGGACCAGATCGAGTGGGCTGAGCAGTTGCAGGATGGCCGCATCCGCGTGCTGATCGGAGTTGCCGATGTGGATGTGCGAGTGCCGCGCGGAAGCTTGCTGGACAAGCATGCACAGTCAGAGACGACTTCTGTCTATACAGGGGTAAAGGTGTTTCCCATGCTGCCCCCGGAGTTGTCGGAGGGCATCACGTCACTGAATGAGAATGAAGATCGAATTGCGGACGTGATTGAGTATGCGGTTGATGATTCAGGCGCAGTTTCTGATGGGAAGGTCTATCGCGCGCTCGTGCGGAACCGGGCGCAACTGGCATATCCAAGCGTGGGCGCATGGCTGGAGGGGCGCGGCGCTGCGCCGGAGAAGGTGGCTGCGAATGCTGATCTCGAAGCGCAATTGAAGCTGCAGGACAAAGCGGCTCAGAGAATGCTGGGCAGCCGGTTCCAGCACGGTGCGCTGGACCTGGAGACAATCGAGACCCATCCGGTGATGCGGGCTGACGAGCTTGTTGATATTGGAAGCCAGGAAAAGAATCGCGCGACGTCGTTGATCGAGGAGTTCATGGTCGCTGCCAACGGCGTGGTTGCACGTACGTTTGAAGAGGCGGGGGTGGCTTCGATTCGCCGAATCGTGCGGATACCGAAGCGATGGGACCGCATTGTTGAGCTTGCCAATGGGCTGGGCACCAAATTGCCGGAGCAGCCGGATTCGAAAGCGTTGAATGATTTCCTGCTCGCGCAGAAACAGAAGGATCCGGATCATTTCCCGGATCTGTCGCTGGCAGTGATCAAGCTGATGGGGCCGGGCGAGTATGTGCTGGTGAAGCCGAATGAGGAATCGCCGGGGCACTTCGGATTGGCCGTGCAGGACTACACGCATTCGACTGCGCCGAACCGGCGGTTTCCGGATGTCGTGACGCAACGGTTGATGAAAGCGCATCTCGCGAAGGCGCAGCAGCCCTATTCAGAGGGTGATCTCAATGCGATTGCACAGCGCTGCACACTCATGGAAGATGCGGCGCGCAAGGTCGAACGAGTGATGCAGAAGCGGATCGCGGCGGTGGTGCTGCATCCGAGGATCGGGCAGACGTTCAGAGCGATTGTCACAGGCGTAAACCAGTACGGCACATTTGTGCGAGCACTGGAACCGCATGTTGAAGGGATGCTCGTGAATGCCGGCAAGCCTGGGTCGAAGGGACTGGATGTCGGCGACAGGGTTAGTGTGAGGCTGGTGGGCACCGATCCGCAGCGCGGGTTTATCGATTTCGCAATCTAGTTAAGCTTCGCCGATTTCAGTGGCAGCTGAGGCGGGAGCGATCTCGACCGTTGCATTGGCGGTGGGTGAGCCCGGCTCGTCATTCCAGAAGCAGATGATCCACCAGATCACGACGAGAACGTAGACGGCGCTATTGGTGTTGAGCAGCTTTTCCTGGATGCCGAGGACGCGCTCGTATTCTGCCTGCGAGTGCGGGGTCGTGTGGTGCGCGATGATCTGCCAGATTCCTTGCGCACACATCTGCGAGAGTGAGGCTGTGGAGAGGCCGATCATAATACGTTGTACATGGCTGCGCCATCCGGCGCCATAGCGGCGGCCGACGGAGACGACGAGCAAGCCCAGCCCTATGGAAAGCACGTCGACGAGCAGACCCACTTTGACCGACAGAAACTGCATGAATTGCAGTTTGGCAATGAGTGTGTCGAAGGCGAGGGTGTGCAGGTTCGGCCACGGTCCCCACTTCCACACAATCAGTCCGCCGATGATGAGAAGAGCTATCGTCCATAGAAGCCACGCGCGGGCAGAGGCACGGCGGAAGGCATTACGCGCCATTTCGATGAGGATGATGAAGCCGACGAGGGCGGAGACGAGTGCCAGCGAAATAGCGATTTCGCCCATCGAGATGGGAGGGAGCCTGTCATGAAGCAGACGATTTATGAGCAGGCGGAGGGTGACGAGGACGATGCCAGTGGTAAACCAGGGAAAACGCTTGATGCGATCGCGTCCAAGAAGGACGACGAGCAGGACCAGAAGCGAGGCGAATGTCAGCGTCCAAAGGACCTGGACAGCGGTGAAATGAAAGTTGAAGTGCATGCAGTCCTTAGAGCCCGGTGTTCTACCGGACTAGCTCAAGGATATGTCAGGGATACCAGGGAGGAGGATGGTGCGCCCGGAGAGATTCGAACTCCCGACCTAATGCTCCGGAGGCATTCGCTCTATCCAGCTGAGCTACGGGCGCGCTCCTACAGTCTACCGTATTTCAGAGTGGCAAACCGCTGCAAGGCGGCGTTAGGGTTCAGCTAACTCGCTGATTCAGTGTTGCGAAGCTCCAATTGGCTTTTGGCTCGCATTTCTTCCATGACTGATTGGATGAGAGCTTTCGCGCCTTCCATGCCGCTTAGGACGGCCTGAAGGTCGAGGGTGGGGACATTGGGGTTACGGTTCGAGGTGCAGTAGACGCCGTGCTGGCCAACCAGGATGAGGGAATCCGTGAGGAGGTCGAGGGCAACGGCAAGTCTGCCTCGTTCCACACCCATCATGAATTCGTGTTTCTCCAGCTCTGACCGCTTTTCGTCAAAAATGCTCATATCCAAGCGTAGCGGATTCTTAAGCCCCGGGGCGAACGTGATGGCGCGCACCCAACATTGCAATTTAGCGAAAAAGCGGCCTCTCACGCCATTGACAGGTTATTTCAGGCGTTTCGAGTAAGCTCAGAAGTCGAGCTTTTTCATGAAATCGGCGTCCTCGCGGAGTTCGGTCATGGGGTCTTCCTGGAACTCTTCCTGCTCGATGAAGTAGTGCTTGAGACCGGTGGCGGCGCGGAGGATTGGTTTGTAGTCGATGCTGCCTTTGCCCATGACGACGTTTCGCCATTTACCGTCGGGACCCTTGATGAGGTCCTTGATGTGAAAGAGCGGGAAGCGCTCGGGGAACTTGCTGAGATACTCGACGGGGTTGTGGCCGCCGGCGACGACCCAACCGCAGTCCATTTCGAACACGACCAGCTTGGGATCAGTGCGTTTGAGCAGTTCGTCGAAGAAGACGACGCCATTTTCGGTTCCGAACTCGATGGTGTGGTTGTGATACCCGAAAGTCATTCCGGCGGATTTCACTTTCTGGCCGATGGCGTTGAACTGGTCGGCTACGTAGCGCCAGTCATCGAGATTGAGTTCGCCGGTGCGCGAGGGGTCGCGGTGCACACCTGCCCAGGAACAGATCATGTACTGAAGGCCGAGAGCCTGTCCGTATTCGATGAGCTGACTGAGTTGTGATTTCAACTCGGTCAGCGCATGATGCGTGCTGACGCACTTGAGACCGGATTTGCCGAGGGCGTTGCCAAAATCGGCGGCGGTTTTGCCGAAGTAGCCTGCGGCCTCGACTTCCTTGTATCCAGCTGCGGCAAGTTGGTCGAGCGTTCCCTGGAAGTTTTTTGGAAGAAGATTCCGGACCGAATAGAGTTGCAGGCCGACCGGCTGCTTCAGGGTAGTTGCCGAGAGTGTGTCGAGCCCGCCGATGGATGCGGCAGCGAGTGCGCCGGAGCCTTTGATGAAGCTGCGTCGAGAGCAGTAATTCATTGAACTGGTCTTCTCCGCTAGGACTTGATGGTTTGCGCTGCAGGGTCCCAGAGAGCGGCGCTTTTGTTCAGGTAAGAATAGTTTGCCATGTGGCATGCGATCGCGGTGTTGTTGCCGAAGTGTTCGTCCTCGACAACGTGCTCGCGGGTTTCCACGGCGTGGAGAAAGGCGGCTATATGCTCAGCGGTATCATCGTAGCCCTGCGGAGCAGAGAATGTTTCGCTCTGTGGGAGGGGTGCGGACGGCTGCGAGTGAGCGGCTTTCCACTGATCGTTGTATTTCTTCTTCGCGTCGGTGGTCCAGCCGTCCAGGGCGTAGTACTCGGGCTGAGGACGCGTGTCCTGGGGCGTCATGGTGAGGGTGTCGCCCTTGATTGTCAGCGTGCCCTCTTTGCCGTAGAAGGTGGTGTCTTCATCTGTTTCATTGTTCTGGTTGCAGCGGACATTTACGGCGACTCCTGGGTAGTCGTAAAGCGTGACCAGCAGGTCAGGGTAATCGCGGCCATCCTTGAAGTGCGTGAGACTTCCGATGGAGAGGGCACGAGAGGGGATGGCGTTGATACCGGTTACGCACTGAATGCCGGAGAGCTGGTGAACGAAGAGGTCCCCGGCGAGACCTTCGCCGTAATCGGCGAAGCAGCGCCAGCGGAAGAAGCGGGCTGCGTTGAAGGGACGGTCAGGGGCGTCGCGAATCCAGGTCTTCCAGTCAATGGTTTCAGGACTGGCATCGGGCGGGATGGGATAGACCCATGCGCCGGAGGGCGAATTGCGATCGGTATGCGCCGTGACCAGCGTGACTTCGCCGAGGCGGCCTGATTTGAAAATTTCCGCAGCTTTCTGGTAGACGACACTGCTGACGCGCTGGCTTCCGGCCTGAAAGATGCGCTTGTTCTCGTTGACGGCCTTGACCATGGCGAGGCCATCGGCGACGTTGTGCGACATGGGCTTTTCGCAGTACACGTCTTTGCCTGCGGCGATGCAGTCGAGCACGACGTGTCGATGCTGAAAATCAGCGACGGCAACAATGACCGCCTCGACGTCTTTGCGGTCGAGGAGTTCGCGATAGTCGCGTGTTGTGGGGATCTGGGAACCCCATGCTTCGATGCTTGCTTTGCGATGCATATCGTAGAGATCGGAGATGCCGACGCATTCGGCATTGGGAAGTTTGACGGCAGAGCGGAGGAGATCGCAGCCACGTATGCCTGTGCCGATCGAAACGAAGCGGACCTTTCGATCGCTTGGAGCCGCGAGAACAGCGGGTTCCAGCAGAATCGTTTTAGCAGCGGCTCCGGCTGCTACGGTGCCTGCGCCAAGCCAAACGAACTCCCTTCGTGAAATAGGACCCATGATCAAAAGCCTTTCTTGTGCGCGGCAATTTTCGCTTGACAGACATGGTTGTGTCCACCAGCACGAGGGCAGGGTTAAGGCGATGTCATAGGATGCTTGAGACGTGTAATTCCCAGGTCAAGGTGGATGAGTGATGGCCATGGATGGAAGAGTTCGAGCGAGATTCAGGTTGGTTGTTACCGGGATTGGCATCTGCGCCGTAGTGAGTGCCACGGGGCAGGTCGCGGCGGGTCAGAAGCGGGCAGGGAATCCGGATTTTGGGGCAAATGTTCTTGTATTCGACCGCTCGATGCAGGCTGCTGAGGTTCAGGCAAAGATCGACAAGGTCTACGCGACTCAACAGCACAGCGAATTTGGGAAAGAACGTTCTGCTCTGCTGTTCGTGCCAGGGGAGTATCACGTCGATGTGCCGGTAGGTTTTTATACCGAGGTGATCGGGCTGGGAGCGACGCCGGACGCTGTGCACATCATCGGGAATGTGCATTCGGATGCGAGCCTTCCGCGAAATAACGCGACGTGCACGTTCTGGCGCGCAGTTGAAGGTTTCTCGGTGACGCCGGCAGGCGGGACGATGCAGTGGGCGGTGTCACAGGCGGCGCCATTCCGGCGGATGCATGTGAAGGGCGACATTGTCCTGCATCAGAAGGGGGGCTGGGCCAGCGGCGGCTGGATGTCGGATTCAGTGGTGGACGGCAATGTCGGGGCCGGCCCACAGCAGCAGTGGATTTCGCGCAATAGTGAGTGGGGTAGCTGGACGGGCGCGAACTGGAACATGGTGTTCATAGGCGTTCCGCATCCGCCGCAGGGCGACTGGCCGCAGCCTCCGTATACCAAAGTGGACAAGACGCCAATTGTTCGTGAGAAGCCGTTTCTGCAGGTTGATGGAAAAGAGAACTGGTCGGTGCGGGTCCCGGAACTGCGGAAGGACAGCGCAGGAATTACATGGCATGGCGGCTCCACGCCTGGACGCGATATTCCGCTGAGGAAGTTCTACATTGCGCAGGCGGGTAGAGATTCGGCGGCAAAGATGAACGAGGAGTTGGCGAAAGGGAAGAACCTGCTGCTGACGCCGGGCATTTATGACCTCGACGAGCCGATCAAAGTCACACATGCAAATGCTATGGTCATGGGCCTGGGATTCGCGACTTTGCGACCAGTGAATGGGAATGCGGCGGTTACGGTGGCTGATGTAGGTGGTGTGGACATTGCGGGAATACTGATCGATGCGGGGGAGAAGATCTCCCCGGTGCTCATGGAGGTGGGTTCAGAAGGCAGTCGCGCTTCGCATGCGCGCAATCCGATATTTTTGCATGATGTGTTCTTCAGGGACGGGGGAGCGGCTGCTGGGCGAGCGAAGGTGAATCTGGAGATCAATGCGAACGACACTGTTATCGACCATACGTGGATTTGGCGGGCAGATCACGGGTCGGGAGTGGGGTGGACGAGCAACCTGAGCGACAACGGACTGGTAGTGAACGGGAACAATGTGACCGCTTATGGGCTGTTCGTCGAGCATCATCAGCAATTCCAGGTCCTGTGGAAGGGCGAACATGGGCGGACGTACTTTTATCAGTCTGAAATTCCGTACGATCCGCCGGACCAGCAGAGCTACACATCTTCGGCGGGCGTGAATGGATGGGCGTCGTACAAAGTTGCGGATGGCGTGGCGAGCCATGAGGCATGGGGGCTCGGGATTTATAGCGTCTTCCGGCACCCGAATGTGAATCTGACGCGGGCGATCGAGGTGCCGGTGAAACCGGGAGTTCGGTTTCATCACATGATTACGGTAGCGCTGGACGACAAGGGTGAGATTTCGAATGTGATTGATGACAAGGGTGGGCCGACGCACCTGGCACCGCATCGGATTGATCCGAAGGTGGCGGAGTTCCCTGAGTAGGGGTTGGTTCGATGGCGATGTGATCTTCGCTTCTTTGCGAGGGAAGCATGGGAGAATGGAGTTGTAGACATGATGAGCAACGCGAGCGTTCCAGAATCCAACTCCACTGACGAGACACCCGCCAGCCAATCCAGTGCTTTAGATGCGCATGAGGCTGTAAGCGCGCCGGCTGTTGAAAGCCAGGCACCGGCCGGAGATGCCGAGAAGGCTGCCATGGAACCTGTGGCGGAGGAGGTTCCGGCGGCAGAGCCTGCTGAGCCTCTTGAGGATTTTGCAAGTATCCTCATGGAATTCGAACGGGGCCACGCACGGAAGTCTGAGGGCGGGTCGAAGCAGATCGAAGGAAGAGTTATCTCCGTTTCGTCCGAACAGGTTTTTCTCGATATCGGTTACAAGATCGAGGGTGTGCTGCCGCGTTCTGCATTCCGGAACAACGCCGAAGGTGTGAAACCGGGAGAGAAGGTCCTGGTTTCCATCAAGGGACGCAACGAGGAAGGTTACTACGACCTCACGCGGTTCAAGGTGGCGCAGCCTCACGACTGGACGGCCCTGGAAGAGGCTTTTAAGCAGAAGACGGCTGTCGTGGGTACCGTAACCGGCGTGGTGAAGGGCGGCCTGACCGTGGATGTGGGAGTCCGGGCGTTTATGCCTGCGAGCCGCAGCGGAACACACGATGCGGCGGAACTGGAACAGCTCGTTGGGGCCGAGATTACCTGCCGCATCACGAAGCTCGATGTTACAGATGAAGATGTTGTTGTGGACCGGCGCGTGGTTCTCGAAGAACAGGCGCGTGCTGCTCAGGAAGGGCGTATGGCTGTCCTGCAGCCCGGAGACGTGCTGGACGGCACGGTTCGCAGCCTGATGCCGTATGGCGCGTTTGTGGATCTTGGGGGCTTCGATGGCCTGCTTCATGTGAGCGATATTGCATGGAGCCGCGTGAGCAAGCCGGAAGATGTGCTGTCGGCTGGCGAGAAGGTTCGGGTCAGGGTTTTGAAGATCGATCCCGAGACGAAGAAGATTTCTTTGGGGTTGAAGCAGCTTCAACCGGAGCCATGGGAAACGGCGCCTTCGAAATACCAGGTTGGCCAGCGGGTGACGGGGAGGGTGACGAGGCTGGCAGATTTCGGCGCATTTGTGGAGATGGAGCCGGGCGTCGAGGGGCTGATTCATATTTCGGAGATGTCGTGGGGCAAGAAGGTGCGTCATCCGTCCGATGTGGTGAAGGAAGGCGACCGGGTTGATGCGGTGATCCTTGTGATCAAACCGGAGGAGAAGCGGATCTCTCTGGGCTTGAAACAAACGCTTACTGATCCGTGGTCGGACGTGCCGCAGAGGTTCCCGGTAGGAGCGCAGGTTGAGGGACCGGTTACGAAGATGATGGCGTTCGGCGCTTTCGTGCAGATTGCAGAGGGCGTTGAGGGTCTGGTGCATGTCAGCGAGATCAGCGGGGAGAAGCGCATTCATCATCCACAGGATGTACTTCGAGTGGGGCAGGTGGTGAAGGCGCAGGTGCTGGGGATCGCGCCGGAGAAGCGCCAGATCAAGTTGAGTATGAAGCAACTGGTGCCGACGAGCATTAATGAATACATTGCCGAGCACAAGGCGGGCGATGTGGTTTCTGGCCGGGTAGTTGAAGAGTCGGCTGGAGGAGCATCGGTTGAGTTGGGAGAAAACATTTTCGCGGTTTGTCGTGCGACGAAAGCGACTCAGCCCGCCTCGGAGGCTTCGAGTCAGGGCGGGAAGACCGATCTATCGTCACTGAGCTCCATGCTGTCGGCTCGATGGAAGGGAAGCGCACCGGCTCCGGCGGCTGGCCCTGAGCCGCTCAGGGCGGGGCAGATTCGCAGCTTCAAAATCACGAAGCTCGATGCGGCATCGAAAGCCATTGAGGTGCAGGTGGCCTAGAGCCCCACGCCGCTTGTTTTCTTATAGGAACACTTCGTCGATGAAGCACCAGCGCCAGTCTTCGCCGCGTTCGGCAGAGCGAATGAGTGGGTGCTGGGTGGCGTGGAAGTGCGCGCGCGCGTGACGATTTTTGGATGAATCGCAGCAGCCGACGTGGCCACACTCGAGGCACATGCGCAGATGTACCCAGGTGTCGCCGGTCTTCAGACACTCTTCGCAGCCGGTGCTGTGTGGTTTAACGTTTTTGGCGTGATCTTTGACGTGGGTGCACTGAGTCGGCATGAGTCGACCTCCGGGGAAGGACTTCAGACAGTGTACTGTTTCGCAAGGGCGGAGAAGTCCTGAAGCTGAGTTGCGATCCACGCATCGTCATAATCGAGCTCTCGTGCTAACAACTGAGCAACCGGTTCCGCCATCTGCATCGCTGCGTGTGCATTCAGGAAGAGGGCTCGCGTGTGCCGGCAGAGCACGTCTTCGACGGTGCGGGCCATCTCCGCGCGTGCAGCCCATACGACTTCCGCGCCGATGTAGGGCAGAGCTGGATGCAAAGGGCGCGCGAGATCAGGATTCTGCTGAGCGAGCGCGCGAATCTCGGCGGCATCGGAGCCGTAGACCTCGAGCGGGTCTTCTTCGCGCGAACCTGCGAGCTCAGCGTAGCCATGGACCTTCAGGTTTTTGGTTGTGCAGGGCTCATCACGTAGACGGCCAAGCGTAATGGCGTGATCAACCGTGTCTTCGGCCATGTGGCGGTAGGTCGTCCACTTTCCACCGGTGATGGTGAGCAAACCGGAAGTGTCAACATGAATGGTGTGATCGCGGGAGATGGCGGCGGTGCTGGACGCTCCGCCGGATTTCACGAGAGGTCGAAGCCCGACGTAGACGGCAAGAACGTCTGCTCGGCTCGGCGGCCGGGTGAGATAGCGGCCGGCAGTCTCAAGAATGAATTGAATCTCTTCGTCGAAAGGCTTGGGCTCGAGGCTTGGCGCGTCGACTGGCGTGTCGGTCGTGCCCGCGACGGCGTGGCCATGCCAGGGGATCACAAAGAGTACGCGGCCATCGCTGGTGCGCGGAACCATGAGTGCAGTGTCGCCCTTGAGAAACGAACGATCGAAGACGAGGTGAATGCCCTGGCTAGTGACCATCAGTGGCTCGATAGTGGAATCGGCCATGCGGCGAATCTCGTCGGTGAAGACGCCGGTTGCATTGATGACTACTTTGGCTTTAATGGAGAATGCTTCGCTTGATTCGTCATCGCGAGCAATGAGGCCGTTGACATAGCCTTCTTCATCACGCAACAAACCGGTTGCAGGACAGTAGTTGACGACTGTGGCGCCATGATCTGCGGCGGTCATGGCGAGGTGGATGAGAAGACGGGAGTCATCGAACTGGCCGTCGTAGTACACAACGCCGCCGCGCAACTCTTCGGGCTCAAGTCCGGGAAGACGCTGGAGTGTTTCTTCCTTGGTCAGCAGCTTTGATGGACCAAAGCCGTATTTGCCGGCAAGAAGGTCATAGAGCTTAAGGCCAATGCCGTAGAACGGCGCTTCCCACCAGGAGTAGTTAGGAACGACGAAAGCGAGGTCCTTGACCAGGTGAGGAGCATTCTGGCGCAGCAGGCCTCGCTCTTTGAGTGCGGACATGACCAGCGGAATGTTGCCTTGTTCGAGATAACGAACACCGCCATGCACCAGCTTGGTGCTGCGGCTGCTCGTTCCCTTACCAAAGTCGTGCGCCTCGACAAGCACAACGCTGAAGCCGCGGGCTGCCGCATCGACGGCCACGCCCATGCCTGTTGCACCGCCGCCGATGACGGCAATATCCCATGGCTCGCCTTGATTCGCGCGCTCGCGAATCCTGCGCAGCATTTCGTCCCTGCGCATCTTTTCTCCTAACTTTCGGTCCACTTTTTGGAGCGTTCGACGGCGCGCTGCCACCGCGCCCGCATTTCGCTGCGTTGCTGTGGATTCATCCGTGGTTCAAATCGCGTATCACCCTGGCGTTTCGCCTGCAGGTCCTGCGGGCTCGGCCAGAGGCCAACGGCAAGACCGGCAAGGTATGCGGCTCCGAGTGCCGTGGTTTCGGTTACGAGCGGACGGACGACAGGGACGCCAAGCAGATCTGCCTGGAACTGCATCATCAGATCGTTAACCGCGGCGCCACCGTCCACGCGAAGCGCGTTGAGCGGCGTTACGGTTTCGCTGTGGACGGCATCGAGCACATCCGCGACCTGAAACGCGATACTTTCGAGAGCTGCGCGCGCGATGTGTCCTGGTTTTGTGTCACGACGGAGGCCGATGATGAGGCCGCCAGCGTGCGGATCCCAGTGCGGAGCTCCGAGACCGACAAATGCAGGCACGAAGATGAGGCCTCCCGCATCGGGTACGCTCGCAGCTAGTGTCTCCACTTCGGCGGAGGAGCCGATGAGGCGAAGGTTATCGCGCAACCACTGAACGACGGCGCCCCCGATGAAGATGCTGCCTTCAAGGGCGTATTCGAGGCGCTTTTGTGCGCTGGCCGCAACGGTGGTGATGAGTTTGTGTTTGGACCGGATGAAATGAGTTCCGATGTTCTGGAGCAGGAAGCAGCCCGTGCCATAGGTGTTTTTGGCTTCGCCGGGATTCCAGCAGAGCTGGCCGAAGAGCGCAGCCTGCTGATCGCCTGCTATACCGGCGATGTTGATGCCACTCAGGCCGAGAGTGGTGGTGACATCGCCGACGATCTGGCTCGACCAGACAACTTCGGGCAACATGCTTTCGGGGATGTCGAAGACGCGCAGGAGTTCTGGATCCCACCGGCCTTCGACAATGTTGTAGAGCAGGGTGCGTGAGGCATTAGTCACATCGGTGACATGACGCATGCTGCTGGTGAGGTGCCAGATAAGCCAGCAGTCGACGGTTCCGAAGGCGAGTTCGCCGCGCTTGGCTTTGTCGCGTGCGCCGGGCACGTTGTCGAGTATCCAACGAACTTTGGTGGCGGAGAAGTATGGATCGAGGACAAGGCCGGTTTTCGAGGAGATGGTCTCACCATGTCCACTCTGTTCGAGAGACGAGCACATGGCCGCGGTACGGCGATCCTGCCAGACGATGGCGGGGTAGATCGGCTTGCCCGTGGCGCGCTCCCAGACGATTACCGTTTCGCGCTGGTTGGTGATGCCAATGGCAGCTATGTCGCGTGGGCGTGCTCCGACTTTCCCTAGTGCCTCGACGGCACAGGAGATCTGGCTGGTGAGGATTTCGGTGGGATCATGTTCAACCCATCCCGCTTGCGGATAAAACTGCTGGAATTCGTGTTGCGCGACGGCGGCAATACTTCCGGCTTCGTCGAAGAGGATGGCGCGGGAGCTTGTGGTTCCCTGGTCCAGAGCGAGTACGTAGGACATGAGCGGGGAGTCTTCCTCCGGGACAAGTCAAACATGCACCCCCGTATGCCTGCAAGCGTCTACATTCTGAATTCACGATTGCAGGCGTTGCCCTGGCCGCTTACACAACATAAAGGTCGACGTACTCAGATACAGGCAGCGACTCAAGGTGCTCGCGGTTCACTGATGCGGCGAGGATGCGCTGCTGCTGTTCGGGTGCGAATCGGCGTGCGAGATTGCGCTTGAATTTCTCGATAAGCAGGGGAATGCCTTCTTTACGGCGGCGCTTGTGACCGATGGGGTACTCGACCGTTTCTTCGAGGAGAGTTCCGTCTTCCAGTTCCATCCGGAGGGAGTTTGCAATGGAACGCTTCTCGGGATCGTGGTAGTCGCGGGAATATTGTGGCTCTTCGACGCAGGTTATAAGTTCGCGCAGGGAGTCGATGCGCTTGCCCCAGACGGGATCGGCTGCTACCGCGTCTTCATAATCCGACGCAGTGAGACGGCCGAAGATCAGTGGCACCGCAATCATGTACTGAATGCAGTGATCGCGGTCTGCAGGGTTCGAGAGCGGGCCTTCCTTGTCGATGATGCGGAGGCAGGCTTCGTGGGTGCGGACGGTGACGGATTTGATCGCCGAGGCATTCTGTCCGCGACGGCCCAGTTCGGCGTGCAACTTCATGGCGGCTTCGACGGCGGTCTGGGAATGAAATTCGGCAGGATAGCTGATCTTGAAGAGCACATTCTCCATGACGTAGCTGGAGTAGGAGCGCTGGAATTTGAATTCCTTGCCCCGGAAGGAGACGTCGTAGAAGCCCCAGGTTTTTGCAGAGAGCGCGGAGGGGTAGCCCATTTCGCCGGCCTTGGCCATCAGCGCGAGACGGACGCCCCGGCTGGTCGCGTCGCCTGCAGCCCAGCTTTTGCGTGAGCCGGTGTTGGGTGCGTGACGATAGGTGCGGAGGCTTTGACCATCGACCCAGGCAAGAGAGATAGCGTTAATCGTTTGTTCGCGGGTGAGGCCAAGCAGGGAGCAGACTACGGCGGTTGAAGCCACTTTGACGAGAACGACGTGATCGAGGCCGACCTCGTTGAAAGAGTTCTCGAGAGCAATGCAGCCCTGAATTTCGTGAGCTTTGATCATGCCGGTGAGGACTTGCCGCATGGTGATCTGCGGTTTCCCCTCGAAGGCGGCGGAGCGGCATAGCCAGTCGGCGACGGCGAGTATGCCGCCGAGGTTGTCGGAGGGGTGGCCCCACTCCGCGGCAAGCCAGGTGTCGTTGTAGTCGAGCCAACGGATCATCGCGCCGATGTTGAACGCAGCCTGCACGGGATCGAGTTGGTAGCTGGTGCCGGGAACGCGAGTGCCGTGAGGAACGGTGGTGCCGGGAATGGTGGGGCCGAGGAGTTTGGTGCAAGCGGGATAGTCGAGAGCTTCGAGACCGCAGCCGAGGGTGTCGAGAAGGCAGTAGTGGGCTGTGTCGTAAGCCAAATCGCTTCTGATTTCGTAGCCGAGAGCGTAGTCGGCGATGTCGGTGATCACCTTGTCTGGAGCGGGGCGTTCATTGCTGATATGGGAGGACAACGGAGGTTCTCCGACGGCTGTGATTCGCGATCTAGTTGCGCTGTTCGATGGGCACGAATGGTTTTGGTTCCGGGCCGGTGTAGTTGGCAGACGGGCGGATGATTTTCCCGTCCTGCCGCTGCTCGACCACATGAGCGCACCAGCCGGCGGTTCTGGCAATGACGAAAAGCGGGGTGAAGAGGTCAACTGGGATGCCCATGAGGTCGTAGGCGACGGCGCTATACCAGTCGAGATTCGGGAACATGCGTTTGGCATCGTGCATGGTGGTTTCAATGCGCTCGGCGACGTTGAAGAGCCGCATGTCCTTTGCTGACGCGGAGAGCTTTCGCGCCACTTCCTTGATGATGTCGCTGCGCGGATCGCTGATGGTGTAGACGGGATGGCCGAAGCCGATGATGACTTCGCGTTCGCCCACACGCCAGCGCATATCGGCTTCCGCTTCGTCGGGGCGCTTGTACCGTTTTTGAATCTCGAGGGCGACTTCGTTGGCGCCGCCGTGCTTTGGACCTTTCAATGCTCCGATGGCGCCTGTGATGCATGAATAGATATCGGAGCCAGTGCCGGCGATGACCCGTGCCGTGAAGGTGGACGCGTTGAATTCATGTTCGGCGTAGAGGATGAGTGACGTCTGCATCGCCGAGATCCACTCAGGGCTGGGTGCGGTTCCGTGCAGCAGATGAAGAAAGTGACCCGCGATGGAATCTTCGAATCGCTCAACCTCGATGCGTCGGCCGTTACGCGCATAGTGGTGCCAATAGATGAGCATGGAGCCGAGCGAGGCAAGCAGGGCGTCTGCGATTTTGCGTGCGCCGCTTTCCTTATGTGTTTCGCCCTCGGGAAGCACACAGCCGAGGACGGAGACGCCGGTGCGCAGGACGTCCATGGGATGCGTATTGGGCGGGAGCAGTTCAAGGGCCTGTTTTACGGCAGCGGGAAGGCTGCACAACGGGCGCAGGCTTGTCTTGTAAGCTGCAAGTTCGGCGGCGGTAGGGAGTTTGCCGTGAATTAGAAGGTAGGCGACTTCCTCGAATTCGCAGTGCGCTGCCAGGTCGTGGATGTCGTATCCGCGATAGTGGAGATCGTTCCCAGTATGCCCAACCGTGCAGAGCGCTGTTGATCCGGCCGGGGTTCCAGACAGTGCTACGGATTTCTTGGGCTTGAACGCCGGTGGCTCGACGCTGACTTCTTTGCTCATTGCGACCCCCGCAGAGCACAAGCTAAAGGATCAGAGGAAGCCGTGTCTACTTGCGGTCCTTACCTTTTGCGAACAGGGCGTCGAGCTTTTCTTCGTAGGAATGATAGTCGAGATATCTGTAGAGATCAGCGCGCGTCTGCATGATCGGAATGAGGTGCTTCTGCGTGCCCTCGGTCCGGATGGCTTCGTAGACCGCAAGGGCAGCAGCGTTCATGGCGCGGTAAGCGGCGCAGCAATAGAGGACGATGTCGACCCCGGCGGCTGCGAGTTCATCGCGGGACCACAATGGAGTCTGGCCAAACTCGGTAATGTTGGCAAGGATGGGCGCTCCGACGGCATCGCGAAAGTTCGCGTACTGATCAAGTTCAGTCGCGGCTTCGGCAAAGATCATGTCCGCGCCAGCGGCGACGTAGGCCTGGGCACGTTCGATGGCAGACTGGAGACCCTCGTTGGCGAGTGCATCGGTGCGAGCCATCAAAACGAACTGCTCGTCAGTGCGGGCGTCAACGGCAGCTTTTATACGGTCGACCATCTCTTCGGCAGGAACAAGTTCCTTGCCGGGACGATGACCGCAGCGCTTGGCTCCGACTTGGTCCTCGATGTGAACGGCTGCCGCTCCGGCTTTAATCATGGAACGGATGGTGCGGGCGATGTTGAACGCGCTGCCCCAGCCGGTGTCAATGTCGACGAGGAGGGGAAGCGAGGTAACCTCGGTGATCCGGCGGACATCGGTGAGCACGTCTTCCATCGTGCTGATGCCGAGGTCGGGCATGCCGAGAGAGTTGGCAGCAACTCCGCCGCCGGAGAGATAGAGGGCGCGAAAGCCAGAGGCTTCGGCCATGCGCGCGGTGTAGGCATTGATGGCGCCAACCACCTGCAATGGCTTCTCTTCGACTGCCGCGGCGCGGAAGCAAGCCCCGGCAGAGTGTGGAATTTGCGGGGAGGCCATGGCTCGTCCTTTCTTGGTTCTCGGGGGCATGATAGCAGCTTGGTGTTGCAGCGGAACGGCACCTACGCATTTGCGAGCGAGACCCCATGGTGCGACAATCATTGCCGTTGCGGCCGCACTTCCCATCGCCGCTGCTCAAGGAGAAATCACACCATGAAGCATCTTCTCGTTTGTGCCGGACTCGTTTTCGCTGCAACCACCGTGCTTGCTCAGCAGAAGGCACCCGCCAGCCCCCCTGCGAAGGCCACAGGAACAATTGGCGGACATGAAATCACGATTACGTATTCTTCACCCGGGGTAAAGGGACGCGAGGGCAAGATCTTTACTGAGGATGGCTTGATCAAGACGAGCCGCGGCTCACAATATCCGATCTGGCGTGCGGGCGCCAATGCTGCCACGACACTACACACGGATGGCGACCTGATGATCGGCGATGTGCACGTTCCGAAGGGCGACTATACCCTCTTTGTGGATATTTCCAATGCAGACGACTGGACGCTGATCCTCAACAAGAAGACGGGGGAGTGGGGCCTGGCTCACGACCCAGCGCAGGATCTGGGTAAAACAAAGATGCATATGAGCAAGCCGTCTTCGACGGTCGAGAACCTCAAATGGGACGTCAAGGACAATGGCGACGGTAAGGGCACCATTACGCTGGCATGGGAAGATCACGAGGCGTCAGTACCTGTGACCGCGCACAAGTAGATTCGCAGGATCAAACGGGCAGGGTGGAGCGATCTCCGCGCTGCCCTTAGAATAGAGAAAAGGTCGACCGTTCCGGGAGAGTAGAAGAGCCTTGCCCCTATATCCATACCGCTGCACGACGTGCGGCCACCGATTTGAGAAAATCCAAAGCTTTTCGGCCGAGCCGGAGAAGGTATGTCCCAAGTGCGGCAATGAGACGCTGGTTCGGCCGTTAACGGCTCCACGTTTTCAATTCAAGGGCGCTGGCTGGTATGTGAACGACTACGCCTCGAAGGCTTCTGAGGGTTCGTCTGAAGCTTCGAGCGAATCAAAGCCGGCCGAAAGTAAAGAGGCCGCAAAAAGCCCTGACGCGACGAGTGGAAGCTCGGGCTCTGCTGCGCCAGCTGCCCCGGCCGCTGTGCCGGCACCTGCCCCGAAAAGCACAGAGAATAGCTAAGCCGTTCGTCCTGCCAATTAACATAGGGCTGTAGATGCCGCTCATCGAGCCCATTCCGCTTCCCGTCGAGAACGCCGACGCGCTTGCTCTTGAGTGGGAGCCGCTGCTGGCCATTGTCGCTGGATATGCTTCTTCCGCAGTTGGGCGTGATGTGATCCTGAGCCTCCGGCCATCGACGGATCAGGCGTGGATGACGCGGCAGCACCAGCTCTGGAAAGAAGTGCAGCTGCTGCTAAACGAGCAGGTGTCGATCCCGCTGGGCGGCCTGTTGGATCCGACTCAGCCGGCGGCAAAGGCGCAGATTCCGGGGGCAGCTCTCGAAGTTGGTGAACTGCAGGCAATCGCCCGGCTGGCTAATGATATTGCGGCGTGGCAGGCGTTGTTACATGAACCTCCGGCGCGACTGGCGGGGAAGCTGACCGGCTTATTGGAGCTTTCGACCGGGGTGGCAGGGTCCTCGTTGAGGCCGCTGGCTGAATCAATCGAGCGCAAGATCATGCCCGACGGCACGCTGGCAGATGATGCGTCGCCTGAGTTGAACCGCATTCGGCGCGAACAGGAGCGGCAACAGCGAGCCATCGAGGAATCGCTGCGTTCGGCGCTGCGCCGGCTTTCAGGGGAGGGCTCGACGCAAGAGGATCTGATTACGATTCGCGGCGACCGATTCGTGATTCCGGTCCGTAGCGAGTTGAAGAGGCGCGTGTCGGGCGTGGTGCACGGGGCAAGTTCGTCGGGGCAGACCGTGTATGTCGAGCCGCTCGAAACGATCGAGCAGAACAACGAACTTGTTCGGCTCATCGAAGAAGAGCAAGCCGAGATTCACCGGATTTTTGTGGCGTTGACCCGTCAGGTCAGCGGATATGCTCATGCGCTGGTGGAAGGTGCGCGCGTTCTTGCCGTGGTAGACACGCAATTGGCGCGTGCTCGATTTGCGCGTGAGTACGAGTGTGTGGGGCCGGCGTTTGCGTCGGAACGGTTGTTTGTTGAAGAGGCGCGCCACCCGCTCCTGGAACGGCATCTGCGGGCTGCCGGAGAGAAGATCGTTCCGCTGACGCTGGAGTTGACTGCGGAAACACGGCAATTGATCATCAGCGGTCCGAACACTGGCGGAAAGACAGTCACGCTGAAGACCACGGCATTGCTGGCGATGATGGCGCAGGCTGGACTACCCGTTCCTGCCGCGAGCGCAGCGTTTCCGGTTTTCACTGCATTTCTTGCGGATATCGGGGATGCACAGTCAATTGAGGCAGAGCTGTCGACATTCTCTGCGCACATTGTGAATCTGAACCGGCTGTCGAAGCTTGCAAATTCAGAATCGCTGGTTCTGCTCGACGAGCTTGGGTCGGCCACAGATCCGGAAGAGGGATCGGCCCTGGCGGTCGCGGTTGCGGCGCACTTTCTTGAGTCGCGTGCATGGACGTTGATTTCAACACATCATACGTCGCTGAAGATATATGGAGCGAATACGGCGGGCGTGTTGAACGCGGCAGCCGGCGTAGACGAAGTCACGCTGGTGCCGAATTACCATCTGAGGCTTGGAGTTCCGGGCGCATCTGCAGGCATCCAGACAGCCGAGCGTCTTGGATTGAATCGCACGATTATCGCGGGAGCACGAGAGCGGCTGGGGTCGCAGCAGGTGGATATTGGCCGATTTCTCGACCGATTGCATAAGGAACTTGCGCAGCTTGAAGAGGACCGCAAGGCAGCACGCGAACAGCAGTATGCACTGAACCAGGAACGCAAGAGGCTGGAACGCGAAGGAGATGTAGAGGTTCGCAACCGCACACGCGAACTGGAGCAGAAGCTTGGTTCTCTGATGAAGGAATTTGAGTTCCAAATGCGCGAGAACGTGCGTGCGATCGAAGACCGGGCAGCCCAGCAGAAGCTTTCGAAGGAGGCAGAACGGCGGATCGGCCGGCTACGGCGCGAATTTCAGGAGAGCTTCAACCAGACCGTGGTGGCTCACCGAACGGGGGCCGATGCGGGTGATGTAAACGCGCAACCCCATGTCGTGCGCCACGTGGCAGCGGGCGACCAGGTGCGACTGAAGTCGATGGGCAAGATCGCAGTGGTGCAGCGCGAGGTGGAGAAGGATATCTTCGAGGTTGCGCTTGGGCCCATCAAGATGCGCGTGAAGCGAGACGATATCGCCGAGGTCGTGAAATCGGCCGCCCAGCAGAGCGAGCGGTCTGATCCGCTGGCGGCGGCGCGCAAGCAGACGGGCGTGCACGTATCCGTGAGCAGCGTGAACACGGATGACATGCGTATGGAGATCAACCTGATCGGGCGCACGGTGGACGAAGCGACGGAGGAATTGGAGAAGTATCTCGATCGAGCGTTTCTCGCGGGGCTGCCGCGCGTTCGAGTGATTCATGGTCATGGCGCCGGCATCCTGCGACGCGGCGTTCGCGAATTTCTCAAGTCGCACCCGCACGTGGCGGGAATCGCTGAGGCCGCTCAGAACGAAGGCGGGCAGGGTGCTACGCTGGTCGAGCTTCGCCAGTAATTCCGTGCAGCATTGTGAGGCCGATGTCGCGCGATTCTAAGGAGGGCGTCTTGGCAGAAGATCTGATCTTCCTGGATCAGCCTCCACTTCTCTTTACAACGATGAAGTTTATGAT
>DATNFD010000085.1:0-5794 GCA_035606555.1 Occallatibacter sp.
ACGAAGGCCGAAAGCGGACCCCAAGAACATTTGCTTCTGCTTCCGAGTGCAACGATACTGAGATACCAACCGTTTCCACCTGTCTAGAGAGTGTCTCGAATTCCGCCTGCTGTGGGTCTATCTCGCTTCTCACTTGACTCAGCTTTTCGCTGACATCAACTGTGTCCTTTACAGTACGCGCCTGTTTCAGAATGCTCAGGTATTGAGCTTCTTGTGCCCGCAGGTTGTGTAGGCGGGCTTGCTGGTCGACATATTGCCGCGTCGCGTCTTCCGCGTGCAGTTGCTCACCTTCTATGCGAAGGGCAAGCTTGCGGATCTCCGCTCTCACTTCTTCAAATCGTGCTACTGGCACCCGGACCGTGATCGAGGCGTTGGTCGCATCTTTGGCACCATTCGTTTGCCACTGCACCAGAAAACCGCCCGCCCGCTCGGTCAGTGAACGGATTGTCTCGGCCGATGTTGCGGGGCTTTTTACTAGGAGACTGATTGATGTGGTGCGAACAAGTTTTCGCTCAGGGGAGCGGTCGGAGTTGGACAAGGATGTCATCGAAGCTGGTGGCAACGCAAATTCCGCAAGATCTCCCCCAACAACTCCCGCAACCGGGACCGCATCGTCCACCGATTGCGGCAGGGGGATTAGCCAATGACGGCTGCTTTCAATCGCGGCAAGCCCGCTGGCTCTTTCCGTCGCAATGCCTCGGAAAGCCTGCGAAGGCTGGATGACGCCGCAATAGACTGCCACCCAAACAGCTGTAATCAGCCATCCTACTTTGAGCCATTTGCGACTGCGTAGCCAAGCCGTGCCCCAAAAGACCTTCATGTGTGCTCCCTCCTGGCTACCTTAGAACCGGTTGGTGATCATTTTGTTCCCAAGTTCTCAGCTGTCAGGGCGCACGCTACATCCAGTACAACCGAATGGTTGATCGCGCCATGGCTAAGTTTGGCGAGGTTTCTACCTCTCCGCAGGTCGCTCGAAATACTTTCTGCGGCATTCTGGATCCTTCCGCAAGGGCGTGAGCGCCTTCCACCAGCAGAAAACGCAAGATCGAGCTTCCCGAGATGTCAGCGAAGCGACGCGCTGAATATGTCCAGCGACACCAGCACCAGATAGCTCGCAACCTGTTTCCGACACTCAAAATGCTCCGCGGATCTTAAGAGAGCCCAAGTTGCCGCAACATGATGAAGTTTGCAATGGTGAAGTAAATAATGAGTCCGGTCACGTCAACGAGCGTGGCCACAAACGGAGCGGAAGCGCTTGCCGGATTCAGCCCCATCCGTCGCAGAATGAATGGCAGCATCGAACCGGCAAGTGTGCCGAACGTGACCACGCCGATGAGTGCCAGAAAGATCGTCAAGGCGAGGATTGCGGTGTGTGCTCCGTAGGTATGAAACAATCTTTGCCACATGAAAATCCTCATCATTCCGATGGCTCCCAGAATCACACCCAAAGCGATGCCCGAGATCAGCTCGCGGCGAACGACACGGAACCAGTCGCGCACTTTTACGTCGCCCAGCGCCATCGCCTGAATGATGAGCGAGGTCGCTTGCGATCCGGAATTACCTCCGCTACTGATGATGAGCGGTAGAAACAAGGCCAGGACAACAGCCTTGGCGATCTCTGCCTCAAAAAACCCCATCGCTGTTGCCGTGAACATCTCGCCGATGAAAAGGATGGCCAACCAGCCGGCGCGCTTTCTGACCATTTCGAGAACCGATGTGTGCAAATACGGGGTATCCAGGGCCTCCATGCCGCCGATGTTCTGGATGTCGCGACTGGCCTGCTCCTCCACCACGTCCACAATGTCGTCCACCGTGACAATTCCCACCATGCGCCGTTCGGCATCGAGCACGGGAACCGCTAGCAGACGGCTGTCTCGGACAACCTGCGCGACTTCCTTCTGGTCGGTCTCGGGCACAACGAAAACCAGGTCCTTGGAGGCCATGATTTCCTGCACCAGCTTGCCGGGATCGGCTGCAAAAAGCTGCCGCAGCGAAACCACGCCCAGGAGTTGCTGATCCTGGTTGAGGACATAGCCGTAGTACATGGTGACGACTCCCGGGGCCACTCTACGCAGATAGGAAATCGCCACATCGGCGGTGATATCGGGACGCAAGCGCGCGAAGCGCGGATTCATCAGCCCACCGGCCTCATCCTCTTTGTAGGCCAATAGAGCAATCACTTCCTTGCGCGTGGATTCGTCGAGCAGGCCCAGCAGTTTGTCGCGATATTCCGGTCCGGCTTCCTGGATCAGGTCGGCAGCATCGTCCGGCGGGAGTATCCGGATCCAGACGTGACTCTGTTCCTCGGGAAGGCCGAATAAGATAAAGAGCTGGTCCTGAGGACTCAGGGCGAGAAAGAAATCAGCCTTCTCCCCGGTATGCATTACACGAAACTGCTTCAGGCGTTCTGCGTTTGAGAGATAAGGCCAACGGTCCCAAAGTTGGTCGACCGCAGAAGGGGGCACGAGTGGGGTATCCATCCGGGTTCTGCCTTCGGAAAATATTGATGAGCTGCCGGCTGCGCGGCTCGCTCACGTTATCACAGCATGGTTTAATTTGCTGAGGAGGGGGCGGGCTCGGCTGGTGGCATAAGGACGTCGAGGGTCTTTTGCGGGCGGCTGTCTTTGTCCAGCTAGCTGAAGGGACAGTGTCCGAGTAGGAGGGCCTGGTGAGGCCCCTTCTAAGTCGATTGCCTTGTTATCGAATACCCTTGGGCATTTGTCGGCATTGCGCAGGAGCGGCAGCAGAATCCTGATTCCACTCTTAACTCTGTGTTCCCACACTCACTGGATGCTAGGTTTTGGGGTATCGGGATAGATGAACTCTATTTTCCAGGCTCATCCCTGACTTCCTGCGATGAGAAACGGCTTGGCCTCCGGGCGCACGCTTATGGGCAGGTTTCATTGGCTTAGGTTATTCCGCGATTCTTGCGGTAATTCCCACCCTTCCTCTTTCATTTTGCGTGCCGTCCAGTGGTGGATCTCTTCGTAAAGCAACGGTTCTAGAACAATGAACCGAATACCTGCTCGACCGATCGCGTCTGCCCATACTACGCGGACCTTTGCTTGAATCAGAGTCTCGGTTTCCGGCAGGATGAAGCTGCACTCCAGCAGGCCCGCGAATCGCTGCGGACTTATGAAGCCGTCAACGCCTAGCCCGCCGCCACTCAGGTTTACGGCAGTGACATTGATCTCATCGCCCTGATTATTCTTCAGGCAGACCAGAAACCGTGTTTTCGCGCGAAAGATTTTTTGTTGATCTCTGCCAAGAGTTCCAAGTGAACGTCCTCTTTCTCCTTCCGGGCAGGTAATGTTGTACTCCCGCAGCTTGCGACTCAACGTGCGGCGCGAAATACCGAGTTGCTCGGCCGCCAGCGCGCGATGCCCTCCGGTGTTTTCCAGCGCGCGAATGATCATCTGCTCTTCCATGCCTTCAAGATTGGTCATCTGCAGCGCGGTTTCGCTTTTTCGTTCCCGCGATAGCGAAATTTCTGCTAGCAGATCGGCACTCGAAATCTGGCTGCTTGCTGCTCCCATCGCAAGTTTCGCCATTAGATTGCGCAACTCGCGAACGTTACCCGGCCATTTGTAGCAAGCCAATGCGCTGAGCCCTTCCTCCGTGAGGCGTAATTTGTCGTCCTTGATGGCGAGGAAGTGCTGTGCCAATGCCATTACGTCCTCCGGACGCTCACGCAACGGGGGCACCCGCAACTGGAATTGACCCAAGCGATGAAATAGATCTCGGCGGAAACGGCCTTCTTCGACTGCGGCTTCCAGATCCTGATTGGTGGCAGCAACGATCCGCACGTCAACCGTGATCTTGCGATGGCCTCCCAGCCGATAGTATGGTGCGCCGTCCAGGACTCTCAGCAACTTCACTTGCAGTTTGAGGTCAAGCTCTCCGATTTCGTCCAAGAACAACGTCCCATGATGGGCTAGCTCAAAGAGCCCAAGCTTGGCAGCGTCCGCACCACTAAAGGCTCCTTTTTCATATCCGAATAGTTCGCTTTCCACTAGGTGTTCGGGCAAGGCGGCACAATTGATGTCGACCCACGGTTGGCTTCGGCGAGAGGAATTGTCATGAATGCTCCGGGCAATGAGTTCCTTGCCACTGCCAGTCTCGCCGGTGATCAGGACAATCTCCGAATGGACGGCCACCCGTTCCACCATCGTCATGAACTTATGCATGATCGGGCTGGCGATCAGGAATGGCGCGCCGTTGATTTGACGATGAACTAACTCTGATTTCCTCCTCAGTGGCTGTTCGGGGACGTCGCCCGCCTTCTGCTGTTTCGCATGGCTCTGTTTGAGCGCGGCGTCTAACAACTTGCGCTCAGTGATGTTGGTGAGGATCGCCACCATTCCCTCTGGTGTCGAGTTGTTATCAACAAGCGAAGTTAATGAGAGTTGGGCAAATACATCGGCCCCCGATTTCGTTCGTGTACGAAGCTCCGCCTCGTGATGCCCGCTTTCCTTTACGCTGGCGACCGCACTGTGAAGGGCGGGCCTTTCGTCTTCCGTGCACAATACCGAAATACTTACGCCCAACAGCTCTTCTGACGCGTATCCATAGGCCACCAGAGTAGCCCTGTTGCCGCCCGTGATGTTGCCCTCTAAGTCGGTCACAATGACCGCCTCATGGAGCTGACCCAGGATGGAGGTATCCAACTTTCCCCAGTGATGATGGGAATGAACGGGAGTGCCTTCAATGGACTTGGCGCTCTCTTTGATGGCGGAAGACTGCTTGCCTAGCGCGGGACTGGCCACGCTTACCCCCTGATCGACCCCAACGTCCACTCAATCGCGAGAATCACGTACGGCTCCCGGTCTTGTTTGCACAAGAAGAACGATTACTAGACTGTCTCATTGAGGGCAGGAAAACGCGTTCAGTAACAGCAATCGGCGGTAACGAACGTAATAGCTGGTTCCCGGCAACCCGCTTGGGCCAATATGTCCCGTCTTTCTGAGAACGGGTCATCTTGTCATTCCTGAAGCGCCGGTGCGAAAAGCATTTCTTCAATGTTCCGAGGTACTTACGGAAGCTTCTGAGATGGCCAGGCGTTTGCTTTATGTAGTGCGAGTACAGGTAGAGACCATGAAACCCAAAAGTCATGAGAACAACGTCGGGTTCAGCCAGGAAGAGATGAAACCGGTGGTAGAAAACTCCAGCGGCGCCGGCGATCTGACGAAAGACTTGGAATCAGCCGAGGAAAATAAGGCTGTTGTCCACGCTATTTGGGGACGATTCCAGAACGGGCGCGTTCTCTGTCAAAAGTGAACGAGATTTTGAAATTTCTGATTAGGGGACCTCGATGACACACAAACAGTGCTGGAGCGCAACTTGGGGTGGTTACAGAAAGCCAAGCTCCGAAGCTCCGGAGATCGCCGTGAAGCGTGAAAGGACGGATCGCAAGGTGAGATTCCAGTTCCGTTACTCGGCCTTGCTGTGCCTGATTCTTTGCGCTGAGATGGCTTTGGCCAAGTCCCCTAAGATCTCAAAGGACCTCGATGACACACAAGGCGGAGAATCCGTTGAGGTCATCGTCCAGTACGGAGTGCAGCCCGGGAAATCGCATTTCGACCGCGTTGCTTCAAGAGGCGGGGTCTTGAAAAAGGATTTGCGCGGCGTGATTCGTGGAGCGGTCTTTACGGTGAAGAAGAATACTCTCGAGGATCTGGCCAACGATCCGGATGTAAGTTACATTTCTCCAAACCGCCCGCTCGCTTCAACCGCAGTCACGACAGACTATTACGATCAAGCAGTGCTTGCCCCATATGGCTGGGGGCTCGGTTAC
>DATNFD010000086.1:0-15122 GCA_035606555.1 Occallatibacter sp.
CTCTACGGCCTCCAGATCGCCTCCACCGTTATCCAGCAGAGAGAGCAGGCCAAGCCCGAGGAATACGTTCGCTCCGTCCACGACGAGGCCGGCAACGATATCGACTTCTCTGAAGCCCTCATCCGCGAAACTCCCGCCCTCGCCCCCGAAACCACCGTCTGCGAACCCCCGCACGACTGCGCCAACTGCGAGCAGAAATCCACCTGCACCAGGGCCTCGCAACCAACGCAGGGTGCCCCAGGTCCCGCTCTTGGGACCTGGGAAACCATCGACTCCCGTCCACTCTCCCGCACGCTGAAGAAAATCGCCGCCGCTGCATCCATCCACCCTCAACGTCGTCCAGTCTTGGGAACACAGAAGAAACTCAATCCGCGGCGTCTTGTAACAACGGCACGTCTTCAACCGGGCCATATGCCATGCCAACCGAAGACGCGGGCTTTAGCCCCTGAGGGACAAGGCCACGACTTCTAGCCGTGCCGAAAAGAACCAAAATCGATTCCGGCACAGACTTGTTACTCCCTACTCTCTGATCCCTGGTCTGATCTTGCGCTGCAGATCATGCACATCCGGCGTCGGCGCGGTGATTGTGCCCCCTTCCCATCTCCCGTTTTGAGATGGGCGGGAAATCTGGGAAAATGAAAGCATCATGACAGTTGCTGCTCCTGCAAAAGTGTTTGCCGATCGGATTGGGCGTATTGAGGTTTCTGCAACGATGGCTGTGGCGGCTGAGGCTGCCAAGCTGCGCGCCCAGGGTGTGAACCTGGTGGATTTCGGTGCGGGCGAGCCGCACTTTGCCACTCCTCGACATATCAAGGACGCAGCTATCGCGGCCATTGAGGCAAATTTCACTCGTTATACCGTGGTGCCGGGCATTCCCGACGTGCGGAAGGCGATTGTGGAGCGCCATGCGACGGATTTCCATTCGGACTATACCGCGGATGAGGCCGTGTTCACGACCGGCGGGAAACTGGCCCTGTTCAACACCATTCAAGTTCTGGTTGATCACGGCGATGAAGTAATTCTGCCGGTGCCCTACTGGGTAAGCTTCAAAGACATCATTCAATATGCGGGGGGGAAGGTTATCTTCCTTGAGACGAACGAGGCGGAGAACTTCCGCATCACGGCGGATGCGATTGAAAAGGCGATTACGCCGCGGACGAAAGCCATTATTTTGAACTCGCCGTCGAATCCGGCGGGAGCGGTGATGTCGGCGGAGGATCTGGAGCGGATTGTCCACCTTGCCCATGAGCGCGGGATCTACTTGCTGCTCGATGAGTGCTACGTGTACCTCAACTACGCGGGCAAGCCGGTTTCGGGCGGCTCTTATACGTTTGCGAAGGAGCACTTGGTGATTCTGGGGTCGCTGTCGAAAACGTACTCGATGACGGGATGGCGCGCGGGATATGCGCTGGCCGCCAGGCCCGTGATCGCCAACCTGAACAAGCTGCAATCGCAATCGACCTCGAATGCGACGAGCTTTGTACAGAAGGCCGCAATTGCGGCTCTGGCAGGATCGCAGGAGTGTGTATCGCAGTTCCGGACGGAGTTCATTGAGCTGCGCGACTACATGTTGAAGAAGCTGGCGGAAATTCCGGGAGTGACGTGCACGAGACCCGAGGGCGCGTTCTATGTGTACCCGAACATCGGCAAGTTTCTCGGCAAGGGTGGAATCCGGACGGCGACCGAGCTGGCGACGAAGCTGCTGCACGAAGGGCACGTTGTGACCGTTCCGGGCGAAGCGTTCGGGACAGGTGAGCATATCCGGCTGTCGTATCCGGTGACAAAAGACAATATCGACGAGGGAACGAAGCGGATGGGCGAGTTCCTGGGGAATCTTCGCTAGGCTCCGTACCCTCACTCGGGCTTTTTCCGAAGCCTGAAGATCTCTGCTGCCCTTCCGTATAAGCCGGATCCTTCGACTCCGGCCTATACGTGATCACAGGTGCACCCGGAGAGATGCCCGCGTTCCTGCCGGCAAAACAGCAACTAATCTGCCGAATCCGGGTATAGAGCTCTATGTCGCATGAAGAGCGCGCTAACCTGCTGAACGAAATCGACGAGATCAGAAGCACCATCGAACGATTTCAACCCGAGGTCAACAAGCTGGAAGCAGGAGGCGCTGAAGGCGGTCGCGCACTCCTTGTTGCACTTCGAAAAGATCTCGCGAGGGACATGGAGCAGTTGCACGGGAGCTGATTCCTCGAGTCACACCGAATTGCCTTTGAAAGCGTGGATGTAGATGAATAGTGAAGAGCATCGCGCGCGCAAATCGTGTCGGTTCTTTGTTCTAAGCGTGCTCGCAATGCTGGTGCTCGCCTTTGTCATCGTTGCGGGCCTCTTTCATCGACCCCTCGTAAGTCATGGGCAGGTTCCTTCCGTCTCACGATCGCAGAGACATTGATACAAAATCACCGCATGAACGATCCGTCAGAACGAGCGCTCCCAAAGGATGAAAGGCGCAAATAGAGTTCAGAACTTGTGCCGGAGTCAGCTGGTCCTCGCCATCATGCGATCGCGCTGTCCTCATCTTCTGCTTGACTCGGAAGCGCACTCCCTGCATTCGAAGGCTCCACAAGGTGAATCACTGCCTCCGCATGTGCTTTGTTGCTCTCACGTTCAAGAATGCGGGCCAGCAGCGAGCACTTCAAGCTGATGAACGCAGGATCCTGCGCACCCACAGTCGGGTCTGCTTCGAGCTGCTCGATTGTTCTTCGCAGGACGTCCGCAGTCTTCCTGCTCGATGAGGATTGGACCATCATCACTCCCATTGCAAAAGCGTGTCAGATGCATTCGTGTCCCAGATGCATTGATGCTCGCACGAAGTGTAGATGCTCTCTCGAATTGTGCCAATCCTGTTTTGGTAATCAGGTACTGACAAACATGGTGCACTCTGCACGATCACAAGCTCTCCCAATCAAGAGACTCGAGCCGATCCGATCGTATAGAACACGCCGCAGGCGTTATCAACAACTTCTCTTGCCGCATCGATCTTCTCCTGTCGCCGGACCGGATACTTCAGCGGCGCAGGACGAAGTCGGCGACTGCTCAGATTGCATCGGACATCGAGACCAGTTCCTGCTCGTGCCTCATCCGCGATTGGTAAACCGGGGTAAGCCAGTTCCAATAAGCCTGAAGGTGACCGCGTGTCGCATCGAAGTACAGTTTCCGCAGCGCGTGTGTCACCGGTCCAATGACTGCGTCCTTCACTGCCCGGTGATCAACATGCACAATGGGCGCGACGCCTACTGCTGTGCCAGTAAAGAACAGTTCGTCACATATGTAGAGTTCGCTCCGGTCGATCGGTCTCTCGATCACGCGCAGTCCCATCTCGCGAAATGCGAGTTCCGTCACGCAATTGCGCGTAATGCCCTCGAGCGCATTCTCCGTCACGCTGGGCGTGATCAGCCTTCCATCACGCACCATAAAGAGATTGCACGTAGCGCCTTCTGCCACATGCCCGCTCTCGTTCAGGAATATGGCCTCATCGTAGCCCGCCTGCCGTGCATCGTCACTGGCGAGTGCGCTGTTCACATAGGCTCCGCAGATCTTGGCGCGAGCCGGAATCGCATTGTCCTCGATTCGACGCCAGGAGCTCACGCCTGCGTGGATTCCTTTATCGCTGTGCAGATATTCCCCAAACGGAAGCGCCACCATCGCAAAGGCATTCTCGTCATCCGTGCTCACGCCGACGCGCTCGGCGCTTTTGTAAGCAAGGGGACGAACGTAAACATTGGTATGGAATGCGTTCTTCCGCATCAGCTCGACGGTAATCGCGCAAAGCTCCGCCGTCGACGCAGGGATGTGAATTCTCAGGATGCCGCAGTTCTTCTTCCAACGCTCGTAGTGCTCGTGCACTCGCAAAATGAAAAGCTCATCCGCGGTCGGAACCCAATGCGCCCGAATGCCTTCAAAAACACCCGTCCCGTAATGGAGTGCGTGCGTCAGAATGTTAACCTGCGCATCTCGCAGCGGCATGTATTTGCCGTTGAAATAGACAATCAGATTCGGATCGGCGCTGGCATTCATTGCGCAACCTCCTTCTGCGATTCCCGGTAAAGCTCGCGCCCGCGCGCCAAGGCGCGTTCGTCAAGCTCATACCAGGTTGCGGACTTGACCAGCCGACGCAATGCCGCATCAACGCTCACCTGCGGCAGTGCATTTGAGCCCTCCAGCAAAGCCCCCAACATCACCATGTTTGCCGCCCGCGGATCGCCTAGCTCGTTTGCAGCCTTTGTAAAATTCAATGCCACCACTTTCACGTCGTCACGCTTGCAATCTCCCGGAAATTCATCGCCGTTGTAGATCACCAATCCACCCTGCTTTACGCTCAGGTCGAACTTCCGCAGCGAGGGCTCATTCATCGCCACAAGGAAATTCGGCACCGTCACCAGCGGTGAATCGATCGGTTCCTTTGAAACTCGCACGTGGCAGTTCGAAGTCCCCGACCGCATCTCTGGCCCATATGACGGAAGCCACGAAACTTCAAGCCCTGCGTCCAACCCGGCCTCCGCCAGCACCTCGCCCAGCAATAGCACGCCCTGTCCGCCAAAGCCCGCCACTCGGACGTGGAGATCCACATCATTCCGCTCATTGACGGCTTTAAGAATCCCGAGTTTCTCGTCATTCTTTATCCCAAGAATCGCCGGTATTTCGTCAAGACTCGGCGCATGAGTCGCAACCGCTCTCGGTTCCCGCTCTTTGGTTCGGTCCACAACTACGCCCAGTGGATAGGTCTTCTCCATCACCTCGCGCACCCATCTCTGCGCGTCCACCGGCGACATCTTCCAAATCGTCGGACAAGGTGACAGCACTTCAATCAGCGAGAACCCAAGCCCCTTCACCTGGTTTTCCACTGCCTTCTTGATCGCCCTCGCGGCCTGGGCAATCTGCTTGTTGTCGCCAAGCGCGACACGCTCGATAAAGACCGGAGCCTCAAGGGTCGCAAGCAGTTCGCTCACCCGCAATGGATAACCCTCATTCGCCGCGTTGCGTCCGAATGGGGTCGTGAGGCTCTTCTGCCCCAGTAGAGTCGTCGGCGCAGCCTGCCCGCCTGTCATGCTGTAGATCGCGTTATTGACGAAGATCACCGTGATGTTCTCGCCGCGATTGGCAGCATGCAGAATCTCAGCCGATCCAATCGCCGATAGATCTCCATCGCCCTGATAGCTGATCACAACGCTCTGCGGATGGCTTCTCTTCACAGCCGTTCCCACGGCCGGAGCGCGCCCGTGCGCAGCCTGCACATTGCCCACATCGAAGTAGTTGTAAGCGAAAACCGAACATCCGACAGGACTGATCAGCACAACCCGGTTCTGAATATCCAGCTCTTCGATGGCTTTGGCCAGCAGCTTGTGAACATTTCCATGCCCGCATCCTGGACAGTAATGCGTCTGGTGTTTCAGTTCGTCTTTGCGCTCGTAAGTCTGATAGAAGATCTTCGACTTTGAATGCACTATCTCGTAATCCAACTCCGCGAAGCTAGACATGAGCCACCTGCTCTCTCGCAGCATGCGCTATCACAAACTTCAACACTTCTTCATGTGAAGGAACGTTGCCGCCTACTCTGCTCAGGAACTCCACCGGTCTCACCCCGTCCAGTGCCAGCCGTACGTCTTCGATCATCTGCCCGTTGCTCATCTCCACCACAACGAATGAGTGCGCTCGATTTGCCAGCTTCTGAAAATCTGCAGTCGGAAACGGATACAACGTGATGGGCCGAAGCATCCCCACTTTCAGTCCCATGTTGCGGGCCTCTGCTGTAACCGCCTTTAAGATTCGGCCGACAATTCCATATCCAATCAGCACAATATCCGCATCCTCCGTGTACCAGTGCTCCGCGCGTGTTTCCCGCTGCTCGGCAGTGTGATACTTCCCCTCCAGCGCGCGATTGTGCGCCTCGAGATCATCCGTGCCCATGTGCAGCGATGTGATCATGTTGCATCGCGTGTCTTCTGTGCCGTCCACCGCCCAGAACGGCAGTTCAGGCAAGATCGCCTTGCCAGCGAACTCCACCGGCTCCATCATCTGCCCCACAAATCCATCGGCGAGGATCACCACTGGATTCCGATAGCGATCTGCGAGCCCGAACGCCAGCGCCGTGAGATCCGCCATCTCCTGCACGGAGTAAGGAGCCAGCACAATCGTCCGGTAATTTCCATTCCCGCCGCCCTTCACAACCTGGTGATAATCGCTCTGCTCCGATGCGATATTCCCCAGCCCCGGCCCTCCACGCGTGATGTCCGCGATCACGCATGGCAGCTCAGCCCCCGCCATGTAGCTGATCCCCTCTTGCATCAGGCTGATGCCCGGACCACTCGATGCCGTCATGCACCGCACACCTGCAGACGAAGCCCCGTATAGCATATTGATCGCCGCGACTTCGCTCTCCGCCTGTAGAAAGACGCCGCCTGTCTGAGGCATGTAGAGCGCGGCGGCTTCAGCAATCTCGCTCGCCGGGGTAATCGGGTATCCATAAAAAGCGCGGCAACCCGCGAGAATGGCGCTCTTCACAATCGCTTCATTGCCCTTCATCAGTTGCTTGCGCATGCCAAGGCCTCTTCGTGTTGAACAGCAAGACCGCGCCGCAGTCGCAGAACCGTGATGGCCCCCGGCTCAGGGCACGCCAAAAAACAAATTCCGCATCCGGTACAACCAGTGCCGTTGTAGGTTGCAGTCCGATACCCGTAGTGATTCAGCCCATCGCTGAGATGGATCGCTTTCGGCGGACATGCCTCGATGCACAATCCGCACCCCTTGCATTCATTCACGTCAACCCGCATCAGGCCTCGATCCCGTTTCTTCGTGCCCGCCGTTTCTGCGATCGACATCCTTCCCTCCTTGATCTTCAGTGGGTGCCCCAACTCTCACTTTCGTGAGTTGGAAGGCAATCATGCGCATAGCGCCTTCCGCTCCAGGTAGTGCGCTCTTACCGCGAAATCTTCCAATTCCTGCTTGAATCGCGGATCTGCAATTCCAATCAACGCCTCCGCACGCTCGCGCAGCGTCTTCCCGTGCAGATAGGCGATCCCGTGCTCCGTCACGACATGATGCACATCAGCGCGCGAAGTCACGACCCCGGCGCCCGGCTCAAGCACCGGCACAATTCGTGACACCTTGCCTCCGCAGGCAGTGGAAGGAAGCGCAATAATCGGCACGCCGCCGCGGGAACGCGCCGCTCCGCGAATGAAATCGATTTGTCCTCCGAACCCGCTGTAAGGCCTCGTCCCCAGCGAATCCGCGCAGACCTGTCCAGTCAGATCTACCTGCAATGCCGAGTTGATCGCCACCATTCGATCGTTCTGCGCTACAACAAACGGATCGTTCACATAAGAAATTGGGCGGAACTCAAAACTCGGATTCTCGTGGATGTAATCGAACAGTTTCTGGGTTCCCAACACGAACGCTGCCACAGCTTTTCCGCGATGCAGCGTCTTTCGCCGACCGTTAATGATCCCCGCCTCCATCAGATTGACAACACCGTCAGGACACATCTCGGTGTGAATGCCCAGATCGTGCTTGTCCTCCAGACAATGCAGAACCGCCTCGGAAATTCCGCCGATTCCGGGCTGCAGCGTTGCTCCATCCGGAATGAGCGATGCCACGTTCCGAGCCACGTTCAAATGCATATCGGTGAACGGCTCAGTATGCAATTCCAGGAGCGGCCGCGAAGTCTCAACGAACTTCGAAATTTGGCTCACATGCACAGCCGTATCGCCATGTGTCCTCGGAGCGCGCTCATTCACTTCGGCAATTACAGTCTTCGCGCAGCGAATTGCAGTCATGGTGCAGTCCACCGTCGTGCTCAGGCTTACAAACCCGTGCGCATCCGCGGGCGAGACCTGCATAAGCACCACATCCAGCGGCAGTGCTCCCGATTCAAACAGCCCTTCGATCTCGCTTAGAAAAATCGGCGTGTAATCCGCACGCCCAGCGGCTACCGCCTCGCGCACATTCTCGCCAAGGAACAAGCCGCGATGCCTGAAGTGCCCCTCAAACTCCGGCCTCGTGTACGCCGCCTCACCTAGAGTCTTCATATGCACGAGTTCCACGTCGATCAGTTCGGGAGCGCGCACTACCAGCGCATCGATTAATGGCTTCGGAGTGCCACAGCTCGGTTGGATCCAAACCCGATCCCCCGACCGAACCGCTTTTACCGCCTCGGCAGCACTCACGCACCTGCTCCGATACTCTTCACGCCATTTCACAATCTTTCGTCTCCGCGATTATTTGCCTAATATATGCAGGCCAATTCCGAAGTTGTGGCTCAAGAGAGCACCTCGCAAACCCGGAATATGTTGCTCTCGCTCGTCGACCTCGGACTGTGACAGCAGTCACCACAGAGAGCCGGAAAGAAACCTATGTAAATCTCGTGCCTTGCGCCAGCAGAATTTAGAGATATATCGCAGAAGAGTTGCGGATAAGCCCCTTAAGATCGATAGCTCGTCGGCTCGATCTGCCGTCGGGTTTGTTTTGCAAACTCACCAGAGACATGGGCTCTGTTATTTAAGCGTTCTCCGGAACTTGATTAGTACAACCAACGCAACTGAGCTTCACATCAGACTTGCTGTAAGAAGCTGTGCGTTTGCCCCAGGAGAGGAATATATGAAACTTACAAATACTCATCGCCACTTCCTGCGCAGTTCGGCCGCTATTCTGGCCGGCGCCATGATCGTTGCAGGCTGTAACAAGCCAAGCCACCCCGACGAAAAATCTCAGGTTAATGATGCACTAAAGAACAACAACCTCAGCGCGGTGAGCGTCGCGCAAGATCGCGACAAGGGCGTCATGACCCTGAAGGGCGACGTCGATTCTATGGATCTCAAGAATCAGGCTGAAAACGCCGCGAAGCAGGCCGCTCCCGATTACACCATCGCCAATGAAATTGGGGTTCGCCCTCCGGGTGAGAGCAACGCCGGCTCTGTAGCCTCTAACCTCGACAGCGCAATTGAGGACAACTACAAGGCGATGATCAAGGCGCACAGCGCACTCAATGATCAGAGCATTCATGCTTCGGCTAAGAACGGAACGCTCGTACTTAAGGGATCTGTCAAAACTGCTAAGCAGAAGAAGGAAGCTGAGGACCTCGCAAAGAAGGTTCCTAACGTGCAGCAGGTCGTGAACGAAATCGAGATCAACAACAGCAAGCACTCGACGCCTGCGGCTTAGAGACACAAACTTGCATAGTTTTCTGGTCTAAAGGGCCGAATATTAGATAGACCTATACCTCAGCGTCGCGTTGCAAATCGGAGCCCCGGCAGTCAACCCTCTGCCGGGGCTCGATGATTTTCCTGCTTTGCAACTCCAATCCATTTCTCCCCTTTTCAACCCACCACGCCCACTTCGGTGCTCTTTCGCACAGCACATTCCGATGGCCATCATGGATGATCATCCATGTCTGCGGAGCTGGAGCTATGAACGTTGTGCGATGGCTTTACCCGTTTATCCATGGCGTTGGCATCGGCGTCATTGCAATGCTGCTTCATGAGTGCGGACATCTCTTTGCCGCGCTCGTGCTTGGCGTACGAATCAAAAACATTGGAATGAGGTGGAACAAGGGCCTCTATACAGTTCGTGAACAGGGGTCCCCTCTCCAAAACCTGCTGGTCGCATCCGCCGGTCCTATCGTCAACATTCTTCTGACCGCAACGACGCCCTGGATACACCTGTTCGGACTGGCAAACTTCTGCTATGCCGTTGCCAACACGCTTCCTATCGAGGGGTCAGACGGCTATCGGATCGCGCTCTGCTGGAAGCAACTCCAGGCTCCGCGAACTGAAAGCAGGCGCACCTGATTACCGACTGGAACGTAAGGCCAAGATCCATTCATACCTACCGTCTTGTGCTGCAGGTCACCGGAACTGCTCCGACAGGTAAAAAGGCCACAATGGAAGTTGTACTTTTGTTACCACGATCGTGCGATGAATCAATCTCAGCAAATAGCTAGACTTTGAATCGTAGACAGCTGGAGAGCCCCATGAAAGAGAACGTACGGAAGGACGTCTATCGTTTCGCATACGACGAAGCCTCGTCTGAGTTGCGCAAGATTCTAAAAGCTTTTGAGCAGCTGTGCGCCCAGAAAAACCGAGTCGAGAAACTCATGGAAGTCCTTAAACCTGAAGTTGGCGTGGCCGAGGATCCGGATGCCGGCAAGCACGTGAAGAAGACCACGCATCTGCCTTATTGCACAGTTGTCACCCGCCTTACCGTTCTCTAGCCTGAACTCCTTTCCCCAGATCTTTCCCCACCCTCAGCCGGACGTGACCCCAGAGACGTCCGGCTGAACACCTCCGAGCCTCAAATTCCTTACCGCTTCACCCGTGCCGCACAAGTTCCCGCCTGCTCCTCCTCCATCCTCGTTCGCATGTTTCAGTTGAATTTGGCTTTCGAAACTGAGAGAATCCCTTCCTACGACTGGTTCTTTGCCCCGTTCTGGTCCCCTCAGGCAGCCTTGGACCTGGGTACCCGGCGTACAGAAACAGTAGGGAGATGTAGGACGATATCTCTGAGACCGTTCATCTATGGACAGCAGAGTCTTCTCGGCATACAACCTGGCTCGCGGAGTTCTCCTTAACTCCAGGCTGACAATGGCCGACAGCGGTAATCAGCCGCTGAAGCTCCTTGACATCGTCGTCAGCGGCATGGGCATGGACCCCACGACTGGACTCTGGCTGACGCCGCTGCACGGAATCCCCGCCGTTCCCCGTGTCTTCCCTTTCGATCTCATCTGCCTCGACAAGGATTACAGGGTGGTTCAGACCGCTGAAATGGGCCCAGGCATCGAGTTTCCGGCGATTCACTCCGAAATCGCGAGTGCTCTGGTCCTGCCGTCCGACACCCTTCGTAGCACGAAGACAGCTTCTGGGGACCGATTGATTGTCTGCATGGCAACCGAGTTGGAGGCGCTGCTAACCTCTACCTACACGGTTTCAGGGCAATCCAAAATTCCTGAGCCTCTCGCTCCCACCCCCGGCGTCGTATTGCATTCCAGCGAAGACAGCAGGAATGCCACGGTTATGGAGTTCACTCGAGAGAAGCCAGCCGCCGCTGCTGGACCCCGCATTGTCCCGGATTTTGAGAATTCGATTCATACTGCGGTCGCAAAAACCGCAGATAACCCGCCTGTTTCGGAGGTGGATGTCGCTTTCACAGAGCGCGTTCTTCCTCCGCTCCCGTCGGCATCGCATTCCCAGGATGCTGTGGCTGTTTCACGCCACCCGGGACAATTCTCTCCCGGACCGTCGATGGACGTGAGGGAAGCGGTCTTCGATTTCGTTCGGCATATTCCCGCTACCATCGTCGAGCACCACATCGATCCCGAGGATCTCTTCTCGAATTGGGTGGTGTCTACCGCGCCGGTGCAAGCCTCCCAACTGGAGCGTCCGCCTTCTCCCGCCGCAGTTCCCGTTCCCAAACCCGTTTCCTCGCCCCGTAACGGAAAGCCGAATGGCAGCAAGGCAACCGCCCCCAATCGCTCAACTGAACCTGCCGAACTTCCGCCGACTGCCGCGCAAGAGATAGCGCCATCCGCAGTCCAGCCGAAATCAAGAGCCGTGTCTGCTGCCTCGGACAAGCCTGGTTCGAAATCGAAACAGAATTCTCAGGAGAAGCCCAAGGCTGCTGCCGTTTCCCGCCTTGCGATTCCCCAGCTTCCTCCAGCAAACACGTTTACTGCCGTGCCGTATGGCATGTGGCAAGTGAGCATGCCCACCGCGGTGGCGCCACTTGCCACGTCTGGGCGCCCTGCTTCGCCGGCAGCACCCCTCGTCCGAAGTACTGGGAATAAATCGGTAGAGGCCAAATCAGGGCCAGCGGCCTCACACCTCGCCAAACTCGCACCAGCACCTGAAAAGCAATCCTTCTCGGCCCCACAAGGTGAAACCGAACCCGCCGCGCGGCCCTCCGTTCAAGATGCAGAATCGCAGACAAGAACCCAAGACGGTTCCGTTCGTACATCGGGCAATCTGCCTCCCAAGGAAACTGCCTCCGCGCCGAAACCTGTTATGGGGGCCCAGGACGCTCCAGAGAAACACACGCCAGGAGATTTCGTCGCTTCGCTGCAGGAGAAACTCCAAAGAGTTCAGCAAGGCAAGCCCGACCACACTGTTCCGGGGCCCGACGAACTCCCCGAAAAATCGTCAGTTGCAACCTTGCCCTCGGCCACGTTGGTCAACAAGCAATCAGTCTCCATTTCTGCGCCGGTTCAGCCGCTCGTTCCCGTCTCGCATCCAACAACGTCTTCCAAGTTCCTGAGCCAAGACACAACGTCATCATCGTCGGAACCGCCAAAGCGAAGGGCGAGCGTCACCTCGAACCCCGCCCCGCAACTTCGACCGGAAAAAGCGGAAAAAGCCAAGGTCGAACTCTACGCCAGCAGCTTTCGAACCCGATTCAAGCAGTGGCTTAATCCCATGGCAACTCCGAGTGACCGCCGTCGAAATGGCCGGCGGTATGTTCCGGGGATGGTCGCCCACTACTTCACCGGTGGCGCACCTAAGCCTCATGAAGTTGCCGATATCAGCATGACGGGCATGTACTTACTCACTGAAGATCGCTGGATGCCGGGCACTATGATCCAGATGACTTTGCAGAAGCCGTGCGCTCGCGGCGAACGCAAGCAATCGATCAATGTCCTTTCCAGAATCGTGCGACGCGGGTCAGATGGAGTTGCTGCCGAGTTTGTGATGGCCGAGACTCTCAGCCGCGTCAGCCACGACATCCAGCCATCACAGGCGACCGATAAGTTCGCGCTGGCTCGGTTCCTCTAATCTGATCCTATTACCAAGGTTCATGCCACCTAAGTAATCTCCGATCAAATACGTCAGGTTTTTGTCCCGGTTCAACTTACGAGGGATGGGATCAGGTTTCGCCAGATGCTACCGTAAATTCTCAAGCCGCCAAAAATGACTGGCCTAACTACTGGTGTGCGGGAAAGGAATCTGCCACTATGAATTTAAAAGATGGAAGCAGTACGGACTCTCACCTTACGGTCCCGAAATTCGCTGAGATCAGGGTCATCAATTCTGCGCCACCACTATCGGAGAGAACCATGACATCACCTCGCGCGAAGGAGCCACTGATGAAGCGACTGATCCGTTGGATTTGTCCAGACCAGCGTGTCGCGAACCGCCACACCATGCCGCCTCTCACTGTCTGGCTCGGCATGGTTCGCTCGTCGAAGGAATACACGGTGGGGGATGTCAGCGTCGCGGGATTCTACATGATCACAGAAGACCGCTGGATTCCCGGTACATCGTTTCCCGTTACCCTGGAACGAACAGACGAGGCAGCTCTGGGCCGTACCCTAACGGTCCAAGCAACTGTCGTGCGCGTGGGAGATGACGGCGTCGGCTTCACTTTCCTGCAGAATGCTGCAGAAGAGAATGCAGATGGCCCCATCAGCACAAACAATCGCATGGACCTCACTAAGCTCGCTCAATTCCTCAAGGGTCTTCCAATGGCCCACCCCGATTCAGATCAGTTTGAACGCGCGTCTTAGTTCTTAGTACTTTCGGGACGGCTTCTCGTCCCTTCTGCGCTCGAACGCGCTCTGTTTGTTACCTTGGAGTGGGAGGTTTCCGCTGTCGGCTATACCTGAAGGCAACCGTAGCGGAGGAAAACGGCATCTCCCCTCTCAACGCCGAGGTGTCTTACATTCAGCACATCAGAATCCCCGCAAAGCGGTCATTTAGCTGTGGCCTTTTTACCTCGACGGTTTGGCGGGCATGTTGTGCATCAAGGAGCAATCTGTGAAGCGTGCATTGGTTTGTGGTGCTGGCGGATTTATTGGGAGTCATCTTGCAAGACGTTTGGCGAACGAGGGCTTCTGGGTCCGTGGCGTCGACCTCAAGAATCCCGAGTTCTCAAAAACAGCCTGTCACGAATTCATTCAGGCAGACCTCCGCGACCCGCAGGTTGCTCGCCAGGTAGTCGATACCATCGAAGACGTTTATCAGCTCGCCGCCGATATGGGCGGAGCGGGCTATATCTTCACTGGCGACCACGATGCCGATGTCATGCACAACTCCGCCAGCATCAATCTGAATGTTCTTGAAGAGGGCCGCAAAGCTGGGGTCAAGCGCCTCTTTTATTCATCCTCCGCTTGCATCTACCCGGCATACAACCAGGAAGACCCGGACAATCCAGTCTGCACCGAGGCATCCGCTTATCCTGCTGCCCCTGACAGCGAATACGGTTGGGAGAAGCTTTTCAGTGAGCGTCTCTATATGTCTTACGCCCGTAACTACGGGCTCGAAGTCCACGTAGCGCGGTTCCACAACATCTTTGGACCCGAGGGCACGTGGGACGGTGGCCGAGAGAAAGCTCCGGCGGCTATCTGCCGCAAAGTCGCCGAGGCACCCGCCGATGGCGAAATCGAGATCTGGGGCGACGGCAAGCAGACGCGTTCCTTCCTTTATATAGATGAATGCGTCGAGGGCGTGCGCAGGTTTATGGAATCCGACTTCGCAGGTCCCGTGAACATCGGCTCCGAGGAGATGGTTTCCATCAATCAACTCGCCGAAATGGCGATGCGGATCGCAGGCAAGAATCTGCGCCTTCGTCACATCCCAGGTCCTCTTGGTGTTCGCGGTCGCAACTCCGAGAATAAACTTATTGCTCAGAAACTCGGCTGGGCTCCGTCGCGTCCGCTCGAAGAAGGACTCCGGAAGACTTTCGAATGGATCAACGCCCAGGTTAAAAATCGGGTTTCAAGCATGGTGGCCTGAAATTCAACTGTCTCTAAGCGCAACGTAAAAGGCCCGAATATTCCGCCGGGGCTTTTACGTTCCGTGTCTGAAATTCGGCACCAAAGCCGACTCTATGATTCTCGGACCTTCACACGGTCGAAATACACATAGGGGAGTTCGAACGCACTTCCCTCGAATCAATGAATGAATGAGAACGGAAGCGATTAGAAATGCAGAGTTCGGAACCCTCTGCAACTAATTGCCATGCTCTTCTGCGTTAAATCCGCTCGTTGGTCGCTTTCTGCTGAATTCCGTGTGAATGTAAGGAGATCTCACCAATCCTTCCGTCCGGACAAACTGCCCGTCCGAGACGCCACAAGGAACATCGCTGAATTGATTGCGACTCGATTTCCGCTTTGATCCATTAGCCAATAATCA
>DATNFD010000087.1:0-21556 GCA_035606555.1 Occallatibacter sp.
GCCCGCTGCGTCTCAAGCTGCGACTGCGCTACCTCCGCCTCGCCTCGAAGCGCAAATTCCTTGAAGATCGGCACACTGAGCGTTCCCTGCGCATCACCAGTCCCGTGCGAATGTCGCACATTGACACCAATGTCTCCGTAATCCGCATCGACCTTGATGGTCGGATACCGGTCCGCTGTCGCGCCCTTGCGCTGTTCCTCGGCGGCCTTCATCTGCTCCACCATTGCGGCCAGATCTTTGCGATTGGCATGCGCCTGCTTGATCGTGGCATCGATATCAAGATGATCGAAAACACCATACGGAGCTTTGTCTGAGAGACTAAATTTCTGATCGAGCGGCAGACCGATCGCTCGCGCCAGCGCCAGCTTGTCCTTCTCGAGACTATTCTGGGCCACGATCAACTGCTGTTGCAGTGACTGGTAATCCACCTGGGCGCGCAACACATCGAGCTTTGGAGCTGTTCCTGCCTCATGATTCGCATTGGCCTGATCAAGAGAAACCTTCGCTGTGGCCACCTGCGCCTGATAGCTCTCCACGCGGCCTTGATCGGCGAGGACCAGCATGTACGCATTTCCCACCGTCAGTACCACCATGTCCCGCGCATCCTGCTCCGAGAGTCGAGCCGCGTTGAACTGATGCTTCGCAGCCATATATGAGCGCAATGCTTTCAGATCCAGCAGAGACCAACTCAAGGATGCACGTAGATCGGTATAACCAAATGGGCCGATGATGGTAGGAAATCCGGGAATTCGCAAGCCCTGAGCCGCGAGATCTACCTGCATCTCCGCTTCCCGAGCGTTAAATTCCACATCGGGGAGTAGAGGCTGCAGCTGGCCAAGCTTTTGCGCCCGTGCAGAAGCCGTTTGCGTACCGCTCAAAATCGCGCCCAAATTGTTCTTCACGCCGCGCTGGATCGCATCATCCAGCGAGAGATCGAGTTGCTGCGCGGTCGCGTTTCCGGTGGTTACACTTCCTTGAAAACTCCCGGCCGTCGGACCAGCCGACTGCCCCGGCACAGAACTGGGCAACTGCTGTGCAATCAGCGCTCTTGGCGTCAGACTTCCGGCAATCACCGCCAGCCCCGCGCACAAAAAAAGTTGTTTAGGGTACTTTCTGCAGTCTGAGGACATCGATCCTTGAAATCCTGGCTTTCGGAAATCCGCCGGAGCTATTTGTTTGCATTTCAGTAGATGCCCGACGCGGGCAGGCAGGTTCTTTATGTCAAGTGTATCGAAAGAAACACTCGTTTTGCCGGAAATGGAGACGCATCCACGTCCAGATAGCCTTAAGGCGGTGATTCACATCACCATGGGCCTGAGCGAATCCCTTTCCCTCACCTTACGGCATTGATCAACTGCGATGCCAGAGAGCACAATCCCTGCCGGAAGATTTCCCGGACTGCATCGCCATTCCAGCGCTCTGCACCCTCGCCGCCATGGCTGGCCAGAATCTCCGCCGTCTCGTTTGCGGAAAATCCGGCCACCGCCCTCAGCACAAAAATGACCCGGGTCTCCGTGGCCAGACCCTCGATCCATTTCTTGATACGCTCGCGATTCGGCCCGGCGAGCATACTCTCCAGTTCAGCTCTCGAGATCCCCGCGGACTCCAAGTCGTCATCCTCGATGCATGTAGCCGCATGCTCCAGCCATTCCGGCGCCGCGAGGCTCCCCGGATTGCGCTCGGATATCCGTTCAATGGCCGCCCCGCAAAGTGCCTTACGGCTGCTCTTCCGGGCCTCCTCGGCATTGCTGCACGCCGAAAGATCCGTCCTCGCAACCGCCGTTTCCACTAGTTGAATGCTGTCCTCGCCCTCGCCAACCAGCATGGAAGCCATACTGTACAGTCCGGCGGCAATTACATCGAGCAGCGCGTCCATTCCGCCCAGCGTTTTCGAAACCGTCGCCTCGTCCTTCGGCTGGCCATCCAGCAATCCTTGCACTTTCTGCGACAACTCCTCGGCGCCCGCCGGAACTGGTTGGCTGGGAATCAAAACATCCTTCGTGTCCGAATCATGAGACATAATTTGAGCACCTCGCTTGGGAAGAACGCAGACTGTATCGAATCTTTATCCTCCACCCGTCCCCGGCCCCGGGTCAATCGCGGTTCCCATCCGGTTCCGAGGCCTTTCGCACTAACTTAGTCTTAGTTGTGACCTGGACCTGCAAGCATGGCCTGCAGTGGCTTTCACACCTTCGCATTCCAGTTCACGGGCAAGACGCTGTAGACTTTCCATCACGGTTTGTACCGATCCAATGGCTCGAACGAAGCAGAAACAAAGGCTCTTTACGGGACGCGACTACTCCTGGATGCAGTTCAATCGTCGCGTCCTCGAAGAAGCCGAAGACCCCACCAATCCACTGCTGGAGCGGGTCAAGTTCCTCGCCATTACCGCCTCCAACCTCGACGAGTACGTCGAGATCCGCCAGGCCAGCCTGATGCAGCGCATCGAAGATGGCTATCGAGAGCCCGGGTACGACGGCCTCCGCCCCGATGAATCCCTCGCGGCCCTCACGGCCGAAATCCACAAGTTCGTCGAGGCCCAGTATCGCTGCTGGAACCACCTGCTTCTTCCCGAGTTGCGAAATCAGGGTATTCGCCTGCTCCAATGGAACGAGCTGGATTCCGATCAGCGCGCCTACGCGCAAGGCTATTTCCAGCGCGATGTTGACCCGCTTCTTACCCCAATCGCCATTGATCCGGCTCATCCATTTCCCCGCGTGCTGAACAAGGCGCTGTGTCTCGCTCTGCTGCTTCGCCGAAAGCGCAAGAGTTCAGGCCCCCTGGTCCTTGGCGTGGTTACCGTACCTCGCGCGCTTCCGCGCTTTGTTCGCCTGCCCGCGGAGGATGGCAATTTCGATTACCTTCTGCTTCAAGACCTCATCGCCCAGAACCTTGCCGGCATGTATCGTGGATATGAAGTTCAATCCCGCGTCGCTTTTCGTGTCACGCGGAACTCAAACCTGTACATCGAAGAAGAAGAGGCTCGATCCCTTCTCGAAACGGTTCGGGTCGAATTGACAAATCGCCGCAAAGGCGACTCTGTCCGTCTCGAAATTGAATCCGGAGCCGATCCTGAAATCGTCGAGCGCCTTCGTGTCAATTTCGAACTGGATGAAGATCAGGTCTTCCGGGGCGAAGGCCCCGTCAACCTTTCGCGCGTAATGTTCTTCTACAGCGACATCAATCGCGCAGATCTCAAGTACCCGCCCTTCACTCCGCGAGCGCTCCATCTCAGCCGCAAATCAACCAACATCTTCGATGAGTTGCGCCAGCACGACATTCTGCTCCACCACCCCTACGACTCCTACGAAGCGGTGGTCGACTTCATTCAGCAAGGCGCTGAAGATTCGGCGGTCGTCAGTATGAAGCAGACGCTCTACCGTACGAGTCAGGATTCACCCGTCTTCTCCGCGTTGATTGAAGCCGCGGCCACCAAGGAAACTACGCTTGTCGTTGAACTGATGGCACGTTTCGATGAAGCATCCAACATCCGCTGGGCGCGCAACATGGAAGATGCCGGAGTGCAGGTTTTCCACGGCGTGGTTGGCTTGAAAACCCATTGCAAGCTCGCTCTGCTTGTTCGCCGCGATGAAGATGGAGTCACCCGACGCTACTGCCATCTGGGCACCGGGAACTACAACCCAATCACTGCGCGCTTTTATACCGATCTAAGCCTGTTGACCTGCGATCCGCAGATCACCGAGCGCGTGCATATGGTCTTCAACTATCTGACGGCACATGCCGAAATCGACGACTACAGCCCGCTCCTCGTAGCTCCGCTCACCATGGCTGAAAGCTTCCTGCGTCTGATTCGGCGAGAAATGGAACATGCCCGCGCACGCCGCCCCGCTCATATCATCGCCAAGATGAACGCACTCCTCGAGCCCAGCGTCATCGAGGCACTCTACGATGCTTCGAATGCCGGAGTCGAAATCGACCTGATTATCCGCGGCCTTTCCATCCTGCGTCCCGGCGTTCCAGGACTCTCAAAGCGTATTCGCGTCCGGTCCATCGTCGGACGGTTCCTCGAGCACTCCCGCATCTTCCACTTCGCGAACGGCGGAAACGATGAAGTCTATCTCGGCTCGGCCGACTGGATGCCGCGCAATCTCTTCGAACGTTGCGAAGTTGTGTTCCCCGTCAAAGATGCGGCGGTGAAGGCTCGTATCCATGACGAGATTCTCCCCGCCTATCTGGCTGACACCGTCAAGGCCCGCCTCCAGCAGCCCGACGGCACCTACCGTCGCGCAACAGTTCCAAAAGACGGCTTCGCATTCTCCGCTCAGGATTTCCTGATGATGCTTGCTGAGGGTAAAGCTGAGCTAAGCGCAATCCCTGAACCAAATGTTCTTGTAGCCGCATCCCCTCGCAAACGACCTGGCAGGAAAGCTCCCGAGCCCGCGCACGCCGCCGATTAACTTCAAGTTCAGGATGCCTTAAGCGCATTCGAACATACCCTCGATCCCGAAACTGCATCCAAATCTCGGTCATGGGATTCGCGGCTTCGTCAGCCCTGCCGCTCACGACTGCCGGTGATTCATTGAACCAATTCCCTTGCAATCCGGTTTCTCGTCGCCGCGGACACCCACGCGTTTTGAAATCTCAATCAGGAGAAAATTCATGAAGCGTACTCTCGCCGTAGTCTGCTGTATCGTCCTCGCCTCCCTGCCTTTGCTTGGCCAGAAAAAGGCAACTACGGGAAAAGCCATGACCGACCAGCAATTTGTAGACTTCGCCGCACAGACAGACATGGTGGAAGCTAATCTCGGCCAGCTCGCTGCCGATGCGGCATCTTCGCAGGAAACCAAGGATTACGCGTCAACCCTGGTGACCGACCATACTGCTGACTACCGAGAGCTCTCAGCGGCTGCCAAACAGTCGAGCCTCAACGTTCCCAACGCGATCGATAGCGAACACAACAAGATGATCGACCCCTTCCAGAAACTCAAAGGCGCCGCCTTCGATCGCAAATATGCGCACGAGATGGTGGCCGGACATACCAAGGCTATTGAGATCTACAAAAAAGAGGCATCCGACGCTCAGAATGATGCGATCAAGTCCTATGCTCAGACAGCTCTCCCGGTACTGGAAAAACATCTCTCCAGCGCCAAAGACCTCGAGAAAGCGAAACCGTCTACGAAATAGAGCATAGAGCGACGAGCTCGCATCCAAGGCACTCAGGAGAACTGCGATGCCGGAACAGCCTCCCGATCCCCTTCACTATGACATGAAGATTCCACCGGAGCCCGACCGGAGCAAGCAGATCGCGCCAGAGAAGCCGAAGTCTGACGACAACGAAGATCCCTTCCAACCGGCGCGTGATACCAACGTCGTCAGAGGCGATAATGAACCGCAGGCTGGCCGAGGTTCGAAGTAGTTTTCAGGTTTGAAGAGACGGTAGCTCAGGCCGCCGTCTCTTCATGTTCAGGCTTCACGCTGCTTGGCGCCCATTCTGTCACGGACCATGTCGGTACCTTTTCCATGTGCCAGATCTGCTTATAGCGTTCTTCGCCACGCAGCATATCAATTGTGGCGACGCCTTCCTTTGCCGCTTGCTCAACAGCATAGGCAATCAGCAGCGTGCCGGGCCTCAGGTCCGCATACTCAGGCGAGTAAGCAGTGATGTAGAAATACTGGGTGCCGCCAGCCGGCACGCTATCGATCAACGAGTAGAGAACCGCGATCGTTTGCCTATTCATCTTTAGCCCCATCAATCGCACCAGGCCGCTCTTCAGCAGCAGGGGAATCGCCTCACGATGCCACCGTACAACGCGCTCGTCCATCAGGATTCCATCTTCGCCGCGCGTCTGCCATCGCAATGTATGCAATCGTCTTAGTTCTTCGAAGAGTTCCTCCCAATTAGACTCGTCGGCCTGCACCATCTCCAACTGCCCCAACCGCTGCGCCCGGTTCCGGTAGTACATCGCGTTTCGTCGGATCTTCTGGGGGAGTTCTGCCATTCTGACCGCGGGCATCCGCGAACAACCGTCCGATTGCGATACGACAACAGGCTCGACAGACCCCGGATGGCCGATCCGGGACGACTCCTTCAGCGCGCGAAGCAGCCGTGAATGTTCCGGCAATTGCGTTGCGCAGAATACGTCATATTCTGCATCTCGCATTAAGAAGTTCCGTGCACCGGCTATTTCGTCGATGGAACAGTCCGGTGCAAACACACCGTCCAGATAATCGCTTGTTCCCACTCCGAGTGGAAGCAGTTGTCGTGGGTGTGTCTTTGTCTGCTGGTAGATGTAGAACGGCAGAAACCCGATTGGTTCCCCACCACGTTCAATCACTACGGAACGCAGTTCCTCAGTCCCAAATTGCCGCCACCACGGCAGAAGCCAATCCGGGTTCTGAAACGGCGTCGCTCGTGGATCGCGGAGCCACAGGCGTCGCCATGCCGGGACAAAATCGCTCAGTTCTTCTGCCGACCGAAGCAGCATGAACTTGACAACGTGCTGCCTCGGCCTTTCCTTAACAATCCTGTCGTACAGATCGAAATACCCCTCGATCATGCGCTCTTTTGAGAAGCGTCTTTCCGCCGCTTCGCGGCACGCAGCCGGCGAAATCGCATTAACCTTTCGAATAGCCTCCGCCATTCCTTCAACGTCGTTCACCAGGAATCCAGTCACGCCGTCTTCGACAATCTCCTGCAGCGCTCCAGACCTGTACGCAATTACCGGCGTTCCCGCAGCCAGGGCTTCCATGGCAACGAGTGAACTCGTCTCCGGGGCGAGGGTCGGATGCAGCAGGCACCTTGCCTGCGATAGCAATTCGCATCTGCTTTCCGGCGTAAGAGGCCCAACAAACTGGTGACTCCCCGCCGATCCTTTGTTGTTCAGCTGCGGTCGAATCTTCTCTTCGAAGTACTGACGGTGTGCACGGTACGGATATACTTGTCCGCCAATGATCACCCGAAGCTCGGCTTTTGTCCCTGCTTCCAGTGCACTGTGCGCATTCTTCTCTGGACAAATCCGCCCCATCACCAGGGCAAAATCCGATTTCTCACAATAGGATTTGATCGGCGGAATCTCGACTCCATTTCCGATCACCGGGGCATCGCCAAACCTTGCGAGACCGGCGCGCCTCTGGCTCTCCGACACGTAGCAGAACTTAGCCTGGTTTCTGTACTTCGTAAAGGCCTCGTGCATATACCAGTCGATTGGAAGATGAAGCGTCATCAGCAACGGAATCCCGGATGGAAAATCGTATCCATACAGATCCATGCTGTGCACATGCACGATGTCAACCGGTTCCGAAGCCAGGGCCTTGCTGACTGCGGCTTGAAACTGTGACCGGCACCATTCCCGGTCCACCTCATCCCACGATTCGCGGTTCGGCAGAGACACGGCGAAGAGGCAACCTGCCGGTTTTGATCCCTCACACGCTACCACCAGCGAACGGTGCCCCGCGGCAACAATCGCCCGGTCCAGGTCCCAAAGAATCTGCTCCGCGCCGCCTACAAGGTTCGGACCTACCGGAGCGAAGGGATACGCAATACTCAAAACCGTTGTCACAATCCCCTCACCGCTGTGTTGTGCAGTTCCCATTCAGCTTCTTGAGCAAGTTGACAGAAACGGACTGAATTCATTCCCCAGGGATAGTTCTCGTACAGCAGCTTTCCTTCATGGGGGGGACGAGTGAAGTCATAGACAGGCGCGATGCGAAACCTCTCAGCCACATCGTCAAATGCCTTCAGCGTCTCACGCTGAGTCGTGAAGCACGCGACCAGTTTGCTCTTCAGCGTTCTCTCGGCCTCGGAAAGTTCATAGATTATCTCTGGCATGTATCCATCCTGTTCCAGGACCCCCCCCACCTGAAACCCGCCGCGCCCCGCATGATAAAAATCCGCTTCGATCACGAGAGGTCTTCCCCCTCCTCGAGCCCGGTTCAGCGCCACGGCGTTGTGTACGGCAAATGCGCATGCGTCATGGTCTGGATGTCCGCCCTCGTAGGGGTGAGTGAAAATGACCTCCGGATCGTGATCAGCGATCTCATGCGCAACCCGCTGCGTCATTTCAATCAGATTCAGGCTCGCCTCCTGATCGGGAAACCCGAGACAGCTCCGACTGACGCCCTGAAGCCCCGCTTCTGCGAACATTCGGGCGAGTTCGCTTGCTCTCGCCTGGCGATAATCATCAAGGGTCTGAAAGCCGTGTGCCTGGCTGTCATGTTCATCGCGCGGAGCGCCGTCCGTTACGTGAACAAAATGAGCTGTGCGGAGTCGCGCCATCCTCGCCCCCAGCGCGATTGTCTCGTCATCGGCATGCGCCACAACCACCATGGCCCGCGGCATCTGAAGATCAGAATTTGCAGGCGCGGTCCCTCGCCTCAGCAAATCTTCGGCCGCAATGGTCGACTGCGCGGGGCCCACAAGCTACTCTGATGCGGGCTATTCTTCAGGCGCTGCCATCTCTCCTTCTCAGCATAAGAAACGTATCAATCTTTGTACTTCGCCCTCGTTCTGTAGAGTTGGAGGCCCGTTCGTGGGTTTACAAACGACCTGTGAGTAACATGCGTGCCATGAAGGGCGGTTGGGTAGACCGCAAGTCTGCTCCACGGGGGCCGAACGGTCGCGGGCTCTGCCGATGGTGCTCCCTGGAAGTCCCGCGCGGACGCTTCACATTCTGTTCGGAATTTTGCGTGCACGAATGGAAATTGCGGAGTCAGCCCGCATACCTGCGCGAACAGGTGTTCGAACGGGATCGCGGTGTCTGCTCCCTATGCACCGTCGACACCGTTGCCGCTGCAAGAAAGCTCCGCTTTTCTCGCGGTACCAACCGCGATTCTCTACTCGCTCATTGGGGGCTACGCACCCGGTCGCGCAAGTCGCTATGGGATGCCGACCACATTGTGCCTGTCATCGAAGGCGGCGGAGAATGCGATCTATCGAACCTCCGTACCCTCTGTCTGCGCTGCCATCGCGTTGCAACCACCGCGCTGCGACAACGTATCAAGCAAGCCGACTAAATCGCGATAGGTGAATGCCGATTCAATTTCAACAACCAGCAAACCACCCCGCGGTTTCTTCGCATCTATCATGACGGGGATGTCATTTCAGTAAATTCGCTCACATGGTGAAAGGCGATGCCATACGAAATTCCATTGAACGTTATAGAAATCCTTAAAAGTACGTTGTATCTCCTGGAGCACACAATTTACCCGGGAAAAGATGGCAAGGCCGTGGTGGACTTGAAAAAGTGCATCAATGGTGCCATCGATGTACTCGCGTCTGAGGCCGTGCAGGCTCATGGGGAAATCTGATCGATTCCCGATCGATTCCCGATCGATTTTTGACTGCTCTCACTTGCACCCGATGCAGTCTCCGCGCAACGCCGCTAGAGAAGGAATTGTCTCCGTCACCGGAAGGGCGGTGACGGATGTCACCAACTGGAACGCCTCTTGCGAGCAGAATTGTGGGACGATTGGAAGTACGCTATGCAAGTGTTCACCACAATCTACCTGGCTGAAACGCTTCGGGCCAACATCGAGTGTATTGACGAAACGGAAGGCCTCGATCTGCAGCTCCCAGGTGTGCTTGAGTTCAAGCACGCCTTGAGCAAACAGATTGTACTTCTGGAGAATCGTCGCTGCTGCGAAGACGATAACTCCGTCGAAGGCTAGGCCGCCCAAAAGCCTCTCTCTCAATTCTCTCGATTGATCGCTGGAGCGCTCTCCATCCGCTTCGTCTGTCCGAGGGCGAACAAGCCCGATACGGCAGCAGTTGAAGTGGCCTGGAGATATGGGAGAGTCCTCATGCAACCCCAGCCGCAGACCCACACTCTAGAATCAGGAGTGTGGCTTCTTCCCTCCTTAGTTCACAAACACTTCGTCCAAACACTCGCACAACCTGTTCCCAGCTGCGGAGAATTCCAGGTCGAGTGCTCGCGTTCTGGCACCTCGCCAGTCTCGACGCGCCTACGGTCGCAATTGTTTGGGCTCTCGCCATCGCGCACTCTGCTGGAAACCACTTGAAACCATGGGTTCCACTGCTGCTCGCTTGCGGAACATGGACAGTCTACGTAGGCGATCGGCTGCTGGACACACGCGCCGCGATCAGAACGCATAACCATGGTGTCCTGCGCGAACGCCACTACTTTCACTGGCGTCACCGCCATACCCTCATCCCACTTACTGCATTAACTGCCGCATGCTCAGCGGGAATGATTTTCGGGCTGATGTCACTGGCCGCGCGCGAACGCAATTCCCTCATCGCTACAGCCGCCCTCGCCTATTTCTCGGGAGTACACGCCCCTGCGCCTATCCCACGCTGGGCTCGCCGGATCGTCTCGAAGGAATTTCTTGTTGGGATCTTATTCGCCGCTGGATGTTCAGGTCCGACGCTACCCCTTCTTCATTCACCTTCGCGCAGATGGCCAATCGTCCTCACCATAGTGTTCCTGGCAGTGCTTGCCTGGTTGAATTGCACCGCGATTGCAGGATGGGAATCCGAAAAACACTCCATCAACCTTCCCGCCGTGGCACTCCTTCTCGCTCTCTTTGGCCTCGGGCTGGCGATCATCCTTGCTCCAAGCTTTGCGCCTTCATCAATCTTGCTCATCTGCGCTGCCTGCAGTGCGCTTCTTCTTCTCCTCCTGCACCGGCTGCGCAGCCGCTTTGATTCTCTTACCCTTCGGGCCCTGGCCGATGTTGTTCTCCTTATTCCCGCGATTCTGCTCATTCCTGGTGCCGGATCTCTGTGATCGAAATCCTCGTCCATGACCAGACGGTTACCTCCGCACCCGCGGATTTCAACCAGCTCGCTCGCATATACCGCTGGATGGAGTGGCTGACCTTTGGCCCCTTCCTTCAACGTTGCCGCTGCTCTTTCCTCTCCAGTCTTGGTCAGCGCCGCCTGGGCCTTATCCTCGGAGACGGAGACGGCCGTTTCATCGCGCGCCTCATTCAAGCTGATCCCATCATCAAAGTCGATGCCGTTGATGTCAGCCAAGCCATGCTGCACCAGCTTGAAAGACGCGCAGATTCGTCTCGGGTTCGCATCCATCTGGCAGACATCCGCAGTTTTCAGCCGCCTCAGCCTCGTTATGATTTGATTGCCACGCACTTCTTCCTCGACTGCCTCAACAATGACGAGGTCAGAAATCTCGCAACCCTCCTTCGCCACTATGTCGGCTCAGACGCTCGGTGGTTAATCTCAGAATTCAGAATTCCGTCTAACCTCTGCGGCCGCCTGATTGCCCGCCCGCTGATTTCCGGCCTCTATTTCGCATTCGGCCTGCTGACCAACCTTCGCATCCGGGAACTTCCCAACCACCGGGAGGCCCTCTCGGAATCAGGTTGGAATCTGATGGATCAGCAGCAATGGCTTGGAGGCCTGCTTATCAGCGAATTATGGCAACCGACCGGCGACGATCCCGGCCGGACATGTTTCCCCCGCCTGACCGCGCCGCAATAAGGTATCCGCTAAATTGCTCTGAATGAATAACATCCATCCACGTACCGCAGCCCATAAATTGTTAAGATTGTGTTAAAATGATCGAAAAGGAAGTGGCAATCAAGCCGCGCCTGTTTCTTGCCGGCGTGAGTTGTTCCGCCTCTGTTTCGGTCATCCCCCACCATGAACCTCTACCTGATGCGTCATGCAAACGCCGGCGTTCCACGTGAAAGCGCAAAGCTCGATGCCAAACGCGGCCTCATTGCGGAAGGCAAAGAACAATGCATGCTGATTGGCCGGCTTCTCGGCGCCCTCAAGGTTCAACCCGACATCATCGTTTCAAGTCCTCTGAAGCGCGCACTTCAAACCGCCCAGTTCGTTGGCAATGAACTCGGCTACGAAGGCAAGGTCGAAGTCAGCCAGGCGCTCGATCTCGGCGCCACTTACGCCGATTTCCAAAAACTGATCAACAAGTGCGCCGACCGGCAAGACGTCATGTTCGTTGGGCACAATCCAAATCTCTTTCAGTTCCTGGGCCGCCTCATCACTGGCAACGGCGGAGCCGGCGTCCGCATGCGCAAGGCTTCAGTCGCCCGAATCGATATGGACAAACATCCACCCCTGCTGCAGTGGCTCATCGATCCACGGATGGCGCGCTGGATTTATGCAAGCGTCGCAAAGAGTTCCCGATCGAAAATCTCGCGGAAGTAGCCTGATTCTTTCCGGAGCGACCATAGCTCCAGTTCCGCGCCCGTCCGCCCCGGCTCGACTTCGAGATATACGCGTTTGGGATACACCTTTGCCGATACCTTGAGCACGTCGCTCGCTCTGTCCTGATTCAGAGCGACAGCCAGCCTTAGCAAAACCACAGCCCGCTCCACGTGCTTGTGCTCCTCGGCAGGGATGTTGCGCAAAGCGCGGTCATTTGGATCCGGACGGCTCTTTCCGAGGTATCGAGTAATCGCCGAAACAATCGTCCTCTGCACCTGCGTATACCCATACATCTCCGACATCGACACGATGTACTGCGTATGCCGATGATGCCCCTGGTGATTGATGAATTTGCCAGTGTCCCGCAGCACCGCCGCAGCGGCCAGGTACGTCTCATACTCCTCCGGCATTCGATGCAGCGATTTCAGATCGCGAAACAGCTGCACCGCATGGCCGCGTACAGGCTCCGCCTGCCGCATATCCACGCCATACCGTTGGGCAGTCGTGACGACAGACTCCCACCGTTCCATTTCGAATTGCCGATGCAACGCCGCGCGCTGATCCTGTGCCGCAAGCATCTGTGCCAGGATCCCATCCCGCAATCCCAGCGGCGAATAGCGGAAACCCGATAGGTTATAGCTCTCCAGCAATTCCGCGAAAACCTGTGCGCCTGCTGTGATGATCTCTGCCCGACGGGGCCCGACACCTGGAACCGCTTCGCGCTCAGCCAGGCTCATTCGTGAGAGTTTCGAAGCAAGTTTCCGCACCAAAGCAGTTGGCGCAAATCCGGCATCTCCATTTCGAACTGATCTGCGCGCCCACTTCATCTCTTTACCCGGCTTTGCGAGAACGGCCGCACATGCTTCCGCGAGCGCCGCGGCTGTTCCTGACGTGGCAATTACCATTTGCACCCTGCCGGACTGGATCTTCCGCTGAGCCCGCCGCAGTTCGCGGCCAATCATCCGTCGCATCCGCGCCAGATCTTCTGTCGAGGGCGGGTCTACCTGCAGAAACTCCTCCGTCAACCGAACAGCACCCAGTGGTACGCTGATTGTTTCTTTGATTCGCTTGCGCTCTGAAAGGGTGATCTCGCAGCTTCCGCCGCCAAGGTCGATCAGCAGTATTTTGCCGGCTGAGTCCGGGTCGCTCATCAGCCCGTGATGTATCAACCGGCCTTCTTCCAGCCCCGAGATGGTCTCCATGTTCCAGCCGGTTTCGGCTTTCACCCACGCCTGAAAAGCCGCACCATTACGGGCGTCGCGCATCGCGGAGGTTGCTACTACGCGAACCTGGTCCGCCCCGTGCTGTTGCACCGACCGTTGAAAGCGCTTCAGGGCCCGAATCGTCGCGGCCATCGCTTCCGGAGACACCAGCCCGGTTGCGAATACACTCGCCCCCAACCGCGTTACCTCGCGATCTTCATGTAAGGTGCGCAACTGATGAGAAACGACTTTGGCAATCTTGAGACGGCATGAGTTGGATCCGATATCGATTGCGGCGAACGTAGGCATCAGGAAGGAAGATCACTCCACGAGATTCGGAATCATGTTCTGCCGTCAAGATACACGATCCGCTTCGGCGGCTCGATATGAACAGAACTATTGGCCCTTGCCATCGCGATAATAATCCTCAAACATGGAAATAGGACGAAAACGGCCCCCGCGAGCATCAACTGGGGTTCCCTCAATACGATCTGTTCCGCGGTTCTCAAGCGAGGCTCGAGGCAGACTTCAACGGAACCGCTCTTTCACTACGCACCGGCGCCTTGCATAGATGGTCGAACTCCCCGTGCTGTTCCCGCTTCAGGTTAGCCATGTGCTGGATCGTAGCTTGGCTGACCGCAATCGCAGATTGGGCAGCTTCCGACGCAAGGTTGCCAAGCAAATCTGCAAGTGCAGCATCCTTGCCATGCCTCTTCCGCCCGATCAGGAGCGCCAGCAATTCCCAATCATGCCAATCGCCGATCGCATCCTGCGCCTTCTTCATCTGCGTCGCAATCGTTCGGCATGCAGGATCGGCGCGATCAATCTCTGCGACATATCGAATCTTCTTGAGCGCTTTCCGAAATTCGTGCAGATTGCTCAATTCGAGCACCGGGAATTCCGCCGCGATTCCAGCAAACTCTTTCGCTAGCTTTGCGGATTGATTGGCATGGGCTTCATGGCTCCGCACGCCATTCCCTTCCTCAAGTTTCCGAAAGATCCGCAGTAATTCCTGCCGGTGCCTTTGAATCTTCTTCTCCAGCTTCAACGCAGCCCGTTTGCGCTTTGTCTTCAGCCGATCTTCCAGTCGCTCGACCTGGAGAATCAATTGCCGAGTTGACCGTGGCACGTATCCTGGGGTCTCCCTCAGCGATTCTCGCAGTCTTCGCAGTTTGCTGATCCAAACATGCAGCTCTCGCACAGGCGCCAGATCATCTCGCAATTTTTGCGCCACTTTGCCGAAGCGCCGTATCGCCTGAGCCTCATGGCTCACACCGGGTAAGTTGTCCAACTTACGTTGTGACTCGACCTGCATGCGCAGAGTCGCCACGCGAAGTGCATGCACACTCTTCAGCGTCGGCTTGCGCCCGCAGCGCTCAAGGAGTTGCGGCCACTCGGCAAACCGATCGCGGGGCGTCTGCATTTGGCTCTCCGTCGATGAGCCGCTACGGTTCACAAAAGATTAACCTGCGCCTCATTCTAGACTCTGGCCGCTTTCCACCGGGTGCTCAACGTATTTCGACGAGTGAGATTGCATGTCTTCGCCGCTGTTATCCTTGATTTCCAGAGGCTTACATGACAGCAACACATCCTATTGCCGCGGAGAAAAATCTGCGCTCTCAGTTTGGGTGGGCGGCCTGGGTGCTGCTCGGCGCAATATTTCTGTCAGTACAGTTTGCCTCGCTTTTCACCCCTCCGCTGCTCGACGATGTCGACGCCTCCCATGCCCAGGTCGCCCAGCACATGGCCGAATCCGGCGACTGGGTCACCATGAAGCTCGATGGGATCCGCTATCTGGAAAAACCGCCGCTCCCCTACTGGCTTGCCGCTGGACTTTACAAGATCTTCGGCCAGAATGTGTTCGCCACTCACCTGCCTAACACCCTCGCTTTGCTTGGTCTGGCTTGGCTTGCCTGGCTCTGGACCTCCCGCGGCTGGGGCTCCCGCGCAGGACTTTACGCCGGACTCGCAGTCCTCACTTCTGTTGGACCATTTCTCTTCACGCGCTTCGCTATACCGGAAGCGCTTCTGAGCTTTCTACTGCTTCTCGCCCTATGGTCTTTCTTGACCGGACTTGAGACCCGGCAGCCCATTCGCATTTACCTGATGTGGGCCGCACTCGCGCTCGCTACGCTTACCAAGGGGCTCATTGCACCCGTATTTTTCCTCGGCGCCGCCGTTCCCTTGCTCTTGCTGAGCGGACAGTGGCGTCGCTGGCGCGAACTCAAGCCGTTCACGGGAATCCTTTTCTATCTCGCAATTACAGCTCCCTGGCACATTCTCTGCGGCCTCCGCAATCCTGATCAAGGTCATCCCATCGGCAACCATCCGACGCTCGGCAACGTTCACGGCTTCTGGTACTTCTATTTCATCAATGAGCACCTGATGCGCTTCATTGGTGGCCGCTTTCCGAACGACTACAACAAAATGCCGGTCCTCGTGTATTGGCTCGCGCATCTCGTCTGGCTTTTTCCGTGGAGCCTCTTCGCTCCGGCGCTTCTCGTCACTGCCTGGAGAACGCGTCGAACCTGGCTTCAGCACCTGCGCCGCGATGCCGGCCAGACGGTCGACTTCTATCTCGAACACGCCGTTCGCGAAGACGTCGCCGGATACGTCGAGCGGCACAAGTTCCGCGTCCGATCCACCTGGCTGCTCGCGCTCTTCGCCGGTTTCACACTACTCTTCTTTTCAATCTCCACCAACCAGGAGTACTACACCTTCCCCGCGTGGACGCCGCTGTTGATGCTGCTCTCAGCCACACTCGCCGGCATTGAGGAACGCCGTGGACCCGAGGGCCAGAAACCGCTGCTCTCCCAGAAGTGGGTCAGCGCCGCGCAGGCATTCTTCACAATTGTGGGGTTACTGATCGCCGCTATTCTCGGCTATTGTCTGTGGGAGTCGCGCAACCTGCCTTACGTTTCTGATATCGGCACTCTCCTTGCCCATCGTGACGTCGGGGGATACACGCTGTCGATGTCTCATTTCTTCGATCTCACCGGCCCGTCATTCGCCGCATTACGGCTGCCGGCGATCATTGCGGCTCTTGCTATGCTCATCGGACCTGCGCTCGGCTGGATCATGCGCGTTCGTCAGAAACACATGTCCGCGACCATCAGCATTGCTGTGACACTTGCCTTCTTCCTTATCGCCGCTCACATCGCCTTCGCTCGTTTCGATCCGATGTTGAGCTCAAAACAACTCGCCGACGCCATCCTCGCCAACGGTTCTCCTTCTGACTCCTTCATCGTTTATCACGACCAGTCAGACGCATCGTCGGTCATCTTCTATACGCACAATTTCCTGCGTAAGCCGGCGTATGTGGTGATGCCTCGGTGCTCGCCGCGCGGCGTCGGATCATCGCTCGTGTGGGGATCCTGCTATCCCGACGCACCGGATATTTTCCTCAACGAAGATCAGCTCTCAAAAGCGTGGGGTTCTGGCGAGCGCAAATGGCTCTTCGCGCAAGACGAGTACCAGTCCAAGGCCGAACAACTTCTGGCGGGACGTCTCTATCCCGTCCAATCTATCGCCGACAAGCAACTCTGGACCGATCGGCCACTCAATTAGCTTCAATTGCATTTCGTCGCAATTCATACAGACAGGCCACGCCCTGCGGAGCTATCCCACAACCTGCTCGCGCCCCGCGTTTCCACCCGAGATCCTGCGCATCAGCCCGCGCTTCTCCAGCACGAACCGATCGTCACGCCAACCCACCTCGCGGCTGGTATAGCTCAAGGCCCATAGGATCGCGCCCATCAGATCGCGCACTGGATACAACCAGCACAGCCGAATCGCAGCAGGATCCTTTACCACCCATCCGCCTGCAACCACGCTCAGCAGTGATCGCGACAGCCATGACCACGCGAACAGCGACCACCCCAGCAGCGGATTGCCCATCCAGAGACCCGAAACCAGTCCCATGATCCCAAATGGCACCGCAAACGTAAGCCCCGTTCCCAGATGCCCCGCAGGTCGGCTGAACCGCGTCGACTTCATCCAACTCCACTGGTGCGAGAAGTTCCGCCAGAACCCGTCATTCACAATGCAGTGATCGATCGTGTGCGATGAAAGCCATACCTTCCAGCCCTTCTCCGCGACCAGGTTCCCCAGCATGAAGTCATCAGCGTAGTAATATCCAAGCTGCTCGAATCCGCCAATGCTGTCGAGCGCCTCTTTTCTCACCGACATGCAAGGCCCAAGCGTGAACTTCATCCCCTCAAGCATGTCGGCTGTAACAACTCCCGCCGTCATCTCGACGCTCATGCCCATGCCTTCCATCAATCCCCAGAAGCCCAGCCCCGTAGCATCCCCGCGATACATGCAAGTCGATGCGCCCGTCATCTCATCCGCAAAAGGCGCCGCCACTTCCCGCAGAAATTCCGGACGTACCCTCACATCACTATCTGTGATCACCAGCAACGCATGGCTCGCCTTCGGTGCCATCAGCGACAGCGAATAACACCGCGCGTTCGGCCACGGAGGATCCCCTGAGAATAAAAATCGCACCGGCACGTCGGGATACCTGGCAGCAACCTCCCGCGCTAACCTGATTCCGGCGTCCGATTCCCGGCGCGCGCAAAACAGAATCTCAAACTCCGGATAGTCGAGCGTGAAGAAGCTTTCCAGGTACTCCCGAAGCCCCGGCTCGGCTCCATGAAGCGGTTTCAAAAGACTGACGGGGGGAAGGAACGATTCATCACGCTTCAATGCCGGGCGGCTTTTGAACCGAATCGCCGCGATAACAACCAGCACAAGAAAGATCGTCGATGTAAGCGTGCCCAGCAGAGCAATCCCAAGCAATGCGTATCTGGTGTACTCCACGGGCGTGTTTCCCTTTACTGAAGACTACCGGTATTGTATCGGAGTCCCATCTCGTCTCCTGAAACCACGGCGCGTCCGCGATCAACCAAAATGCAGAAGAGGCTGTAACATCAGGGCCAACCCGATTCCCGCCAATCCGATGTAGATATACGTCGAGAATGCGGCCGCGGAAAGCCGATGATTGATGAGCCTTCCCAGAAATACAGCCGGCAGCATCACTGGCAGGCACAGCAGGAAGTCGCGGGTCACAACGGGAGTCCACATCCCGGCGCTCAGATACCCGCACATACCCAGTACGCTTGCCGGAAGGAAGTACGCCTGTAGTGTGGCGCGGAAATGCTGAGCGGTCCACTTGCGCAACGATCCATAGATCACCAGCGGTGGTCCATTCATTCCATAGGCGCCGCCGAGAATACCCGCGATGAACCCGCACGCCAGCATCCAACCTCGGCTATCATGGCGAAGTTCCCAACTCAAGCCCCCGGTCAGAGAAAACAGCGCAAACAGCAGGATGACCCCACCCAGCAGCAATTTGATCAGGTGCTCCGGTGTGCGCGTCAGCAGAAGCAGCCCGAGTGGAATGCCGAAGATCGTCGACAGCACCAGCCATCCGGCGCTTCGCAAGTGGATATGCCGCCAGTCCTGCACAACCACCACCGCTGCAATGGTGATGGAAACGAGCACCGCCAGGGGCGCCCCCACCTGCACTGGAATGAACAACGCCAGCAGAGGAACCGCGATCAGCGCTTCGCCAAAGCCGAATGCAGAACGAATCACCGTGGCGACAAACACGATCAGAAGGATGAGGATAATCGTTGCGTGAATGGGAAAGCTCCGCCCTAGAACCCTCGCTTAGTACCGTTTTGTTTCGGCACTACAGCTGGCTTGCGCAGCGGCACAATAGCCCCGGTTGACCCGGGAGCAGCCTGCTGGAACCGCGTCAACATCTCGCTTCGAACATACTCGACGAAGCTCTGCATCTGCCGGTTCATCTCCTCCATGCGTTCACGCATCTGCAGAATGATTGCAATCCCTGCAATGTTCACGCCGAGATCTCGAGCAAGATTCAGGATAAACTCCAGCCGTTCGAGGTCTTCATCCGTGTAGAGCCGCGTGTTTCCCTCGGTGCGCGAGGGCTTCAACAATCCTTCGCGCTCATAGAGCCGCAGAGTCTGCGGATGAATCTCATACATCTCGGCAACAGCCGAGATCATGTAAGCACCCTTCGATTTGCGTTTCGCCGTCATAGCCCGCGCTCCACTGTCGGTCTGTCGTTCGGTGTCTATACCTTCTCGAATAACGCGGCTCTCGGATCCTGCGCATTCAGTTTTCCGAGTTCCCGCATGATTTCTCTGCTGCGCTCATCGTTCAGCGTCGGAATCACAACCTGCACGGTCACGATTTGATCTCCGCGCTGACCTGGATGAGACGCGCTCTCCACACCGCGCTCGCGCAACCGCAGCTTCTGCCCATTCTGCGTGCCAGGCGGAATCTTCAGCTGCGCCCGCCCGTCGATCGTCGGCACTTCCACCTTCGCGCCAAGCGCAGCCTCCGGCACGGTCACCGGAATCGTGACCTGGACATCATCTCCCACCCTTGTGAAAACAGGGTGCGTCCCCGTCCGCACGATCACATACAGATCGCCTGCAGGGCCGCCGCCAACACCCGCGTTTCCTTTGCCCGCCAGCCTGATCCGCTGTCCGTCTCGCGTCCCGGCCTTGATACGAAATTCCACACTCTCAGTCCGGCTTATCGTGCCCTGCCCATGGCACGTCTGACAATCGCTCGTCACGCGTCCTGATCCTCCGCAGCGCGGGCATGGAATATTGAACTTCATCCGCCCGCCCATCTGCGTCACTTGCCCCGTGCCGTTGCACTCGGGGCAGGTCATCGGTCCGCCAGTCTGCGCCTGGCCGTGACACGTCGGACAGACCTCCTGCCGGTGAATCTGTATGCGCGCTTTTCCACCTCTGATCGCCGACCAGAAATCGATCGTGGCCTGGTACTCCAGATCCGTTCCGGCCTGCGGTCCGTGTGGCCGCTGCTGTTGCTGCTGGCCCGAGAAAATCCCTGAAAAGATGTCTTTGAAACTTCCCCAGCCCGAAGTACCCGCCCCTGCGCTGGCGCTGCCCCCTTGGAAACCGGAAAAATCGAACCCGCCGAAATCGACTGGAACGCCCCCGCCCCGCTGCTGGCGGGCATACGCCTCCGCGTGAGCGGGATCGATCTGGTCGGAGTAGAAGCCAAGTTGGTCATATACCTTGCGCTTTTTCTCGTCGCTCAGTACATCGTTGGCTTCCGAAATCTCTTTGAACTTTTCTTCCGCCTTCTTATCCCCAGGATTGACGTCGGGATGATACTTGCGCGCAGCCTTCCGAAACGCCTTCCGGATCTCCTCCGGCGTGGCCGCTTTCTTCACACCCAGTACTGCGTAATAGTCCTTGTTCGCTGTGGTGGCCATAGAGACTCGTATCTCAAAACTAGCTTACAAACTACTGCGGCAAAGCCCCTCGAGGCTGATCGCCCCTTGATCCCATACAAGTCGGGGTGGGCGAAACGCCCACCCCGCTTTCAACTTCGCTTAACACTCGAGAAGTGAGGCTAACTGCACTATCCGCTTACTTCTTGTCATCGACATCGACGTACTCAGCATCAATTACGCCTTTGTCTTTCTTCTGCTCGCCGCCGTTCGGTGTTCCATCAGCCTGCGCTGAGGGAGCACCCTGCCCAGCCGCAGCACCCGCCGCATTGGCCTTGTACAGCGCCTCGGCCAGTTTATGGCTTGCCTTGGTCAGCGTCTCATGTGCCGCGCGCATATCCGCCGCACTGCCGCCATCCAGAGCCTTCCGCGCTTCTGCCAAACCCGATTCAACCTCGGTCTTGTCGGCAGCCTCCACCTTCTCGCCGCTCTCCTTCAACATCTTGTCGATGTTGTAGACCAATCCGTCCAGCGAGTTGCGCGCTTCAATCTCCTCGCGCTTCTCCTTGTCCTCGGCAGCGTGGGACTCGGCGTCCTTCGCCATCCGCTCTACCTCTTCCTTGCTGAGACCCGAACTCGACGTTATCGTGATGCGCGTGTCCTTGCCGGTGGCATTGTCCTTCGCCGTCACGTTCAGAATTCCGTTCGCATCGATGTCAAACGTAACCTCGATCTGCGGAATCCCTCGCGGCGCCGGCGGAATGCCCCCCAGCTTGAACTTGCCAAGAGTCCGGTTCTGCCCGGCCATCGGACGCTCGCCCTGCAGTACGTGCACTTCGACTTCAGTCTGACTGTCCGCAGCCGTCGAAAACGTCTCCGTCTTCTTCGTCGGAATCGTCGTATTCCTGGGAATCATCGGAGTCGCCACGCCGCCCAGTGTCTCAATCGCCAGAGTCAACGGAGTCACATCGAGAAGCAGAAGATCCTTCACTTCCCCTGCGAGCA